>JAAERP010000225.1 GCA_024230215.1 Fuerstiella sp. | reverse complement strand
GAAAGAAATCCGGTCGCGACATGGAAGATCTCTTCGTCCGGCGTCATGAAAATGGTCTGAACATTCTGGCGTCCATTTCCACGAATGCAGTCTCCGGGTGGTTCGTTCGGTGCGTGGCCAATACTCTCGCCGGCCAAAGGGTCGCCCTCAATGTTGGAGTTCAGCGGTACGAAGTGATTAGCAATTGTGTTTCTTATTTGGGGTGTTGATAACGTCACGGTCCTCATGCGATAGCGCGCACTTCACATGTACCCTTCCAAATCGCCGACCACCCGAAACCAGATGATCGGCCGATCATCAGCCGTGGCTGCCGTGCGGGCAGTTTGCGGGCTGCGGTGCCAGTCGATCTTATTGCCTCGTCGAGGCTTGCGAACTTTTCCGTCAGGTTTTTGACTTGGCTGGGTATTCTGCGACGCATCCACCCCCAGGTCAGTATCGCCGGAAGGCCGCTGAATTTTCAAACGATGGGCGGCACGTTTCGCCTGGGAGGTTTTCCGAGCAATGTACT
>JAAERP010000224.1 GCA_024230215.1 Fuerstiella sp. | reverse complement strand
GTGATCTGCATTCTGTTGTGCCGCGGATGAGGGCTTGGTTTACTGTACCATTCTCCGATCAGATCGCCGTAACCCCAGAACGATACCAGAACGGTCGGTCGCGGCTGTACTCGGAAGCCGGACGTGAGCGTCAGGCAACCGCCGGCGGACCCGCCCATGACCGCGATACGACGGGGGTCCGCGTGAAACAGCGCCGCACCATCTTTCCGAATCCATTTGAAGGCGTCCTCCACGTCTTCGATAATCCCCGGCAGCTTTGTTTCGGGCGCCAAACGATAGTCGATGGAGACAATGACGTACCCGGCGTCAAGCATTCGTCTCTTCACGCGGCCGTTCACCCCGGCTCGATGTCCATTGATCAATGCGCCGCCGTGGATCCAGACCACAACCGGCCGCGCCACATCATCATCGGCTCGATGCACGTCGGCTTTGATTTCCAGGTTGCCCACTCGCTTGTACGTGTACGTTGTCACCTTTGTCTTGACTTCAGAGGCTGCCAGATTTGGCAACAGGGCGAGTGTCGTTGCGGCCGTCAACGTACCGCCCAGGAATTCGCGCCTATTGAGGAGTCGTTTGCTCATGGTGATTCTCCAGACGTCAGGGCCGGTCAGATTATCATTTGCCGAAACAGGAATTGATGTGACTTGTGAGTTTGGCAAATGCGATTTTCAATTCGCATTCCAATATCGTGGAATGGATTCACTAATAATAATCCACTCCGGTCGCAGATCAAAAACAACTCCTCTCTTTCCGGCCTTACAGGAGGTCTTCTGTGCAAACGGAATCAGTTGAATGAAGTGGGGTTCAGTGCCGGCTGAATAAGCTGCCCCACTGCGTCAGAAACTTCAGGTGAACGAAAAACACTCGCTTCCACAGATTGAGTGAAAGCGAGCATTTCCGAACAGCGTTCTGTTAGTTACACGCGAGGAATGTCGAATCCTTCTCGACGATCGCGAGCGACGAATGATGCTGCCTGGTCGTCGCCGATGATCTGTTCGGTCTTCGGATCCCACTTGATGGAGCGACCAAGTCGAGCGGCGATAGCACTCAGATGGCAAGCACTCATCGCCTGAACGTGAGAGAAGACGTCGGAGACCGTCAGGCCGCCTTCGGCAATACAACGGTAGAAGTTGTTCTTGTGACCTTCTGCCGGTTTTCCTTTGTAGAGCTCGACAAGTTGCTCTTCGCCGAACTGGTCTTTGTCCCAGTTTTCTTCGATCGGTTTGCCGACGATTTTACCGCGGTTCACAAAGATTCGGCCTTTCGTTCCTTCGAAAGTGATGCCGTTGTCACCTCGACTGGTCACATCCATCACGGTGCCGTTGGCAAACGTGTTGATGACCGAGAAGTCGTGTGAAGTGTTGTAACAATCGTCGACGGTGGTGTAGCCGTCCTTGTACTCGACGGGATGTTTGGAATCGGTGCCGTCGATTTCAATCGGACCCTGGCCTTCACCATTTTGGCCAAGAGCCCACATGGTGATGTCGACGTGGTGAGCACCCCAGTCGGTGAACTTGCCGCCGGAGTATTCGTACCACCAGCGGAATTGGTAGTGACAACGCTTCTGTCGGTAATCAACCGCGGAAGCCTGCCCCTGCCACATGTTCCAGTCGAGGTTTTCCGGAACTTCAGCAACGGGGAATGGCCCACCGGTCGGGCTGCCGTTGATGCCGACTGTCACTTTCTTGATGTCGCCAAGCAGACCTTTCCGGACCATGTTAACGGCACGCAGGAACTTGTCCTTCGTGCTGCGCTGCTGAGTTCCGACAAGGAATGCCTGGCCGGAATACTTCCTGCAGGCATTGCGGATTAACTGGTTTTCCTCCAGCGTCAGCGTCAGCGGCTTTTGGCAAAAAACGTGTTTGCCGGCCTGCAGAGCCTCAATGGCGATTTTTACGTGCCAGTGATCGGGAGTCACCACGCTGACAACATCGATGTCATCGCGTTCCAGTACCTTGCGATAATCTCCATAGGCATCGGCTTTGCCTTTGCCGATCTTCTCGTCGTTCTGAGCCCTTGCTGCATGATTCGAATCGACATCACAGACAGCCACGATGTCGCCGAATTGGGCATGGCCGCGAGCGTCGCCAGTCCCCATACTGCCGACACCGATGCACCCGATACGTGGTCGCGAGTTGGCCTCGTCGTTCGCGAAGGCAGGCGTGCTCCATGGGAAATATGCGGCGGAAGTTGCCGCCGTAGCAACGGCAGACGTTTGCAAAAAATTCCGTCGGCTGACTGATGAATTCTTCATCTTGGGTTTCTATCCTCTGAATGAAAGTGGAAGCAGGCACACCGTGAGTTGTTAGCAATCTTAAGTCGTGGTCGTTGCGGTGCTGTCTGTGACGATACTCTAGCAGTTTCGGTGAGTGTTCTCGACACTCTGTGCCAACTAGAATGCCTTCCACGTTAAACTATTCATCCCGCGTGGGAGCTTCCTTGAGGTGCCGCTAAAATGCTTCGAACCAGACTTGCCGTATTGCTATTGTTGACCGCTTGCTGTGCGATCTCGCGTGGTGAATCCACGAAGCCGAATTTTGTGATCATTTTTGCCGATGACCAGGGTTACGGTGATCTGGGTTGTTTTGGATCAACAAAGATCAGGACTCCGAATATTGATCAAATGGCAACGGAAGGCCGGCGATTCACAAACTTCATGGTTGCATCGCCCGTTTGCACTCCGTCACGAGCAGCCTTGCTGACCGGCTGCTATCCGAAACGGATTGGCATGCATCAACACGTCCTGTTTCCTGCATCAACGCGAGGTCTGAATCCCACTGAACACACGATTGCCGATCAATTGAAATCGTTGGGCTACGCGACCGCTTGCTTTGGCAAGTGGCACCTGGGCCATCATCCCGAAACGCTGCCCAGGCAAAATGGATTTGACACCTATCTGGGAATCCCTTATTCGAACGACATGAATCACCCGGATAACAAGGGCAAGCCGAGGATCCCGTCGGACGATTTGTGGCGCGACCAGGCTTCCGCGGTTACCCAGTGGAACACGCCACTGATCGAAAACGAAAAGATCGTTGAACTTCCCGTCGATCAACGCACGGTGACCAGACGCTATACCGATCGTGCAATCAATTTCATCAAACAGCACAAGGAAGAAGCTTTCTTTGTTTATCTGCCGCACAGCATGCCTCACATCCCGCTATACGTTCCCGAAGATGCTTACGATCCTGATCCTGCAAACGCGTACACCTGTGTGATTGAACACATCGACGCAGAAGTCGGTCGGTTGATGAACACCATTCGTGAACTGGATTTGTCTGACAACACTTATGTTATTTACACGTCGGACAACGGCCCGTGGTTGCGATTCAAGAATCACGGCGGCTCCGCAGGGCCACTTCGCGATGGAAAAGGCACGACGTTTGAAGGTGGGCAGCGAGTTCCCTGTGTGATGTGGGGACCGGGAAGAATTCCGGCAGGAACGGAGTGCGACGATGTGGTTGCAACCATTGATATGCTGCCAACAATTGCCGCGCTGACGAACAGCAAACTACCGGCCGATCGAAAAATCGATGGCATGGACATGTCTCACAAATTGCTCGATACCGATGGAGATTCAAATCGTGATGAGTACCTGTACTACTCATCGCAGGGACAGATCGAAGGTCTCCGCCAGGGTAAATGGAAATTACTGGTCAAAGCGAAAGGTCGAAATCGCAACAACAAAAAAGCTCAACCCGCAAAGCCAACCATTCACCTGTTCGATCTTGTCGCCGATGCTGGCGAGAAAAATGATCTGTCGCAGGACCATTCTGACCTGGCCAGCCAACTGGCTGCGCGGATGAAAGAACTGGATGCGGAAATCACCGAGAATGCTCGCAAAGCCTGGTTTAAGAAACCGTAGGCTCAATTACGGCCCCATCTACGAACTTTGTTCTGCTTTGGTCAGCACGTCGCTGAAGTCGGCCACCGAAAATGCGGAGGCCAGGGCGATCGCGTCCAGTCGACGCACAGCGAAAAGCTACCAGGAAGCCTGTTGGCCCGTGGTCTCTCTGATCGTCCGCTATTTCGCTCCCATCTTTTCGCTTCCCGGCAGGCCTTCACGACTTGGTCCGCCTTCAGGAGGTCCTGCTGTGGGATTCTCCGGAATCACAGGCTCGTTCGACGAACCACAACCTCCCAGCCAGCACATTGCCAACAGGCCAAACAGCACCAATCGTATACACCTCATAGAGATCGCTCCTTGTTAATTGCTGACACGACAACGTATTACACTGACTCATGGCCGCGATAGACTGGTTCCAGCCTGAAAGAACAGCATGCCCACCGGTCAGAACGCTTCGCGCGAATAAGTAAACTGCTCCAAATCCTACTACGTCCCTTCTGATTGTTTCAAAACAGGAAAACGCGGACGCCGTTTTCCGGCTACGATGTCCTCAGACAAGCGACGTTACTTTGCGATGAAACGGGATGACAAGAGCCTGTCAGTATTCGCCGACTACGTTGCCCTCGCCCATCGAAGCCAGGCTGTGAAGCACACCGTCGATCCATTTGTCGTCGATGTTCTCGGAAATAAACCGCACCGAACCGTCGCCCAGCAACACCTGAACTCCACCAGTGTGAGCGCTGTTCAGCTGGTTATAGTTGTCTCCAAATCCCCACCCGGTCGGGAACGCACCATTGTCGATCCACCAAAAGCTGTATCGGTCGCCGCCCGTCACCTCGAAGAAGGCAATTGTGTTGCTGGACCCGTCCGTAACGTCCCGAAATCGCGTCTTCACTCCACTGCCAAACAACCCCTTGTACCTGCTAAAGCTGTTCGTCAGATGCCCGCCAATCGGACCTCCCGCAGGAAGATAGTTGGTCTGGCCAATCTCGGGCAAGTCACCGAACCAAAACTGTGTTCCCCAGGTTCCTCCACTGCCCGGGCGGCATGTTCCACACCAGGAATGAAGTCCGGGTAGCTGTCCGGATGTCGAGAGTCCTGGATCTGAAGGGCAGAGGAAAGCCGGAAACTTCGTTTGGGCGTCCGTCCAGTCCACGTCCCACCAGTTGACTCGTCGGCCCTGAGAATCCGGGTTTGGCAGGACGTCGTAGCCTTTCCATGTGTCCAGGTTATTGTACAGCGCGGCCTGATCCATGTACGGCAGCAACAGCGAATGGATGCTCAATGCGGGGTTGCTTCTGGTGATCGAGAGGTCCCATGAATCCAGCCGTGCCGGCTTGGGAGAGTCTTCAAACGCTACTTTCGCCGGAGGGAAATGACCGTAGGCGTCATGATGGTTGTGAAGGGCCAGGCCAATCTGTTTCAGGTTGTTTTTGCACTGAGTTCTCCTGGCCGCCTCCCGGGCTTGTTGCACGGCAGGCAACAGGAGTGCGATCAAAATCGCAATAATTGCGATCACCGCCAGTAACTCGATGAGGGTAAACCCATGACGTTGCCGATGAGAGGCCGATCTCCTGAGCTGAACATTGCGATACCTCGTTCTACCTTTGAGAAAGACTAAAAAGGAAAGGGGCGCAGATATACGAAGTGATTTCGTGTTGGAATTCAGCAGGGAGCTTTTGTGAAGTGGCCCACATTTCATGACGATAAGGGGAGATTTAATCTCTCTTGATGAAGACGTTGGGGAAGCCCAAAGTGAGCATGAACATAGAATCACCAGTGGTGTGGCGATGTTCAATCGTATTCTGCGCTACAATTATCACCAATGAATAAATACATATGTACACCATTATTCTCCGGTTCCGCGTTTGACATTCGCCGTCGAGGTCTGCTTCGATGGGAACATACCCGCCTGGAAAGAGGTCGTCGGAGTGAAGAAGTTCGGTCAGCTGAGAACCGTTCAGAAAACGCTGCGCGATGTTGGCTGCGAGCGGGATCGCGCAGGAAATCGAACTCTGCCAGTGTCCATCATTGATTTCAGACTGCAGCATTTCGGGGAGCGAGTGTGGTGACTGAAGGTGATTCGCGAAAAACTGATGAGATCTATCGGGCCGCAGCTAAGTTGCGTTCTGAGGAGCGTGCGACGTATCTATTGAAAATGTGTGGCAATGACATCGCTTTGAGACAGCAGGTCGAGGCGTTGCTGCACCAGGATGACCTGGCGGCAGTGAAGCCCACTGACATTGCTGACGTGGCCGGCGATGAGGTGACCAGTGGTACAAAAACGTCAGTCATTTCTCCAACGGATCGAGGTGTTGATGAGAAGACACTTGTCGCCACTTTGCCGGACCAGCCCGGCGATGACAGTGACGGTGCCGCACCCCGGCAGCGATGGATTGGTCCCTATCGGTTGTTGGAGCAACTGGGCGAAGGCGGCATGGGCACAGTGTGGCGAGCGGAGCAGACATCGCCCGTTCGTCGGACCGTTGCCATCAAAGTCATCAAAGTCATCAAGGGAGGGATGGCGACGGGAAGCGTTATTGCCCGTTTCGAGCAGGAACGGCAAGCCCTCGCACTCATGGATCACCCCAACATCGCCACCGTTCTTGATGCTGGCACCACCCAGGACAATCAACCGTACTTTGTGATGGAGCTGGTGCCGGGCACTCCAGTGACGAGATTCTGCGATAGCCAAAGGCTGTCGCCCCGTCAGCGACTGGAACTGTTCATTCCGATCTGCAAAGCGATTCAGCACGCGCATCAGAAAGGCATCATTCATCGCGACATTAAGCCGTCAAACATCCTGGTGGCTCTTTATGATGGAAAGCCGATACCGAAAGTTATCGACTTCGGCATCGCCAAAGCGATGGGCAACCGCTGTCGGATCAACTGTCCTTTACTGGATTCGGCACGATTGTTGGCACACTGGAATATATGTCTCCCGAGCAGGCGGATCCGGATGAACGCGACATCGATACTCGGGCCGATGTCTATTCCCTGGGCGTGCTTCTGTATGAGCTTCTGACCGGGTCCACGCCGCTAAACCGAAAGAGCATGGCCGATGTGGCCTTTACTGAAATGCTGAAGATGATTCAGGAGAAGGAACCGCCACCGCCAAGTGATCGACTTGCCGGTGAAAGGGATGACCTGGCATCCATTTCAGCCGTGCGTCGTACTGACCCGTCACGTCTGGCCAGACTGGTTCGGGGGGAACTGGACTGGATTGTGATGCGTGCGCTGGAAAAAGAACGCGGTCGACGTTACCCGGCTGCCGTCAGTCTGGTCCGCGACATCGAACGGTTCCTGCGTGAAGAGCCCGTTG
Source organism: Fuerstiella sp. (assembly GCA_024230215.1). Taxonomy (GTDB): domain Bacteria; phylum Planctomycetota; class Planctomycetia; order Planctomycetales; family Planctomycetaceae; genus Fuerstiella. Next base: position 18,717 of record JAAERP010000224.1, on the reverse strand, counting down.
AGGCCGGTCCGCCATCGAAGTTGTACCGGTTTCGGAAGTTCGTACGTCGCAATCGAAGAACGGTGGTCGCGGCAAGCCTGCTGTTGTTGTCGTTGATTGTCGGTGTGGCAGCCACGTCCTGGCAGGCGCGAATCGCAAGGCGGGCGTTTGCCGTCGCCGACCTGCGGAGGCAGCAGGTCGAGCAGGCCAATGCTGAGGTTAATCTTGCCCTGCGCAAGACGCAGCGGGAACGGCAGCAGGCGCGTGAAGCAAAGAAGGACGCAGAAGAAGTCAGTGACCTGATGATTGGCTTGTTGCGTCGTCCACGGCGGCTTCGTAACAAAGGAGAGGTGCGTCTTCGGGATCTGTTGGATCGAGCCATCGCGAAACTCGATGACGATTTCAAGGCATCGCCAGCCAGTCAGGGCGATCTATACGAGGCGTTTGGCGAAACATACGTTGGCCTGGAGCTCTACTCACGGGCGGTCGTAGCGTTGGAGAAGGCGCGCAGCCTGCGAACCGAGACGCTCGGGCTGGATCATGAGGATACCCTTGACGTGATGGCGATGCTGGCCGAGACGTATCGCGACGCAGACCGATTGGACGATGCTGTTCTGCTTTGGGAAGACGTCTGCGAGCGGCGACGTCGCGTGTTGGGCGAGGAGCATCGCGACGTGTATCGATCGCTCGAGAAACTGGCCGGATATTACAACGAGGTGGGCCGGGACGAGGAATCCACGACGATGGCCGACGAAGCCCTGCGGTTGCGATTGAAACGATTTGACATCGACGAGCTTGACTCAAAGGAAAAACTGGACGACCTGGTTTCTTCCCTGCGCGATGACGGCCAGAAGACCAACGTGATTTCACTACTTGAGCGTGTGCTCCGCACGCAACGTCAACAGCTGGGCGACACACACGATCGCACTCGGACGAGCATGAAGTATCTGACCGAGTTGTATCTGGACGATGATCGCACAGAAGACGCCATGGGGCTGCTCGAGGAAGACCTGGCCTCTCACCGAAAACTCAAGGGCGACGATCATACGGATACGTTGAAGAGCATGTTTACGCTGGCCGAGGCTTACAATGACGTGGATCGTTGGGAGGACGCGCGGAAGCTGTTTCAGGAATGTCTCGATCATCGGCAAACGGTACCTGGTCCGCAGGACGACAGGACTCTGGCCACGCTCAAAGCACTGGCCGGTGTGCTGGCTGATTTGGATCGTCCGGAGGAATCGGTCACGTTGCGACAACGGCTGCTTACGCAGCAGCGCCAGCATCAGGAAGAAAAGGAACTTCCGGCCACTCTTTCGACGCTCGGTCGAGACCTGCAGAGTCTGAAACGCTTTGACGAGGCCGATGCGGCCTTTCGGGAGTGTTATGAAATCCGTCGACGTCTCGAACCGAACGACTGGCATACCTTCTGGGTGCAGGTCAATATCGGTGACAATCTGATCGACCTGCAACGATATGATGACGCCGAACGATTGTTGCTGGCTGGCTTTGAAGGCATGCGACTGCGCCAGGACGACATTTCAGCCAAACGCCAATACCGTCTTACAGAAGCGATCGAAAAACTGGTCCGCCTGTATGACACCTGGCAGCGCGGCGAACAGGCAACCTTCTGGCGGGAAAGACTGGCTGAGTGATCTTTCGTATCGCGAGTGACGCGACAGTGGTTCCGGTGCATTGCCACAGCCCCAAGGTGAGGTTGAATCGTTCGCCGGAAAAGGGGGTCAGGTACCAAAAATGCGAAGCACCCTTCGGGCCGTTCCGGTTTTTCGTACCTGACCCCGTTTTCCTTGCCAACCCTGGAACCTGGTTCTGACAAAGCACTGGCACCTTTTTCCCCTGTTCCTTGCGTGTATGTTCCTGTTTCAGCGATCATGGAGTGTTGCCGAGTCGTAGCTCGCAGCGGGGCATGGGCTTTGCCCTTGCTCTTGTTAGAAAGTGAATCATGAAGATTACCTTGTTGATTGTGTTGCTGCTGGCTCTGAGTCCGTTTCCGACGCCCTGCGTCGTTGTTGCCGAGACCCCGCCAAACATCGTCCTGATCTTTTGCGATGACCTGGGATACGGTGATCTCGGCTGCTATGGGTCGACGAAGAACCGCACACCGCACATCGATCAACTGGCCAGTGACGGGATGAAGTTCACCGATTTCTATTCGTCCAGCCCGGTATGCACTCCGTCACGCGCAAGCCTGATGACCGGTTGTTATCCGCGACGGGTTGGCATGCACGAAGATTTCACGGGGCACTGGGTCCTGATCCCTCGCAGTCGTCGTGGGCTGAACCCGGAAGAGGTCACTGTCGCCGAAGCACTCAAATCAAAGGGGTACTCGACGGCCTGTGTCGGAAAGTGGCATCTCGGCGATCAGCCTGAGCACTTGCCGACGCAACACGGGTTCGATCATTACTACGGCATCCCCTATTCCAACGACATGCAATCCGCCAGGCGTGGCGATCCACCGCTGCCTCTCGTGAAACAGAATTCCGTTATCGAAGCTCCTGCGGACCAGGCGACACTTACGAAACGATACACCAGACAGGTAATTTCGTTCATTGAAGACAATAAGGCAAAACCGTTCTTCGTTTATCTGCCCCACACGTTTCCGCACCTGCCACTGTTTGCGTCGACGGACTTTCGCGGCAAGAGTGCTAATGGGCGTTACGGTGATTCTGTGGAAGAGATCGACTGGTCAACCGGGCAGATTCTCGCCTGCCTGGATCGGCTCAGGCTTACTGAAAACACACTGGTGATCTTTACGTCGGACAACGGATCCAACGGTCGCAACGGCGGATCCAATCAGCCATTGTCCGGCGCCAAAGGATCGACGATGGAAGGGGGCATGCGAGTGCCGATGATTGCGCGATGGCCGGGTCGCATTGCGGCAGGATCAAAGTGCAGTGACCTGGCGACAATGATGGATATTCTGCCGACATTCTGTTCGTTGGCTGGTGCGTCGCTGCCGTCGATGAAACTTGATGGCTTTGATATATCCGGACTTCTGTTCGGAAATAAAGACAGCAGGTCGCAGTACAAAGCTCTGTACTATTATCGCCGCCGACAGCTTCAGGCGATTCGGAACGGCAATTGGAAGTATCACCTGCCTCTGGAAATGACGCACCCGAACTGGACTTCCGCAGAACAGACCGGCGCCGGCCGCGTGGGCAAACTGGTAAACCTGAAAAACGATCTCAAGGAAAGAACAGACGTCGCGGATGCTAATCCGGATGTGCTTCAACGAATGGAAGAACTGCAGAAAGCCGCTGTCGCGACGCTGGGGAACGATCACATTCAGGGCAGTGAGCAACGTGCCGCACGCACGCTGGATTCTTCAAAGCCGATGACACTGACAAAGTAATCTGCTCACAGCGAACGACCAAAGAAAGTGAATGATGATTATTCGATTGCTCGCCCTGTTCTTCGCCGCCACAGGCGCCGTGCCTGCTGCGGAACGGCCGAACATCGTGCTTGTCATGGCCGATGATATGGGCTACAGCGACATCGGTTGTTACGGAAGCGAAATACAGACGCCCGTGCTGGACGGCCTTGCCGGTAATGGGCTTCGCTTCACTCAGTTCTACAACACATCGCGCTGTTGCCCGACACGTGCCTCGTTGCTCACCGGATTGTACTCGCATCAGGCCGGGATTGGCTTGATGACCGGTGACCGAGGTTACGATGCGTATCGCGGTGATCTGAATCGAAAATGTGTGACCAGTGCGGAAGCTCTCCGGTTGGCGGGGTATCGCAACTACATGTCCGGCAAGTGGCATGTAACCCGGCACACCGGTCCCGGGGCCGATAATTCTAACTGGCCGCAGCAAAGAGGATTCGATCGTTTTTATGGCACGATCACCGGTGCAGGCAGTTTCTATGATCCAGCAACGTTGTGCCGTGGTAACACATTTATCACGCCCGACAACGATCCGGAGTACCAGCCCGGAAATTTCTATTACACGGACGCGATCAGTGATAACGCCGCTCGTTACGTAGCCGATCACTTCCGCGACCACGCCGATAAGCCGTTCTTTCTATACGTGTCTTACACCAGTGCGCACTGGCCGATGCACGCACCGGAAGCTGAAATTGCCAAATACAACGGCAGGTATGACGATGGCTACGATCCCATCCGCGAGGCCCGTTACCTAAAAGCGATTGAACAGGGAGTGATCCACAAACAGTGGCCCATGTCCGCAGGTGCGGTCAATTGGGACAGGTTTCCGCACAAGGATTGGGACATTCGTTGCATGGAAGTCTACGCCGCGATGGTGGACCGTATGGATCAGGGGATCGGCAGGATCATCAGGCAATTGAAAGCAGCAGACGCCCTGGACAATACTCTGGTGATCTACCTTCAGGACAACGGTGGTTGCGCCGAAGGCTACGGACGATCCTCAAACGCTGACAAGATGAAAAAATTCGACTTCAAACCATTCGGTCCGAATGATCTTCAGACGAAGATCTGGCCGCCGATGCAAACGCGAACGGGACAATGGGTACACACCGGTCCGGAAACCATGCCGGGCGCGGAAGACACGTTCGTTGCCTACGGAACTGGTTGGGCAAACACTTCGAACACGCCGTTTCGTGGTTACAAACATGATGGCTATGAAGGTGGAATCAGCACGCCTTTCATCGTGCATTGGCCGCAGGGCATATCCCCCGATCGCCGCGGCGCAATCGTGCAGGATCCGTCTCATCTGATCGACCTGATGCCCACGTTCCTGCAGGCGGCGGACGCAACCTACCCCGACGAATTTGCAGGAAAAGCGATCCAGCCGATGGAAGGCGTCAGCCTGGTCCCCACGTTTTCAGGCGATGTACTCACTCGGGAATCTGCAATTGGGTTCGAGCATCATGGAAATCTGGCGCTTCGTGATGGTCAGTGGAAAATAGTGTCCGCGTATCGCAAGGACGAACCCACACGATGGGAACTCTACGACATGCAAACCGACCGCACCGAACTCAACGATCTGGCAAAGGCGAATCCCGCCAGGTTGAACGAACTGACCAGGAAATGGCAGGCCTGGGCCGACCGCGTGGGTGTCCAGACCTGGCCGTTCAAGAACAGGCCGAAAGAGAAAGCTCGAAAGGCAGCCACGACGCCCGCCGAACAAAGAAAGTGATGCCACTTTCAGTGGCCAGGGCGGTTGGTGATTCCCGAATTCGACGTCCGTGCCGTTTACTTATTGTCGCAGACGATATTGGCTCGTGGGAGTAACGAAACTTCCATCGAAAAGCGTTCTTCGCGGCCACAAGTCAGCGTGCAACGCTGTGGTGGAACGATGTATTGGGTGTTTTCGCCCCAGCGTGTCCTTCGAGATGCCCGACCCCGTCTCGCAGATCATCCACCGCGATGAACAGCACATTGGGCCGGCCATTCGCAATGACTGGCGGAAGAAAGGCTGCAGCAGATATTCATACGCTTAGCCTGCTAGCGAGGCTTTTCATCGACACTCCATCCCTTCGTGCTGATCTTCCCGTAATACGGGTAATAATCCCAATCCACGGTGCCGCCAACGACGCGGGGATCTCGCGTCTTCCGAAGATGATCGAACAGTCGCTGGCGAAGCGTCGCCTGCATGTCAGCCATCGCGGCGGTCCCTGCGACATTCACCATTTGGTGCGGGTCGTTGCTGAGATCGTAGAGTTCTTCAGCCGGACGCATTCCGAACGCCAGTTCCGCCAGCCGCGCCACTTCGTGTTCGTTGCGATGCTCCATCATGTATGTCTTCGTCGGTGAGCCGTCGATTTCCCCAAACGGAATCGACCGCGCACACACGCTGGCATCCGGGGAACCTGAAGGCCACCGCGCTGGTTCGAAATTGTGAATATAAAGATAGTCCTCCGTTCGTATCGCGCGACAAGGATATCCTTTGCCGCCCTGACGGCATCCGTCGTGACGTTCCATCGCCACAAAGGCCGCGTCCATTCCCACAGGATCGTGCCCCTTGAAAATGTCCAGTAAACTGCGGGCGGTCATCATCTCAGGGATCTCCAGGCCTGCCACTTCCAGAAAGGTTGGCGCCAGATCGCTCAGGTTCGCGAATGCTGTCACGTCACGGCCCGATTTCACGATTCCGTCCGGCCACCGCATCGCCAGCGGCACCCGCGAACCCGCGTCGTACAGACTCGCTTTACCGCGTGGAAAAGGCATCCCGTGATCGCTCGTGACCACCACCAGCGTGTTGTCCAGTTCGCCGCGCGCCTCCAGTGCAGCGATTGCGCGTGCGACCATCCCGTCGAAATGCTCGACCTCCACAAGATAATCCAGGATGTCATTGCGCACGATGTCGTTGTCAGGAAAGATTGGCGGCACGATTGCCTGTGCGGGATCCTTACCCGTCAGCTGCCCTGCTCCCGCCTGGTAAGCGCGATGTGGTTCGGACGTCCCCAGCCAGAAACAGAATGGCTGATCCTTCGAAACCTGTGTGAGGAAGTCCTGGAAGTTTCCCGCATAGTCGGTATTTCGTATGCCCCTGAAGGGAGGGTTCGATCTTAGCTTTTGGAATTCCCGGCCGGCCGGATTCTCCGTTCTTCCTCCGGGTTCTAACCGGCCCGGGCTCCATCCCTTGCCCGTGAAACCGACGGCGTAGCCCGCCGTTCTTAGCAATTCGGTGTAGGTCGCAAACTTTGCCGGCAGCGTGCTGTGAATATTCCCGGCTTCTTCCAGACGCCAGATGTGCTGGCCTGTGAGAGTCGCCGAGCGGGACGGCCCACATGTCGGCGCGTCACAGAATGCGTGCACAAACCGCAGGCCTTCGCGCGCAATTCGGTCAAACGCGGGTGTCTTGACGACGGGATCACCATTGGCACCCGTGTGGGCATAGCTTTGATCGTCTGAAATACAAAACAGGATGTTGGGTCGGGTGTCAGCCGACGTTGCCCTCGAACCGAATACGAAGGGAGTTGCTATTACGACCAGCGACAGAATGATGTGGTTCTTCATGGCGAGTTCTTACAGGTGAAATCGGGTTTGGCCTCCATCATCGCCTCTCGCGAAGCGAAAGACCATGATGGGGCGATTCAAATCTGCCAGCCCATGACGGAACCTCCCCTCGCTTAGGCTTAACCCTCCTTGAAAAGAAGGTGCAGGAAAGTGGTGCGATCTTCCAGCGAAAGGATGGTACAGGAATACCCGGATGTCGTGGTTTCGTGTCTGGTGATGGTCGAAATGGAAAAAGTTCAGTTGTTCCAGTGGGTCACACACCGCATTCATGATTCATTTTTCCCGAATCGCTGCGACTTCCAGGATCGACCGAATTGATCCGTGCCCCCGACTGGACCAACATACCGATTGCTGTTGTAGTAGCGTCGGCTCAGAGGCCGTCTGATCACAATAAACGTCTTTTGCACGCGAGATATTGATGCATACCTGGTCTACTGTTTTCCGGCAACTTGTCAGCGTCGCCGTTCTGACAATGACAGCTCTTCCGCTGGCTGGCGCCGCAGAGTTTATAGTAGGCCCGTTGAGTGATGAGCAGGCGGTCGAGTACGATCTGAATGCTGCATTCTACCTGAAGGCTACGCTGGCCGAAGGAATCCTGATCGCCAGCTCTGAGAGAGTCTCCGATATTGCGCATCGGGAAGCGGCCTATCAGTTCAGTATGATCATGCAGAGCATCCATCCCCCGATCGCTCAGAGTATTCGCGACGAGAAAGTACTTTGCATCCTGATCGGCCACAACGAACTGACTTCGGATTTGCCTCAGTTTGCCAGTGAAAAGACGGGCAAAGAACTTGATTTCTATAACTGGCGCAGTCGTGGGTTCCTGGCGCGGAAGAATGGTCGACCAACGGTCGTGTTCGCAGAGGAAGATGTGCTGGAATTTGAAGGAGGAATGCAGCTTGAGAGTATCCTGATTCACGAATTCGGTCACGTCATTCACGGGGCGGGCTTTGACAAGGGGCTGCAGGACCGACTGACTGAATGCTTCGAACAGGCCAAAGAAGCCGGACTCTGGAACGATGGGCGGGCAGCTCAGCGATTTCGGCGAGTGAAGAGTGAAACGCCGGTCAGCCTGTTTGATGTCCTGGTGAGATGGTTTCCCGCAGTATCGCCGGCGCTAATCAGAACGTGTCTCGACAGCGGCGACATTCTTGTGAACGGAATGCCGACAAATTCCGAGGTGATGGTGACAGGTGCGGACAAAGTGCTGATCATGTTCGGTGGCCGGAAACAGTGCTACGCCGCAAAGAACCGTGCGGAATACTGGGCAGAAGGTCTGCAATGCTGGTACGACACGAACCGCACGATGGACCACGACCACAATCACATTCAGACCCGCGAGCAATTGAAAGACTACGACGCGCCGCTGGCACGGCTGTGCAGTGACGTCCTTGGGGATCCCGATTGGCGTTTTGTGTCTCCGCGCAAACGCGCTGGAACAGGTCACCTGACAGACTTTGATCCGGCGACGTCACCGAAATCCGTCGATCCTAAGCATATTGAAACTGCCGCTTACGACTATTACGACGGGTATTGGAAGGACTTCTGGCAGCGTCTGTACGATAAACACACGTCCGTGAAGCGACATCCGGTGCCGGACAGCCCATTGTGGCTGACGTATCCGGGGGGCGCGGGGCCAGGCAGCGGCAGGCATATTGTCCTGGTCTCTGCTGAACAGGAATACCGCAGCGAACAGTCATTGCCGATGCTCGCAAAGATACTCTCCAAGCGCCACGGCTTTGATTGCACCGTTCTGTTTGCACTGAACGAAAAGGACGAGGTCGATCCGACACAGAAAATTCGTTGGCAGGACAAGACCGTGCAGCATCGCATTCCTGGTTTGCAACACCTGCAGAAGGCGGACCTGCTGATTCTGTTCAGCAGACTCATCACGCTGCCTGACGAACAGATTCAGCATATCATCACATATCTTGATTCCGGAAAACCTGTCATCGGAATTCGAACGGCTAATCACGGCTTCCTTGAGAATTTTCCGTACCGAAAAGACGGGAAGAACGTTCGTTTTGGAGACGATGTTCTGGGCGGATCGTTCCGGGGCCACCACGGCAACTGGCATGCTGACTCCACCCGAGGCATTCCAGTGGATGGTATGCAGGACCATCCTATCCTGAGCGGAGTATTAGACGTTTGGGGACCTTCCGACGTCTACCGAACCTTTCCGGAAGGTAAGAGTCTTCCTGACGGCTGTCAGGCACTTGTGCTTGGGCAGCCACTGTTGGGACGCAGCCACGACGATGGCGTCAATCCAAAGAAGAAGCCATTGCCCGTGGCATGGACCAGGTCCTGGACAGGCACTTGGGGCAAAACGGCTCGCGTCTTTCACCTCACGATGGGCAGCGCGAAAGATTACCAGAGCTCCGGCCTTCGCCGACTGACAACAAATGCGGTTTACTGGTGTCTGCAAATGGAGGATCTTATCAATCCTGGCAGCAGTGTGGAGTACATCGGTAACTACGCGCCTCTGTCCAGCGGATTCAATTACGAAAAGCTTGGTGTCGTTCCTCAGAAGCCTGAGGCCTATCGTTAATGCCGTTTGCTGGCCGAAGACTTTCGTGGTGCCGACTCTGAAGCTTCCGATTCCGAGTCTGCGAGACGAGACCACGCCGCTTAGAGCAGTTTACTTATTCGCAGTTCGTGATCACCGTGTCATGACTCGAAATCTTCTCTTGTTGCCGTTGGGTGAGACTGCAGTGCCTGCAGTTTTGGACCGGCCACCACAGCCGCGATCATGGCGAATACGAAGATGCCGACCATACAGCTCACGACGACGATTCGGTTTTCGTTGTCCCAGTATCCCTTGATGCCCAATCCGAAGAAGAGTGTCGCCGATACGACATTCATGGCGGTCAGACAGATGGGCGGCTGAAGTTGGGCTGGTAGCCAGCGGCGGTCCATCCAGATCACGACGATGCAGACCAGGCCACACGCGAGAACGCCCGTGAAGAGATTGACCGGCGTGAGTATCGCCAGCAGCAGCCGAGGCTTGTTCTTCCGCACGGACGTGTCCCCCTGGCTGCCGGATTCCGATCCGTTCACTGCGACTGTTGAATCTGAAACCGAATCCAGAGAATCCGTCGACGACATCACCTGTGTCTGCGGACTCTCAACGAGAACTGACTGCCGCACGAACAGCCAACCAAGGACAATCAGTGCCAATGGCGCGCACCAGCAAAGGACGCCGCGCCGCAGCCGTCGAGCTCGCTGGTCTGTCCATTCGAAGAAAAAAGACCGCACAATCTCGTCCGCAATCGCACAGGCAATTTCGATTGTCCCGTACAGCGTTCCCAGCATTGTCAGGAACGCGCCGCTTGCGTACAGCGGCAGCAACAGCGGATGAATTCCCGTGACAAAGCGAGCCTGCAGGTTCAGCAGATTGTTCTCCTCGGGCACGATTTGTTCGGGGCCCAGAATCATCGCTCCCGATGCCACAAACACTGCGCTGAATGCTACCACCAAAGCGAAACTGATCGCACAGTCGACCAACGGTGCGTTGACCCACTTCCGCACTTCGTGATTTGAATCCGCCGCAATCTCTTCCAGCTGCGCGGACGTTGCTCTTCCAGGCAGGATGCCCCAGCTCTTTTCTCTGAGCCACGATGTATATGCCAGATAATCAAAACCCGCGCCGCCGATTACGCCGACGTAACGAGTCGTCTCCACCCATACCGAATGCCTGGCGATTTCCGGGTACTTTTCCGGCAGCCAATCCGGATACGACAGCGGTTGCGGTACGACGCCCAGAATCAACTGCAGCCAGTCGGGCTGGTACAGGATCAGAGTCAGCGCGGCACAGACGACCAGTGCTGTGACGACGAACAGCTGTACTCGTTCCAGAACGGTGTATCCGCCGGCAGCTGTCAGAATCATGACGCCAATCAGAATCCCGGCTCCCCAGACGTAATCCATGCCACCGTTGAACACACCGCGTGTGCCAGTGAGCCACGACGTCAGATTGCCCAGCACTCCCGAATGAAAGCTGATCCAGATCGGCATGCAGACGGTCATCATCAGCAACAGCGCGATCGGCAGCCAGCCACGTGGGCCAGGCAGATCGATCATCCGCTCATAGGGATGGACCCCTGTCAGAATCATGTGCCGGCTTGTCGAAATCACAAGCCCCCACTTTAGCAGCGATATGATCACGAAAACGAACAGAATGTGATAACCGAATACTGCGCCGCCGCGAGTCGAAAAAATCAGTTCGCCCGTTCCGATCGTGAGCGAGGCAATGATGGCGCCCGGACCGAAAACGCGAAGCCAATCGGTGAGTGTGCGTGGCAGTCGAGGTCTGTCAGTCGAATTGGATGCTGGTCCCGTTAAGCTCATGAAGGCTCATTCGATACACATTGTGGGCACGCCCGGTGGTGTCGTCACCGAGCTTCCTGAGTCATGCTGCAGCCATCCTGCCAGTCCACAGTTATTATACAACTGTGCGTGCGCTCCGATACTCTGAGGCCGGACATCAACCGTGGCACAGAAAGAACGCAGGACGGCAGAATGAAGATTTTCTCGGCTGCTTAAACAGGATCGCCCTCCTGCCAGCGATCAGCTGTTCTCTCGCCCAGCGAGCACAGTGAAACCGGGAATGGACTTACGATTCCCGTTGTCGTCCATTGCATGCCGCCTGGCATTCCTTTCTTTCCGGCCGACATGACCGCCCAACAGTTTGTGGTTGTCGGGGAACTCTGTGGAGTATTGACGGGGATGTTACCATGATCATACCGTTTTTCTTGCGAACCAGGATTTAGGTGAGCGGTGTCAGCCGTTGTGACCGAATCTGTAGGTTCTTTCTGCAGTTGCCGTTCGTGTACTCTGAAAGCACGGATGTCATCAATCTGGCCATGCTTGGACTACCGCGCCGCGTCGGCATCGTCCGACTTGCCAAAATACCAGGGTTTGCCCTTTGTTTTCTCAGCCCATCGTCCATTTGGATGAGCAAACAAAGAAACTCGCCGTACGACTTATCAGGCCTGGATTTCTTGTTATCATCCGCCCTCGTTGGCCGACATGGTTTCCGCCACCGGAGTTATTGGTCAGAATCGCAGATGCCTGACGCGTATCGTCAGTTGTCTCACCGATACCCTTGGAATGCGGCAAACGATGTTTTGTCAACTCAGCTCCTATAGCTCAATTGGTAGAGCAACTGACTCTTAAGACGTCAAAGGCTCCCAAAACACCGGAAAACATTGAGTTTTCTCTTCGGTGATTGTTCAGAAAACACCGATTTGAGTGCCTTGCAGGTATCGCGATACCCGCTCATTCGCCCCAAAGACGGACACCCGACAGCGTGCCGTCGTCCACGTAAATGGATGCACCGCAGCGCCCTTTCCGGCCCAGCAACACCAGCGTCCAATCCGCACGCACCGCCTTCATCCCGGCCAGCAAGTCAACCACCGACAACCGGAAGCGTCACACGTCTTCATGGTGGCTCTGGTGGCCCTCTGTGCCGGCATGTTGATCGTCACGGCCGGAGTTTCCCGGGATGGATCACGTTCGACTCATGCTGGCTGAGAACGTGCTGAGGGAAGCCGGGTGATGGTGTCCGGGTGATGGTGTCCGGGTACCGCTACCCCTAACTGCAGAGCGCTCTAGAAGCTGCCAGGGTTGCAGAATGATGTAAATGGATCACCAAGTCCTGAAGTGCGATGTTCAGTCCAGCATCCCGGCCGGTTGCTGCGAAATCAAGCGTCCGAATCGGAAGAATTGATCGTGACGTAAATCCTCTGCGCTGTCTGAATTAAGGCACGGATGAATATTTTTTAACCCCACGGGCAATCGTACTGGCCGCTCGCCACGGAGAACTTGACGCTTCGACACCGCTTTCCGCCGCCGATCCCGCGCTGGTCAGAAGCTTGGCAGTGTACGTCAAGACGGTCTTCGAAAAGTACGGTGGTGCGGTCGGTCAGGATGATTGACGGCCGACGACTGTTTTCTGCGTAGCGAGCGGGCTTCAGGTGTTGGAAATGATATAGCCCGAGTCCGTCCAATTCGGTCGTTTGATGAATTCACGCAGGTGTTCCCAAAACCCGTCGCCATACGCCTGTTGCGAATCAACAAACAACTCCTTCTGCGTCGCTGAAATCTGCTTTCGACCTCCGCGCCCGACCGGCCCATGCGGATGCAACAGCACCTGGCCCTCACGCCAGAAGCTAAAGTCCGATTCGTCGCTGACATATTCGTAAAACGCATCGCCAAATTGTGCCGACGCCTGCCGCGCGATTTCGACGAAGTTGAACCGACAGTCCGACGAGTAGACCGCATAGATTTTGTGTGAAACGATCACAAGTCGCGACGGCACCGGAGTTGCCACCTCAATGAAAAAATCACCCGCCTGATCTTCGTCTTCTGCTTCGAAGAGGACCGTCTGGCCGTCCATTGGACTTCGTTCCATTTCTGTCATCTTGTTTCCGTCTACGGATGCGAACCTTCGCGAACATTCTGGTTCATTCTGTCATCGGCCGCCAGTGTGCTTCAAAGCCAGTGGAACCGCTGCAAGGTGCCGCCAACAGTCCCACGGTGCAATCGGCTTGTGGTTGCCGGCTAATTTGCTTCCGCTCTACGGCTTAGCTCCGCCTCAACTGCCGACACGCTTTGACGGTTCACAAGTGCAGCTACAGCTGCCTGCAATACGACTCGCATCAGATTCGGTTCCATCACCGCCAACTTACTGAACGTCTCCGGTATGTCGTCAGGCGTCATCAACTGATGGATAGCCTGCTGCATTTCCTGTCGCTGTTCAAGCGATTCGACCAGCGATTGCAGTGAGGTCACGTCTCGATCAGAGCCAACAAACGAACGTGTTCTGCGTTGCTGGTTACTAACTCATGACGGGTTCGTCATGAGCTATTCCGGCCGCCCGCTACTACGACCGCGGAGGCTACTCCAAGTGTCATCATTTTAACACATCTGCGGCCGAAAGTGGCCAACCCGAATTGCAGGCGGTCGATTTCTCCGCTGCGAGTTGCGGGGGAGTCCTTCCTGCAGGCGGCCGATGCAACCGACTGCAGTTCTAGACGATCACAACTGTAGGAGATGTGCCTTGCCTCTGAACTTCTAGAGGAACCAAGAACTTCCGCGGTGTCCGCCACCCGTCCGCGTTTCCAGCGTTGTACGGCACGAGAGTCATTTGGCTGGCCGCCCCTATTTTCCCGTGCCACACCCTCTGTCGAGTTTCCAGATCGAGTAGATCACTCTGAACGGTGGGGCTGCAAAATACGCTCCACGTCGCAGCGAAATGCATCATGACTAACAGACTTGACCTGTCGTTGTGAGAGGTCTTCTCGGCATTCATTCCGCCACGAGGTCCTTAGCGCTCTCTTCATGGGTGATGCCGAGGGGCTGTTTGTGATTATGGTGGGCTCCTTCTAGAATTGGACGTTACGTGGAAGGGATTGCTTTTGCGCGACAGAGCGGCATGGAGTCGAACCTCAGTTCGTTGCTCGTTGCTCGTTGCAGTTTTGCAGCTGCACAATCGGTCGTTCAGACGCCCGGCGAAGGCAAGTCCACAACGGGCAAGACGGAACGTAAGCACAGACTTATTGACCTTTGCATATTGAATAGATGGAGAGTCAGAATGAAACCGACGTTCCTTGTCGCTCTGGCATGCAGCCTGGCTGTTCAGAACGGATTCGGCCAGTCACCACGTTCAAGCATGCGGACCGTCAGCGAGTCCGAACGTCTGATCCCGTTGGCGTATGACGTGGACGTTGTCGTCGTTGGTGGCACGCTTCGTGGTGTCGCCGCCGCGGAGGCCGCGGCCAAGAATGGCGCCAAGGTGTTTGTGGCCACGGATCGCCCCTATTTGGGAGCGGACGTGTGTGGAACGTATCGACTCTGGCTGGAGGAAGACGAACAACCAGAGACTCAGCTGGGACAAGCCATCTACGGCGACGCAATGGTTCAAACGAACCTTCAGTCCGAAGACTGCCTGCCATTTGCTTATTCGGCCTCCCTCAAGTCCCATTCGCGGCACCCCGATACGGGCAGCATGCTCACGGACGGCAAGTTCTCGGAGGTTGGCCCGGATAGCGTCCAATACAACGGAGATGTCACCCTCATCGCCGACCTCGGCAAGCCGATGCAACTGGCAGGAGTCCGATTGATGGCCTTCAACCGTGCTGACGATTTTGTCATTGAAAGAGTGACCGTTTCGGTCAGTTCGGACAAGCAGTCCTGGCAATCACTCGGTAACGCTCCAAATACCTTACCACGGCTCCAAACCAGGGATGTACCAGTCCTGCATGCCCTGGATCAAACGGTTACGGCCCGGTATGTCAAAGTAGAGGTTGCCAAAGGTGAAGAAGTCGAGCGACTGCTCGTCGCGGAACTGGCGATCTTAGCGCCGAGGCGACGCTCTGATGCGAAAGCGGTCGGCAACCGCCGCGTCGTTACTCCGATGGCTGTCAAAAGCGCACTGGACGATGCTCTGCTCAACTCCAAGGTCGACTTCCTTTACGGCAGCTATGTGACGGAAGTTCTGCGCGATCCGGATGGCAAGCTCGCCGGCATCGTGGTGGCCAACCGTTCGGGGCGGCAGGCGATTCGCGGCAAGGTCATCATTGATGCGACCGATCGTGGCGTGGCCGCCCGAATTGCCGGGGCTCCATTTACGGACTATCCTTCCGGTCCTCAGACCTTCAGCCGCATTGTCTTGGGCGGCAAACCAGGTCCGAAGGCCAAAGATACCGGACTTCGCTATCAGGTTGGCGGCAAGAAATCTAGCAGTTATCCGGTCTACGAATACGAGTTTGAGATTCCGATGCGCGACGGGTCCTGGTCCTCCTTCGTCGAGGCCGACAAGATCGCCCGTGACCAGTCGTGGCATCACGATCAGGCCGGCTACGCCGAAATGCTCTTCCAGGTCCCGCCGGACCGCGTGAAATCCGAAGGAGCCTATGCGGGACCCTGGCCTGGGGCCAGCGAACTGCCGCTCACCGCCCTAACGCCCACCGGAGTGGATCACCTGTTCGTGCTTGGCGGCTGTGCCGATGTCTCGCGTGAGACGGCCGGGAAGTTGCTGCGTCCGCTCAATGGAATTCGCCTCGGCCAGCGTGTTGGGGCGGCTGCCGCGCAAGAAGCAAAGTCACGCCCGTTCGCCGCAGCGAATCAACTGGTTGTCGGCGGATCGTCTGGCCCGGCGAGCATCCAAGCGGAGGTCGGTGAAATGCTGGAAGGCCTGCGCTGGCACCCATCGGAGGGTGCGGTCCGCAGCCCGGCCCGTGCGTTGCCCGTCCTGGGCCGTTATGACACGGTGGTCGTCGGAGGCGGAACAGGCGGTTCGCCGGCCGGTATCGCCGCCGCTCGCGCTGGGGCTCGCACGCTGGTCATCGAATACCTGCACGGACTGGGCGGCGTCGGAACCCTGGGCCGAGTCGCGGTCTACTACCATGGCAATCGCGCCGGTTTCAATATCGAGGTGGAAGAAGGCGTTTCCGCCATGGCAGGCGACATGACGTCACGACCGGGATATAAGAGCGATGAGTTCCATCAAGACTTTGACATCGAAACCAAGATGGAATGGCTACGCCGGGAATTGGCCAAGGCCGGGGCGAATGTCTGGTTCATGTCGCTCGGCGTGGGCTCGGTGGTGCAAGGCGATCGCTTCAAGGGCGTGGTGATCGCTACCCCGCAGGGGCGCGGCGTAATCCTTGCCAATACGGTCATCGATTCCACCGGCAACGCGGTCATCCCCCACGCGGCCGGCTGCAAGACCCAGATGATCGGCGGCGAGCACATTGCCGTTCAGGGCACGGGGCTCCCGGCCTGGACGCCGGGCGAGGACAAGCAGAATTCGGATTGGACGTTCGTCCTGGATGATGATGTGATGGACATGTGGCGTACCCTCGTCGTGGCAAAGAAGAAGAAGTTCAGTGGTGCCTACGATCATGGGCAACTGATCGATACGCGGGCGCGACGCCGCATCATTGGTGACATTGTCATTTCTCCCATGGATATCATCAATCAGCGCGTCTTCCCCGATGTGATTACCGTCTCGAAGAGCCGTTTTGACAACCATGGCTTCCCCAGCCACGATCTGTTCTTCATACTCCGTCAAAACAGGAGTGATTCACTCTACGGCAACGTTCCCTACCGTGCACTCTTGCCGAAAGGTTATGACGGCATCCTCGTCACCGGATTGGGCATCAGCGCCCATGGCGACGCCATGCCGGTGATCCGGATGCAACGCGACGTCGAGAATCACAGCTACGCCGCAGGCTACGCTTCAGCCCTTGCGGCGCGCGAAGGCACCACGGTTCGCAAGATCGACGTGGAGCAGCTGCAGCGCCATCTGGCGGACATCGGCACCATTCCTGAAGAACTGATCGGTGCCAAAGACAGCTACCCACTCAGCGAGGCCCAGATCAAAACCGCCGTCGCCTCGGTCGGGCGTGACTATACGGGCATCGCCCAGATACTGACACAAACGGAGACCGTCCTTCCGCTCTTGTGCGAAGCGCACAACCGTGCCGAAGACGAAACGGTCCGCCTTCGCTACGCGCACGTGCTGGGCATGCTGCGTGATGGCACGGGCGTGGAGACGTTGATCCAGGCCGTCGCCAAAGCGCAGTGGGACAAGGGGTATAACTTCAGCGGGTTCGGCAACCACCAAGAAACGACCAGTCCGCTCGACGACCTGATCATTGCCCTAGGTCGTACGGGCGACGCGCGTGCCATGGACGTCCTGATCGAAAAGGCCCGGCAATTGACGCCCGCGAGCGACTTCTCCCACTGCCGTGCCCTGGCGATCGCCTTCGAGAGCATCCGCGATCCAAGGGCGGCAGAACCGCTCGCCCGGCTTCTTCGGATGCCCGCTGTCGGTGGACACGCGTTCCGGGGAATCCAGCACGTCATTCAGCGCACGCCAAGGGGCCTCGGCGATGACTCGACCCGCAACGTATCGCTTCGCGAACTGATTCTAGCCCGCGCCCTGTATCGATGTGGCGACCATGAAGGGCTAGGCATGAACACGTTGGAGGCTTACCGAAACGATTTCCGTGGCCACTACGCCACCCACGCCAGGGCCATATTGGCCGAAAGGGACTAGCACACTGCTCCCAGATTTCTGCGCCGGGCCCCGACATACAGAAACTCAACTAGAAGAGCGGGAACGTAGGGTCCTACCTACACCATGTCGCCCCCGCCGCTGAGTTTTTGGAGCACTCAAGAGCTTCCGAGGTCGCCCCGACCGAAGGCATTTCGCGCTCTCTCAAACTGACAGAAGTTGGACAATCCGCCGTTGCTTAGCGATTCAGGCTAAGTGCAGAAATGCCCTTGATGCAAGGACACAGCTGCGCCGAACCAATTGGACTCGGCCAGCTCTTCTCAAGTCACAATATCAGCCTAAACGCACAGTCATATTGATACAGTCGCGAGTTTCCTTGCGCCCTCATGCCAAAACGTCATTGGCCGCGAAGAGCGGTTGCCAAGATGGCCAAGGGCGTGTCCAGTGTTTCGTAGGCCAGACTCCACAAGTCTCGTTTTCACGGAATAGACTCTGCATTTCGGAGCTATGACCGGTCAAGATCAAGGATGATGGCACTTTCTTTTCACCAGTCGGAAGGAGCCAATGCAGCGACCACCGGTTGATGGGACGAATGCACTGACGCGAAATGTCAGCGGCGCGGAGTTTCATGATGCCGACAACTCTCGAATCCGCAGTTACCAAGTACCTCCGTTCCGCCAACCCCGCGCAAAGAACTCGCGAAGAGTATGCGACAACACTCAGAAAGTGGACGCGCTGGGACGAAGGTGTTCCG
>JAAERP010000223.1 GCA_024230215.1 Fuerstiella sp. | reverse complement strand
GGTACCAAAAACCGGAACGGCCCGAAGGGTGCTTTGCATTTTTGGTACCTGACCCCCTTTTCCGGCGAATGCTTCCACCCTAACTTTTGCCTGTGAAAAAGCTCCAACGAGTTCAAAACAACGATGATGGTTCGACGTCATCATCTTCACCGGCTTCTTCATCGTCCGCGTCAGAATCGAAGTTCTGTTGTCTGCTAAGCGTCGTGGTTGCGTCGAATGGCGCAGTTTCGATCGCTCCGTCCGCTCCGATGCGAGTAAGGATTTCGATTCGCTGGGCTGCGTCATCCAACTGGCGATGACATTGACCCAGAAGCCCCATGCCCCGTTCGAATTTCTGCAAGGCGACTTCCAGCGGTTCCTGACCGGATTCCAGAACCTGCACAATCTCCTGAAGTTCGTCCATGGACGCTTCGATCGGTGGTTCGGCCTCTGTTTTTTTCTTCTTGCCACCTTTGCCCTTGGCCATATCTATACACTCTCAAATTACTCGCCGTTGTATCGTCACTTGTGTCGACAAATGCCTTCGACATGAACAGACTCTATGCCGGAACGATGTCATTTGGAAGCGTCCCAGTTGCTCGGGAGGGACAAAGCGTCGGGAGTCTTTTTCGGACAATGATCATTCCAATGTCAGACGTAAATCACCCGACAAAGGCTGCCGACCCTCTGGTTACTGTTTCCCCGCCAGAGTAATCACATCCAGCAGTTCATGGCCACGTTGCAGCAGTAGTTCGCGCGCCGACGTCAGCACTTCAATCGCAGCCTTTTCCATCGCAGGAAGTCTTACGCGGTGCAGCACCTGGTTGATGCGAAAAAAAATGCGTTCGTCATCAACGTAGTCCTCAAGGAATCGCTCTTCCAGAAATCGATCGATGAACCATGCCAGCCGATCAGTCTGTCTTGTGGCCATCTGATTGACGGCACGTTCGACCATTCTGGAGTCGACCAGACTCATGGCCGCATAATAACGATCGAGCAGTGTTTCGTCCCTTGCAGCCAACGCAGCATCAAGCATCAGTTCAACGACGATGTGCCCCAGGAACCCCGGCCGGTGATCGAATCTATCCGGCATGTGACGGCGAAACTCTGCGGCCAGAATTGATTCCATCTGCTGGAAAGGCTGGCAGCGATGAAAC
Source organism: Fuerstiella sp. (assembly GCA_024230215.1). Classification (GTDB taxonomy): domain Bacteria; phylum Planctomycetota; class Planctomycetia; order Planctomycetales; family Planctomycetaceae; genus Fuerstiella. The sequence continues at coordinate 24,328 of JAAERP010000223.1, read as the reverse complement.
GCATCGTCGTCGTGATGATGCTGAAGAATCCCTCGACCAATGTTGCGGATATCGTTGCAGTCCGTTTCTTCGACGGCTGGCTGCACTAACCGACTGCGCGCTCGGACGCGACGATTCACGACACTCAGCCAATCCGGGACCGCTGTCCCTGCCAGAAACTGGGGGGAATCAAGAAACCGATATCCATGAGCAAGGTAGTTCATTGATTGAGTCGGAAACGCGGGTGTCAGGCAGGAAGTCGACTGACCATGGTAAAAGCAAACAGGGTTTGAGCCTATCGCAATTGCCCGCGGTGCTCGCATTTGCCGGACTGGATTCACAACGATGCGGCTTCGTGCAATCATGATGCATCGAATATCACACCAGGAACCACGTTATGATCCAAAGACATTGCTCTGGCGACTATCTGAAACCAACCTGTCAGATTCAGGAAGCGATCTCCGGCTCCGTGAAACATCGAATACTCACGATGCACGGTCTGTGGAAGCGAAACCTGCGCTCAGTCGCTGTGATTCTGATCGCCTGTGGTACCACCATTATGCAGGCAGCGGATTGGGCGCAGTTTCGAGGGCCCAACTGTACGGGGATTGCTGAGGCATCCGGTCCATTACCGGAAAAGTTCTCGTCCACCCAGGCCGTCCGATGGAAGGTGGATCTGGGTGATGGAATTGGCTGTCCGGTCGTGGCGGCGGGGCGCCTGTTTACATCGGCAATGATCGACGATAAGACTGTCGGACTTTTTGCGTTTGACGCAGAGTTCGGGCAGGAACTCTGGAAACGTTCGTGGCCGGCTGGCGATGTCGAAGAAATCCATGAAACAAACAGCCACGCTGCGACGACGCCTGCAGCCGATGCCGAACGAGTCTATTTCTATTTCAGCACGCTGGGAATGCTGACCGTTGACGCGGCCACCGGACAGGACGTCTGGAAGAAAGAATTGCCGGTCCCGTACTTTGTGTTCAAGTGGGGGGCCGGAATGTCGCCCGTGCTTTACAAGGATCTGCTGCTGTTCTGTCAGGACGATGATCTGAATCCCGCCTTCTATGCGTTCGACAAACGAACGGGAAAACTGCAGTGGATGGATGATCGCAGTGACATGGCCGTCAACTATTCGCACCCGGTTATCTGTCAGGCAGATACCGGCGACGAGATTGTCGTGGCCGGCACCGGACTGCTGGTCGGGTACGATCCGGCAACGGGGCAACGATTGTGGTATGCCCGAACGCTGTTGCGAAACATCAAGACGACTCCGGTATGCGTCAACGGGATTATCTATATCTCGCTGCAAAGTGGAGGCATTGCGAATCAATGGCTGGCATCAGTCGATCGAGCCGAAACCGGCAACAGCGACGACCGGATCACAAAGGATGAGATTCAGGCATTTGTCGGTAAGCGGCCGGTCCCGGAAGGCTTCTATCGCAAGACATTCGGTCGCGGCGATCTGGATGCTGACGGTGACCTGGAGGGACCGGAACTGGACGCCGCCTTTCTGAACCCGGACAACTTTGCGGGGGCTGCCTACGACGCAAAAGACCCGGCCGCAGAATTTATCCTGGCAGTTAAAGGCGGCGGGCGAGGTGACGTAACGGAGACACACGTTCTATGGAAACACCCTACAAAGCACACCGATCACATTGTGTCACCGCTGGTTGTCGGCAACCGCATGCTGCTGATCAAGGGGGGCGGTATTGCCACCTGCTTTCAGACAAAAACCGGTGAGTCCCTGTTCGGTCCGGCTCGTATTCGCAACGAAGGCAGCTATTTTGCATCGCCTGTCTACGGTGATGGGAAAATCTACGTGGCCAGCGAAAACGGCAGAGTCGTTGTGCTGAAGGACGGACCGGAACTGAATGTGCTTGCGGTGAACGACATGGGCGACTCTATCCTGGGAACGCCGGCCATCGCCGCTGGCGGGTTGTTCATAAGAACTCGACGGGCAATTTTCAGAATTCAGAAGATGGATGTGCCGAAGTGAGTGTCGAACGTTGTGGCAGGTTGCAGCACTCTCTTTGCGCTGTATTCAAAATGAATGCGACGCGTTGGGTCCTGATTCCTCTACGGTAGACCACCAGTTCCGCGGGTGATGGGCAAGAAAAGACTTCGCCGTTTTCTGCGCACTACTGCAGCCCCGCGTGTCTTTACAGGAACCGCAGAATATCGAACAAGGAATCTCCAATGATGAAATTGGGAAGTTCCTTCGTGATTCTGCGTTGGGCGTACCTTGTTCGGTATTCCCACGACGACTCTGTCAGGGCCCCAAAGTGATCGTCTGACGGAAACGGTTCATCGCGAACGCCCTCTCGCCGCTGTGGCTGTTCTTACCGTGATTTCACACCCAACGAAAGAATCGTCAGGCCGTTTTTGGGCAGTTTATATTTTCCTGAAGACAACTTTTTTCTTCCTCTGAATGACCCGTCGGACGATCTATACTCGATCTTTCCCAGGCATGGTTCACCAACGGTAGACTGTGTGATGTGTTTTTTTCTGAGTTTTATCGATCAATTCCGAACACGGTGCTGAGCCAATGCCGCTGCAACTTATTCGCCCCGATGCTGCCGACATGGTGCTGCGCACCTTCGAACGGCCGATCCATCCGGAGCTCTTCGATTCTGCAAAGCAGTGTACGATTCGTTTTGGCGGTCATAAGGCTCAAATGCGCATCGGGCCGACGGGCCATCTATTGGAGTTTCAGACGGATCAGTCAATCGTCACCGAAGTGGTTGCAACGAAACAGGAGGGGTTTCCGGAACATCTGAAGGTCATCGATCGACGGCTTATCGGTTATCGCACGCACATGATTGACCTGCCCCACGTGAGGTATCATTGCAGCTATCAGCTTGAGAGTGTCCCGTTGGACGTCTATCTGCAGCTGCACCGGGAATTCGAAATCGATGCCCAAAATGCCACCGCTTCCCTGATCGTACCGGGAGCAACTCCGCAAAGTCCGGAATGCATCAGTCTGCTGAAGTGCGACGTGCTGCAGGAGGGACTCGTGGTTCATGCCTTTCACACGTTTCCGGAGAACGCAGCGATTCTACGAACTCAGACACTGTTCGAACTGCTTGAATGCTGACGGCGTGTTATGCTGACTCGTGGCCGCGAAAGACGCGTTTCAGCCAGAGCAAAAATGGCATGCCCACGAGCCGGTATCGTTCACGACAATAGGTAAATTGCTCTAGTCACGTGCGCTTAAGCTGCTGATTTCTGAGGGCGACAGGGCTCGGTTGAAGGCCGCGATTTCGTCGAGACGGCCTTCCCAGTTGGAGTCATTGTCACAACGGCCGCCGAAGAAACATCGGTCGCTCGTTAACCGAGCCTCCGAGGACACGACGGTCTCGATCTCAGCGTTCGGACTCCCGTTCAGATACACTCGGACGTCACGCCCATTGCGGACCAGAGCGACATGATTCCATGTCCAGCGGGTGATCTCTGTTGAGCCGACCAGCGGACTGGCACCGTCTCCGCGTGCAAACACTAATCGCCCCGGCTGCGTGGCCGTTCCACCGAGGCCCAGATGTTCGCTGTCACCGCTCAGTCCGTTGTCGTGGCCACGGGAGAACATCCAGCCAGCGACTTCGCGGGCATCGTTTGGCATGCCGTTCCAGAACCACATCGACACGGTATACGTGTCTTTCAACTCCGGTAGCCGGGTCAGCATGCGATCGCCCGCAAAATGGGCAGCTCGGTTGGTTTCTCCGTCGGCACACAGCCTGTCAGAAGCCGGACCTTCCAGAAAATAAGCGACGGCTGGTTCGTAATGTCCATCCCGGCCGTTACCGGAGGAATCGACGGCGTACGACCCCGCCATTTCGTCCATTCGCCACCACGCCAGCGGTTTGGCCCTGGCAATGGCGACGGCGGCTGTCCCACGACTTTGCTGATAATGACGTCGCGGCTTCGCGGTAGATTCTTCCAGAAGCTGCAAAGCGGTCTCCGTGATTTTCGGTTCCGCCTGCACCTCAAGACCGGCCGAACGGGCGGCCCATGTGTTGTAGCCTCCCAGGACGTGCTGTTCCGGTGGTGGGATATAACCGTCGCCGCCGTTGGCAAGCTCGATGACCATCGTTTTCGGCAACGGACTCTGCAGCTTCAGCTTCAGTCCGGTGAGCGCATACGTTTCGTTTGGTGTGGTGGCAATGCAGATATCGCCGATGCGGATGCCCTGCACCACAATCTCGGTCGTTTGCCGGTCGTGCAGGATGATTTGCTCCAGGGCGTACACTTCTTCACGTGTCTTCGGCGGCCGGTCGCCCAATTCGTTCACGATCTTCTGTGCCCAGTCCAGACGCTGCTGGTCAGGTACTCGATACTTCAGCGTGGGTCTTGCTTCCGACATCGCAAGGTCAGCGTCCGCCTTGTGCTCGATCGTTGCATACGTCTTGACTGCGATTTCAAGCAGCCCTGCTGTGTAGTCTTCGATTGTCTTGAATGGGTCCCGTTCTTCGGCAGGCTTCTTGTAGTCCCGTCGCCAGATATCGCCACTGCAGCCGTGGGACATGATGCCAACAAAGGGCGGATGATCTCCGTCGGCATTACCAATTGTTTCCTGCAGTCCTTCACTGAACAGACCAAAATAGTCTGCGGCCAGCGCTTTCTGTCCCGAGAAATAATGCATCGAGAAATTCGCCAGAACAGCAATCGGCCGGCCATCCAGCGCCTGCAGCGAAATCATTGAAAGATCAGGGTCTTCCGGTCCGGATTCCCCGGTGACGTCGTCCCAGTTGCTGCCGGAATGCATGTTGGCGCGAACTGTCATGTTACCGAAGGGATCGTCTGCCAGTCTGTCCGGTCGACGAATCCAACGCCTTAGCGCGGTGAAGTCGGCCGCGTTCTCGACGGCCCAGCCGACTTTGGCGGGCTCAAGGTTGGCGGCCGCCTTGACCAGTGCTTCGGCGATGCCGGCTCTCAGCACCGGCAGGTAATCGGTATCCGCATCTGTCCCCAGTGCTCCCATCGACGACGGTGCGGTGTGAGTGTGCGTCGCGGAAACCAGGATTCGATTGGGCTTTAATCCAGTTTGCCGCGATGCCAGCTGTTTGGCTTCGTCCAGTAAAGGTCGGGGCATCATGCAGCTGTCGACGACCACGATTCCGATCTGTTCGCGACCGTCATCCAGCACGATGGCGCGAGCATTGATTCGGGTGACCACTTCCGATGCGCTGCGACTTGTGATGCCTCCGTTGACCAGTACTGGAAACTTTGATGGCGTCACGTCGACAACGGCCGCTCCTGCTTTCAATTCGGCGTTGACGTGATCTGTCGAAACCACGAAAGCGGCGGCAATGGCCGGGAAGATCAATAGTCGCATGGGAATGCCCTTCAACTGGTGAGCTGGGTGAGAACGCAGAACTCCGTTTTACGGCACACGTGTCCCGTCGTCAAACTGCTGAAGGATCTACAGCTCGGGAGACCACGGTTTTCAGGTGGCGAAAGGGTCGACTTCTTTCCGAATGAACAGTCTTTGGCTCGGATCAGCCCCCGACCGAAAAAGACCTGACCCTTTGCCTGCATCTATCTGCAGCTGCGAATCAGATTTTCGGCTTCTGCAAGAATATTCTCCATCTGCTCTGTGGCGTACTGAACAGAGTGGACAGCCTGCTGAAAGTTGGTATGCGTCGAGGCACTCCACGCGTCCTGTTGAAACTGTTCAGCTGCCTCGCGGAGCTTTCCGATCTTCTTGCGAGCAGATTTGAAGTAAGTGTTCGGGTCTTCCGTCTTGGAATCGATCGCACGGCTCATGTCAAACACCGACCGCACAATGCCCATCAGTTCCGGGTAGTCCTCAACTTCGTCGCAGTGCTTAATAAATGTCCGCACCATCCATGCGTGCGCCATCGTTTTTTGAAAACGTTCGACAAGCTGTGACAGGGCAGGATCAGACATGGCAGCATCTACAGCGTGTTACACTGATTCGTGCCCGCGAAAGATATGTTTCGGCCTGACAAGCCGGCACGCCCACGAGCCAGAACGGTTCACGAAATCAGGCAGGTTGTGCTATTCGTCAGCGTCTTCAGACTGATATTGAATCAGGCTGTGAATCGTGGTTTCTCCCAGCCGATCACGGCCGTTAAGAAATGCGAGTTCAATTACGAACGCAGCACCGACGATGGCCGCTCCCTGTTTTGTCGCGAGTTCCAGGCAGGCGCCCATGGTGCCGCCGGTGGCCAGCAGGTCGTCAACCAGCAATACGCGGTCACTTGGCTCAACTGCGTCGCTGTGGATTTCCAGAGTGTCGGAGCCGTACTCCAGATCGTAATGCAGTGCCTCTGTGTCAAACGGCAGCTTTCCTGGCTTTCGTACCGGAACGAACGCTGCTCCTAATTCCATGGCCAATGGAGCACCAAAGACAAAGCCCCTGGCCTCTGCGGCCAACACAGAGGTGATGTTGGCGCTCCGAAATGGTGCGGCCAGCTGGCGGGTGACTTCCTTCATGGCCGCCGCCGACTTCAACATCGGTGTAATATCGCGGTACATGATCTCGGGCTTGGGGAAGTCAGGAATGGATCGAATATATTCTTTGAGGTCCATGACGAGTTTGGTCTTCTTTGAGTTTGCTGATCAACGGTCCGGGTAGGGAATGTACTGAGGCGAACAGCGTCTGTCACGGCACCTGCTCGCCGGAACTGTTTTCTGACTGAATGTCCATTGCAGCGGACTCCAGCTGCTGTAGTTGTCGGCGGCAATCTGTCAATTCGCGCGCTACGGTGGCATCCTGCTGATACAACTTAATGGTGGAACGAAGAATTGTGGCAGCCCGAGCGATGTCGTTATCTCTGGCCAGCGTTTTGGCCCGGCTGCGCATGGTGGCCACAAAACTGCGGCGACCCGCAGTGTTCTGCTCGGCACTCCAGTCATGCAGCGTCGCCGTCACGAATTCGGCAAGATAAGCGTATTGCGTGTCGTCACGTATGATCTCATATACGGTTGCCAGTTCCGTACGTCCTTCAGCGATATTTCCACTGTCGTATGTCTGAAAAGCGTGGCGGACCAGACGCTGTAATTCTGAGTCAACGGACGGGTCACTCGGGGGCGAAATGTTGATGTTCTGGCAGAATTCGTACTGATCCACTCGGCGAATCCATGTTTCCAGATCCGCACGGCGATCAGGGAGCATGTCGGCCTCCAGTAACGGAATGAGGGTCTCGTCGCGAACTCTTAACCATGCCGGCGTCGCGTCGCCTGATAGAGTCTTTTCAGCCACGGCAAGTTCTTCGCCGGGATCAGGTGCCGTTTCTATGGACAGGTAGATCCCCGCCGCGATCACAATTGCAAATAAAGCCAGCAGAACGAACGTGTTGTCAAGGAACTTCGCGACCGGCGACTGCTGCAACTGTCGCTCAATATCGTCCCGCACAAAGTTTCGGACCATCGTGGCCGCACCAGGACGATGCTCTGCCTCACCATCGTCTGCATCCGCACCGACCGTATGGTCGGACGCGCGGTCGGCGGTATGGTCCGCGGCAGCTGCGGCACGGGCCACGTCTGTTTCTGCATTGGCTCGATCGGAGAATTCGATCCGGGCTCGTACGTTTTCCAGCTGTTTGATGGCGACTAATCCGTCGGGGAATCGGTCTCCCGGTTTCTTTTCCAGAAGTGTGCAGACGAAGTCTTCCAGCAGTCTGGGGATCTCGGGCACGTAGTGGCTCGGTTTGTCGAATTGTGAGAACTGATGTTTGTGCAGAATGTCGTTGGCCATTTTTCCGGTGAACGGTGGTCGGCCGGTCAGCATGGCGTACATAACTGCGCCAAGGGAATACAGGTCGCTGTGTTTGGTGGCGCGTTGTCCGCGAGCCTGTTCGGGGGACATGTATTCAGCTGTTCCCACAACGCCGCCCGTGCGAGTCAGTCGGGTTGTGGCGAATATGTGCGCGACACCGAAATCCGTCAGCTTGACGGTGCCATCTGTTGTCAGCATCAGGTTAGATGGTTTTAGATCCCGATGCACGATACCGGCGTTGTGTGCGGCTTTGAGTGCGAGGGCGATCTGCAATGAAATCTCAATGACCTCCTGCCACGGAAGCTTCTTTCGCCGGGAAATCAGTGTGGTCAGAGTTTCGCCGTCAACGAATTCCATCGAATAATAGTAGCTGCCGTCATCCGAGGTTCCGTTCTGAAACAGTTTGACGATGTACGGACTGCTGAGCGTCTTCAATGCCTCGATTTCGCGAGAGAATCTGATGACGAAACCATCCTCGCGAGCCATCGAGGCCGGCAGCACTTTGATAGCCGCTTCGTCACCGGTTTCTTCATGAACGCCCAGATAGACGTTACCCATCCCGCCAGAGCCGATCTTGCGGCTGATTCGGTATGAACCGATCCTGTCCGGGTGCATGTCTTGCAGTCTGAGTTGAGATTGGGAAACAAATCGGGAGCAGGCGAAAACCAAAATAGCGGATTACTGGATGATAAGCTCTGGCGACGTCATTCTGTAGTCCCTTCAATCAGTTACGAGTTTAACGAGGCTGGTGCCTTAAACCACACTGGCTGATGTCCGGAATCAGGAACCACTCGCGTTGTCGTCAATCCCCATTCAACGACGCTACCTTTTCGCGAACATGCCGGTTAACAAATCCGGGTACAGAGGTGTTTGGCGGAATACTGCCAAAAAAACAACGCGCCGTCGTCTTCTGAGTGCGACTGCCGTACCGGGGAGACCGGTTCGCAGTGGACTTTCATCATCTTTCCGGAGACAATCGAGGCGTCTCCTCCTCAGGTGCCCATCCATGAGCCACGCTCAACACGCCTTCTCGAATTATTACCCGCTGGTCAACGAAGGACTGACGGTCCATAGTCGTCGAAACATGTTGAAGGCGGGACTTGCGGGAATGGCTGGCCTGTCAGTGCCGGAACTGCTGCAGACTCGAGCAGCCGCCGTCGACCTCGGCAAACCGATGAGTCATAAAAGTGTCATCCTGTTGTGGATGACAGGTGGTCCCAGTCACATCGATACCTGGGATCCGAAACCGGACCGACCGTTCAATAATCGCGGGCCGTTTGCGCCGATTCCCACGGCACTGCCTGGGACATTTATCTGCGAGCATCTGCCGAAGCAGGCAGCGATGCTGGACAAATTCACGCTCATTCGATCTGTCGATCCTCGCAAGAGCAGTCATCAGCCGAATCAGGTAATGCAGACCGGCAATCGCGAAGCGGCGCCGCGCACGAATCCTAAAGGAGACCGTCACCCGGCGATCGCTTCCATCGTGGCGAAGCATCACGGCCCCAACCATCCGTCGATGCCACCGTACGTCGCCTTCATGAAGCATCCGACACATATCGCGTGGGGCGGGTGGCTCGGCAAACAATACGATCCGTTTATCGGTGGCAAGGCGTCGGTGCTGCCACAGTACGACTTGTTGGGTAAGTCTCTCAACCGAACGACAGGCGCCGACCTGTTTCAGCTGCCAGGGCAACTGGACGCGGATCGGCTGTCTGACCGACGATTGCTGATGAAGGATCTTGACCGAATTCGCAGCGGGCTCGATCAGTCCGGTTCGATGGATGCCGTCGACCAGTACGGACAGCAGGCATTCGACATGGTGCTGGGACGGCGTGCCCAAAAAGCGTTCGATATTTCGGCCGAACCGGTGAAGCATCGCGAGCGTTACGGAGATCATCTGTGGTGTCAGCAGGCACTTCTGGCTCGACGTCTTGTTGAAGCGGGTGTCAGCTTTGTCACACTCGATCTGAGTTATCACACAGCATCCGGCACCTGGGACAACCACGGGATTCCCGGTGGCGTTTACGGAGGAATCTCGAAGGGACTTAAACCACTGCTGCCGCTGTTCGACCATCTGCTGACGACCCTCGTTTCAGATCTGGAGGAACGTGGTCTGCTGGACGATGTGCTGGTGGTTGCGATGGGCGAATTCGGCCGCACTCCAAACATGGGCACGCAGGACAGTGTAGATGGCCGGAATCATTGGCCCGTTGTTATGTCGATGTGCCTTGCCGGGGGCGGTCTGCGTCACGGCCAGGTGATTGGGTCCAGCACCAGTGACGGTGGTGCGATCAAGGAACGTCCGGTTACTCCGGCAGACCTGGCCGCAACCATTTACCAACACATGGACGTCCCACTGGGCGGCATGTATCTTGACGAACGCCAGCGACCCAGACGCTTCGTCGATGAGAACGGTCAGCCGCTGTCGGAGCTGTTCTGAACTCATTTGGAAGGTGTCTCACGTGAAGCTGTTGAGCAATTGTTCCGCTGTGCCCGGTCCGACAACGATCCGTCGCGGTGGTTTCCGCTTTGCGAAAGACTGTTGTCTCTCTCTTGCTGTCTGCCTTGTCGCGACGTTGGTGCACTCGACGTTGCCTGCGCTTGCGGATGACTGCATCGGTCCGGCCAGAGGAACGTTGGTGATTGTCGGAGGTGGGGACCGGGACGGAGTCGTCTTCAGGCACTTTGTCAAGCTGGCCGGTGGCAGGGACGCGAAGCTGGTGATTGTACCTACGGCGTCTTCCACTAAAGCGGAGTACGACTACTTCGGGCACAGGTCAGCAAAGTACGCCCGCGAAGAATGCGAAATGTCCCATGTGACCGTCGTTCACACTCATGACCGAATGGAAGCCGACACCGAAGCGTTCGTTCAACCTATTCGCGACGCGGACGCTGTCTGGTTCACAGGAGGTCGGCAATGGCGAATTGCGGACGCGTACCTGGGGACGTTGACTGAGAAGGAATTTCGAAATGTGCTGCAACGTGGCGGCGTTATTGGCGGCAGCTCAGCAGGTGCGTCGATTCAGGGTTCGTTTCTGGTTCGAGGTGATACCAGCGGCAGCGGGATTCTGATCGGTGACCACCAGCGCGGGTTGGGTTACATTAAGAATTCGGCCATTGATCAACATGTGATTCCTCGGAATCGCCAGCAGGGTTTGATCGAAGTCCTCACGGATCCAGACGGAAAGATGGAACCATCCATCAACCGCCATGCGTTGTTGGGTATTGGGATTGACGAAGGTACGGGGATTGTCGTTGTTGGTAACCAGTTTAATGTCGTTGGAAAAGACGACGGAGTTGTGTTGCTCTACGATCCAAAGACGTGGACTTCAGAATTCTCGGACAGCGACAGGTACATGACGCTGTGGAATGGTGCGAAGTACGATCTGGGAAAACGATGTGTCCTCAGCCGCGGTACGCCGCCAGGTGCTGCGGTCGCCACACCGTCAGATTGATTTTGAAGATACATCATCATGAATGGCCGTCCTGGGCAGCGTTGGATTCGGCAGCTCTGTCTGTACGTCTGAGTCGGACGATCTGATGGGCAATGGCTGGCCGTCTTCCGGGCCTGGCTGCAGGACATTTGTAGCGTGTATCTTGTATGTTCCTGCTTCAAATACGACGGGACGATTCCACGGGAAGTCGTTCGGGGAATCGTCATTCGTCAGCCCGGACTCAAGCGATTCCGTGACAATGAAACGTGACGTGTTTCGTCGCACGGCAGCATCAATGCCGGCGGCGCGGTGCTTAAACAGATCCTGCAGGATTAACGTACACCAGTATCGCGTCGCTGGCTGTACTCTGAGTTCTCGAAAGACGTGAACGCTGTGGACGTTCAGACACGTGAGTTCACCATCCTTGACGCGTTGTTCGCGCAGGTAGTCGACGACCTTGCTCAGTTGCTGCCATGCGGGGAACGTACCGTGAGCCAGTGTGGCTCGGATCGGCATTGAACTGCCTTCGGACCAGCAACCAGGCCACATGGCAAGACGCTGTAGATTCAGGATCGGTGCCGCCAGCAGGGCCAGACACAGAAAGACGCCGGTGGCAACTCGGCGAGGTGCCATGTCGAGTTGCCACGGCCATGAGCTGATCAGCAGCAGACCGAGAACGATTGGGGGCGCGTGGATATAGTCCATGGCGTGCTGCAGGATTAATGCCTGCAATAGCCACCCGGCGTATATGGCGGCCACCAGACTCACTGTGCGGTCGCACGCAATATTATCTCGCACGGTAATGGCTACTCGGATTGCTTGCCACGCCAGCGGTACGGCGACAATATGTACAATCCACCATGGGTGAAAGCGGTAGATCATCATCCACCAGCGCTCAGGACTCTGCCGCTCGCGTCCGGCCTCAAGATACTCAGGATTCCACTCCAGCATCATTTCCCAAAAATGCGGCCATGCGCCGCTGTCGATCAACCACCAGATTCCGGGCAGAGCCGCAAGGATCCCGCCTGCGATTACGGCGGCAATGTCTTTGATAACGCCGCTTCGATTCTGTCGGAGCATTGTGTCGACAGCGATGACAATCAGCGCCGGCACCGCGACGTGAGGCTTTATCCAGAACGCGCAGCCCCACAGTGACCCTTCCAGAACAGCGAACTGCAAGCGCCGCGGTTCAACCGTCCCTGACCGCAGTCTAAGGAGCAAAGCGGAAACAGCCGGCAGCAGCATCCATGTGTCGCGCTGGCAATGGCACCATTCATTGCAGCACAGATAAAACATGGTGGCACTGAATGCAAACAGGGCGCCGGCCCGATGGCCTCGCAGCATACGCATGGCCAGGAATATGATTCCAGCGAAAATCAGCAGGTCGACCGCACGGATTGCCTCGGACGACCAGCCCACCAATGGGCGAACGGCAAGGTGAATCCAGACAACGCCTGGCAGGTTCGGTTCCACGATGTCGCGGTACAGGACGCCGCCCTGCAGAACCCGTTCTGCCTGAAGGTCGAACAATGCCGTGTCGGAGTTCAACGGCATGCACACGAATAACGGTCCCAGCAGGAGCAACAGCAGCACGCAGCCCGCGCCGATCGTCCGTCTGGAGACGATCGCTGAATCGGTCATAACGGCTGGCGAAGTGGATGTTGGCACGGACAGTCCAGGTCTGGTTTGTTCTCTTACCGCGCGTGATGCTCCAGCACTTCCGATGTTCGGATACAGCCTTTCACGCTGACTTGTGGCCGCGAAGAACGTTTTTCAATGGCAGTTCTTTTGCTCCCACGAGCCAGCATCGTTCACGACAATAAGTAAACTGCTGTAGCTGCGTGTGACGCGTGTTTCAACAGGGAAACCCTGTGTCACTGCATGGAGTTCGTCAATTTGAAACCGGCCGTCAGTTGCGTTTTGTGAACGCAGAATGCAAAGGCCCCGACTGCTCAGGCAACGGCGATTGTGTGGGATTTACCGCCTGAAACGCCTTCCAGCACAACGAACACCGGGCACGATGTTGCCAAAAATCAACATGATGTGTACGACCGTCACACTTTCCGAAACATCCGCACAATACGTTGCCGCTGCAGACGTCAGTCCAACGCAGACCCGCACAGGTGGTAGCTTCGTCCATGAGGCCGGGACTCTTCGCTGGGGCGACAGAGTTCAGTTCGGAGTCTGTTCTGTTGGGAAAACACTGACACATGCAATCCAGCCACCTGCAACAACTCGTCGACCTTGAGGATAGCTATTGGTGGCACGTGGCCAAGCGTCAGCTGGTCACTCGGCTGTTGCAGAAGTACTGCCCACCGCCCGGTCGTCTGGTCGAAGGCGGCATCGGCTCCGGTCGCAATCTGATCGAGTTTCAGGAAATCGGGTACGATGTGACGGGCTTCGATCTGATGGCCGAATCGGTGGAACACGTTCGCAGTCGTGGCGTGGAAGATGTCCACATTCACGATCTGGGGGACGAGTGGCCCGTTGAAGACGGTGGTTTAAGGGCCGTTGTTCTGCTGGATGTGCTTGAACACGTCGAATTCCCTGTCGAGGTTCTGCAGCACGTGCATCGTGCTTTGGCAGATGACGGCGCTGTGATTGTGACGGTGCCCGCCTATCCGTGGCTGTTCAGTCGCTGGGACGTGCAGCTTGGGCATTTCCGCCGGTACACGGCCAGAGAGTTTCGGCGCCAGGCCAATGAGGCGGGCTTTCGAGTGCAGTGGTTGAATCACTGGAACAGTTTTACTCTGCCCGCGGCAATGGCGGTTCGTGGTTGGGAAAGGGTTTTCCCGAAACGGGAAGAACCCGATTTCCCGGAAGTCTCTGGTCTTACCAATCGAGCATTGTTGTCGGCAGCTGCCGCGGAACGGTGGTGCATGGACAAGCTGCCTGTTCCTGCGGGACTGTCACTGGCAGGAGTGCTGCGAAAATGATTGCCGTGACCGATGCACCAATCCGAGATCGCCGTGCGTGCTTCGTGTCCGTGGTGATGCCCGTTTTTAATGAAGCCGCCATTCTGCGAAAGCTGACGGACGCTGTGCGCAATGTGCTGGAGCGTAGCTGCCGCACCTGGGAAATTGTCTACGTGAACGATGGTTCGGCGGACGGCAGTCGCGCACTGCTGAACGATCTGGCGGAGCAGGATGAACGGGTCGTTGTTGTCCACCTGTCACGCAACTTCGGACACCAACCGGCTGTACATGCAGGTCTGCAGCACACTCGTGGCGATGTCGCGATTCTAATGGACTCCGACTTGCAGGATGTTCCTAACGCGATCACGGATTTCCTGAAACAGTGGGAACACGGATTCGACGTTGTTTACGCTCAACGATATAACCGCAAAGAGTCGCTACCGAAGCGGGTTCTGTTTCACAGCTTTTATCGCGTGCTGAACGCCGTGGCCGAAAGCCGGATTCCCGAGGACGCGGGGAACTTCAGCCTGATGGATCGCAGCGTGGTCGATGCCATGCTAAGTCTTCCCGAACGGGAACGCTATCTGCCCGGTATTCGTAGCTGGACGGGATTTCGCCAAACGGGGATTCCTGTGGAGCGGCTGGCACGTCACGATGACCATCCACGCGTTTCATTTGTGGGCTTGTTTAAACTCGCCAAGACAGCCATTTTCTCATTTTCGTCCTTTCCATTGACCCTTTTCTACGGCATCGCCGCAGTGTCGTTGGGAGTTTGCCTTACGTCCGTCGGCTTCGTTTTGTATCACAAGGCTTTGACCGGGTTTGCCGTTCCCGGCTGGACATCTATCATCATCACGGCATCGTTCTTTGGTGCGCTGAACGCATTTGGCATCAGTGTGCTGGGCGAATACGTGATACGTATTTACGACCAGGTCCGGGCTCGGCCGATCTATTTGACCGACGAAGTCAGGAATTGTGTGGAAAGCACAACTCAATGCAGTGACGATGCCTCACGCAGACTTGACAGGATTCTCGGCGACGTCGATGCTCGCTGGAATTACCAGTCTTCGGCTGAGGTCAATCATCAATTATCGGCAGTTCGGAATTAACAACGCGACATTCGCCGCAGCGATTTTGAGTTGCGGTTTGGAACAGAAGCCGCGTGCCGGAACACAGAAATTCGCATAGAAGTACAACAACTTAAGATCGCAATCGCTTTAGGAAAGATCGATGAAAGTAACGATGATTGGGACGGGTTACGTGGGACTCGTTACGGGGACATGTTTCGCTGAAAGCGGCAACGATGTCACTTGTCTTGACGTCGACCAGAAGAAGGTCGACCTGTTGAACAGTGGCGGTGTTCCCATTTATGAACCAGGATTGACCGAGCTTGTCTCCCGCAATGCTGCGGCTGGTCGCTTGTTGTTCACAACGGACTACGCAGAAGCCATCAGCGGCGCCAAGTGCGTGTTCATCTGTGTTGGTACTCCGCAGGACGACAACGGCGCGGCCGACCTGAAGTACGTTCAAAGTGCGGCCGAGCAAATGGCTCCGTACCTGGATGAGGACGCTGTTGTTATCTGCAAGAGCACTGTGCCCGTTGGCACTAATCGACAGGTTCGCGCGTGGATTAAATCCAGGACGGAGACGAATTTTTTCTCTGCCTCGAATCCGGAGTTCCTGAAAGAAGGCGCTGCCATTGATGATTTTACCAAGCCGGACCGAGTCGTTGTGGGCGTTGACGAACAGGCTGCGGCCGACGTTTTGAACGAGCTGTACAAGACGTTTTTGCGGACGGAAAAGCCATTCATCTCCATGGGGATTGAAAGTGCTGAAATGGTCAAGTATGCGGCCAACTGCATGCTGGCGACAAAAATCAGCTTCATCAACGAAATTGCCAATATTTGCGAACAGGTGAACGCTGATATCAACGAGGTTCGTAAAGGCATCGGTCACGACGCCAGAATCGGATTCTCGTTCATGTTCCCCGGAGTCGGCTACGGTGGTTCATGTTTTCCGAAGGATGTCCGGGCCCTGGCCGCTGTCGCCGACGTTAACGGCATTCAACCACGGATTCTTCGCACTGTTGACGAAACCAACAATCAGCAGAAAAATGTGCTGTTCAGAAAACTGAATGATTACTTCAATGGCGACGTTGCCGGGAAAACGGTTGCCGTCTGGGGGCTTTCGTTCAAGCCTCGTACCGACGACATCCGTGACGCACCGTCTTTGATTTTCATTCGTTCACTGCTGGAAGCCGGGGCCAACGTTCAGGCCTCTGACCCCGTGGCCGTGGAAAATGTGAGGCAGGAACTCGGCGACAGCATCACCTACTGTCAGCACCATTATGATGCATGCGACGGAGCTGACGCATTGGCGATCCTGACAGAATGGAACGAGTTTCGCAGCCCGGACTTCGACTACATCAAGTTGAAAATGAACGCTCCTGTGATTTTTGACGGTCGAAATCTGTATGACCGCCAGCAGATGGCCAACCGAGGCTTTTATTATTCAGGAATCGGACTGGCGGCTTTGCCATTGGAACAACAGGTTTCTGCCCAATAAGGGCACACGGTGTGAACGATTTGCTGCCCGGCGAGCGGCACGGTCAGAGGCCTGCCCGCGGATGGTCTGGCGAGCGGTTGCGAAGTGCGCTAGACTGCGTAGCCTGGCGCAGTTTACGACATGACGGAACCGGTTCCGGCTCGTGGGGGCAGCCGTTCTGCTATTAAGACACGTGAACCGCGGCCATGAGTCAGTGAGATTCGCCGCAGTGACCGCCACGATTTCGAAACGACAAGGCATGGACGCCCGCAAAGCCAGATTCTTTTGTGAATACGTCTTCTTTTGCGCCGTTGTTTTTGTGCTGCGGTGTCTTCCAGTGAGGTCCGTTCGACGGATCGCTGATGCGCATGCGTGGTTCCTGCATCGCGTTGTGCCTCAGCGACTGACACGATACAGCGTCGCCGCAGAGAATATCCGTCACGCCTTTGGCAACGATGTTTCCGATGCGGAAGTCGACCGAATCACGTATGGCATGTGGCGACATTTGTTCCGCATGGTCTGTGAGATAATTCAGCTGGAGCGTCGCTTTCGCCTTTACAACTGCACTGACGTTCTGCGGTTCCATCAACGTAGCGAATGTATACAGGCTGTTGCGACCGGCCGTCCTGTGCTGTTTCTTGGAGGACACTTCGGCAACTGGGAGATCTCAGTCAACACTTTCGGACACTTTGATTTTTCGATGGGTGTCGTTGCCCGTGATTTGGACAATCCGTGGCTGCATTCGTGGTTCAAGCGATTTCGCGAATCCACCGGCAACTGGACGATTTCCAAGTCGGGTGCCAGTACGCAGCTTGTGGAAGAACTGTCTGCAGGCCGCAGCGTTTCGCTGTTATGTGATCAGGACGCGGGGCCGCGCGGGGTTTTTGTTGACTTCTTCGGCAAACCAGCGTCAACATTCAAGTCCATCGCCCTGCTGGCTCTGCAGTACGACGCTATGATTGTGGTCGGCGGAGCATGGAGACTGCCGGATCACGAACAATACGACAGCCGGTGGACGCAGTTTGAGCTGACCACCGAGGACGTTATCGACAGCCGTGACTTCACCACCGCCGATGCGGTTGTGCAGATCACTCAGAAGTTCACGACGGCTTTGGAATCACTCATTCGAAGGGCTCCTGACCAGTACTTCTGGGTGCATCGCCGCTGGAAATCGGCGCCACGAGTGAAGCGGGCGAAACAGGACCGGCAGGCCGCCTGACCGAAGACATTACGTCGTTGCAGGCAGCGATGGCAGCGACCACGATTAACTGATAATACACCACATCACTGCGTATGACGCTGACTCGTGGCTGCGACAGACGCGTTCCTGCCTGACAGGAACGGCCTGACTACCAGCCGGAATGGTTCACGAGAATAAGTAAACTGCCCAAGCATGTACGACATCATTGGAGACATTCACGGTCACGCCGACGAACTGGTCGAACTGCTGACGAAAATGGGATACTCGGAACAATCCGATTGTTTTCGGCATCCCTGCCGCCGAGTCATTTTCTGCGGAGATTTTGTCGATCGTGGACCGAACATCCCGGACGTCGTGCGCATCGCCAGATCGATGGTGGAAGGCAACGCAGCACTTGCCGTGATGGGAAACCACGAATTCAACGCGCTGGCGTACCATACGCCGGATCCCGTAGCGCCGGATCAGTTTCTTCGTCCTCATTCAAAGAAGAACGAACGCCAGCACCTTCAGACGCTGCGACAGTTTACCGACGACGACCTTGCAACCGCACTGGCGTGGTTTCGGACACTGCCACCGAATCTGGATCTCGGACCTATTCGAGTCGTCCACGCCTGCTGGGATGCAGCGGGCATTGACACGATCGCCTCGGCTATCAGGCGGGAGGGCAGCTTTACGGCGGCGTTTCTGAAACAGGCCACCACACCCGATGATCCGCTGTTTGAGGCAGTGGAGTGCGTGATGAAAGGCCCGGAACTCAGGCTTCCCGACGGAGTAACGGTGACAGACAAGGAAGGCAACGTGCGGCGTCGCATTCGCATACGCTGGTTTGATGAACCGACGGATGAGACGTGGGCGTCCTACAGTTTGCCAGCGAAACCAGATCTTTCCAGCGAGCCGATTCCCGCCAGTGCGCCTGCGGTGCCCTACCCTGCTCAGGCGCCCCCGGTCTTCTTTGGGCATTATTGGTTGCCACATGCCACTCCCGCACCGCTTAAGCCCAATATCGCGTGTCTTGACTATAGCATCGCCAAACACGGATTCCTGTGCGCTTACCGCTTTGACGGAGAAGCTTCGCTCTTGGCGGATCACTTCGTTATGGTCCCGGCAAAAGAGACGCAGCCATGACCAGCGGCAAGACGTCACCATCCATACGGATACGCGGCGCCAGAACGCACAACCTGCAGAATGTCAGCACCGATCTGCCGCTCGGCAAGCTGATCGTGATGACCGGCGTCAGCGGCTCCGGTAAAAGCTCGCTGGCTTTTGATACCCTGTTCGCGGAAGGTCAGCGGCGATATCTGGAAAGCGTATCCGTCCACACGCGAACCCTGTTGAAACAGTTGCCGCGGCCTGAGGTGGACGAAGTCAGCGGACTGCCGCCGACGGTATGCGTTGATCAGCGGGCGACCACTGCCCCTGCTCGCAGCACTCTGGCCATCACGACGGATATCTACGACTACCTGCGTCTGCTGTACGCCCGAGCCGGGACAGCTCACTGCACCGAGTGCCGTAAACCCGTGGAAAGTCAGTCCGTTGATCAGATCGTGGAACGACTGCTGGGATTGCCGGAACGAACGAAGCTGATGGTGCTGTCGCCGCTGGTCCGTGCCCGGAAAGGTGGCCACAGGGACGTCTTCGAACGCATCAGTCGCAATGGTTTCGTCCGCGTTCGTGTCGACGGTGAATTGCTGGATATCGCGGATGTGCCGGATCTGCCCGCTGGCAAAGAGCACAATGTCGATGCCGTGATCGATCGCATCATTGTGAAGGACGGAATCGACCAGCGGCTGCGTGAATCCGTTCAGTTGGCCGTCCGGGAAAGCGATGGCACGTGTGTTGTCTGCCAGCAGGTCGACGGACAGTGGTGCGACCGTTTCTTCAGCACGAAGTTCAGTTGCCCGGATTGCAATCTCAGCTTTCCGTCGCCGGAGCCGCGGACATTCAGCTTTAACAGCGCAAACGGAGCATGCCCGGACTGCCAGGGCTTTGGAGTAACGGGCGTCGTTGACGAAATTGCCGACGTCACCGTGTTCCGCAAAGCTCCGTGTCCTGCGTGTGAAGGATCGCGGCTGCAGCCGTTCGCACGCGGTGTTACGTTTCTGGGGGAATCGATCGCGGATTTCACATCGCTGAGTGTCGAAGATGCTCTTGCACGCCTGCGATCGTGGGAATCGTCCATGCCAGGTCAACAACCTGCCGTCGATGTGGTGGCCGCTGTTTCGGCGGAACAACTTTCAAACGAAGCGGCCCTCGTGGCTGCCAAAACACTACCTGATATTCAACGTCGACTTGAATGTCTGCAACAGGCCGGCATCGGTTACCTGACCCTTAATCGTCCCACCCGAACTCTGTCCGGCGGAGAATTTCAACGAGCTCGACTTGCTGCGTGTCTGGGCACGGGACTCCATGGGGCCTGCTTCGTGCTGGACGAACCGACAGCCGGTCTGCATCCCCGTGATACTCAGAACCTGCTGCAAACGCTGTTTGACATCCGGGACTCCGGAGCGACAGTCGTTGTGGTAGAACACGACGGCCTGATTATGCGGGCGGCAGACTATCTGGTCGACCTTGGCCCGGGAGCCGGCGTCGAAGGCGGCCGATTGCTGTTCTCCGGCAGTCCGACGGACGCCGCCAGGACGTCCGACACTCCCACCGGCCGCTATCTGAGAGGCGATATCAGCGGTGCGTTCGCGGCTTCAGCCGACCAGACCGACCATACTGGCGAGCACACCGACCGAGACCGGAATCCGGGCAGCACACAGCCCACCGCTGCTGGTCTGGCGTCACAAGGCCAGCTCTTCGCAACGGAAGACACATGCCCTCCCGCAGAACTTACCGTCCGCAACGCCCGCTGCAACAACCTGAAGAATGTGACCGTTAATATTCCGCTTGGCAAAATGGTGTGCGTCACTGGCGTCAGCGGTTCCGGAAAGAGTTCACTGATTGTCGACACGCTGCTGCCGATCATTTCCGCTCATTTGAACAGGAACGCTGACAGCGCTCTGGCAGCGGCTGATGCGAATTGTGATGGCGTCGACGGGATGGAACATCTGCAGCGAGTTGTGGCGGTCGACAATCGTCCGTTGTCCGGCACCCGCCGGTCCTGCATCGCCACGTACAGCAAACTGTGGATCGACGTCAGAAAGGTATTCGCCAGGTCCCGCGAGGCACGAGCTCGAGGATATGCGGCGGGGCGATTCAGTTTCAATTCCGGCGATGGTCGTTGTGTGGCCTGCAAGGGCACGGGCCTGCGGGATCTGCAAATGAGTTTTCTGCCGGACGCGGTCGTAAGCTGTCCGGAATGCGGTGGCCGCCGATTCAATCGAGCCACGCTGTCGATTCGATTCGCAGAAAAGAACGTGGCGGATGTCCTGGCGATGAGGGTCGACGAGGCCTGCGAATTCTTCAGCGAATTCGCAGCGCTCCGGAAGCTGCTGGAAACGTTTCAGAACGTGGGATTGGGGTATCTGACGTTGGGCCAGCCTTCCGCCACTTTCTCCGGGGGCGAAGCTCAGCGAGTTCGTCTTGCCACGGAGCTGGCCGCCGATCGTCCGGAAAAAACACTCTATATTCTTGACGAACCGACCAGCGGGCTACACCCTCAGGACGTCCTGTATTTGAACACTCTCCTGCGAAATCTGGTGGGCTCCGGACATAGTGTCGTCGTTGTTGAGCATAACACCGACGTCATGGAAGCGAGCGACTGGATCATCGATGTCGGCCCGGAAAGTGCTCTGGGTGGCGGGGCCGTCGTGGCTCAGGGACCACCAGCTGTCATCGCCAGGACAGTCCAGAGTCTGACCGCCCCGTTTCTGGTTTCCGGCAATTCCAGCCATTCCTGACGTCACATTCCAGGACTGCGTTATTCTGAGTGAGAATAATGAGGTGTGGCTCTGGAAACACGCCAGTCCCCCGGCTAGACTTCCGACCCTTCAGTTGTTCCTGTGGGACGCCGCGAACCGTTTCGGATTGAGACGTGTCTCACGGTAACAAAGAATGATGACGCCCCGGGGCGTAGCTCAGCCTGGCTAGAGCGCCTGGTTTGGGACCAGGAGGTCGCATGTTCGAATCATGTCGCCCCGACTCAATAAAAACGCTGGTCAACTCGCATTGAGTGACCAGCGTTTTTGCGTGCCCGCTACCTTAACCGCTACCTTTTAAGTCGCGAATGTCGCGTTTTAATTGGGTCACGTCGCCAACGCCGCCCTGATTTTTGCCCCTGTCATGTCCGCCTGATTTGCTGATGCGTCCATCGCGGACCTCACCAGATCGTCCATTCCGTCATGGCCGAATGGTGTCATTAACGCGACTCGTTCCAGTGCCTCGTTCTTGATCGCGATCGCCTGCCGCAAGTCTGTTGTGTTTTGCAAAGACTCCCTCGCGATCAACAACAACATCGACACATCCCCGGCAAAGACACTCCCTTTCGTGTCACCATAATCCCGAACCCACGCCGTGAGCCGAATGATAGCTATCTCCGCATCCGTTTCGTCTACCATCTCACCCCGTCCTTTCTGCTTCGTCCGCCTCAATGTGGCCCGCAATATGACGCTTCATTCAAAACGCACAAACCGTTCATTCGACCCCTTCGAGCGATTGCCCGCCGGATCGTTCATACTTGAACGCCAACTGTGTTAGAACGTGCTCGGAGTCCCCTCTGACGATCGCAGCCAGCATCGCGTCGGCTAATTTCTTTTTCTTCAGCAATGCCCGCTGTTCAACCGCCGTCAATAAACGCTGTTTCGGTCCCCTCACGGTGTCGGGTTTCGGTTTCTTCATCCCGCCGCCGTTCAGAATCCAACGCTTCAACCTGGCAAATTCTGCGGACACCAACGCCGCCGCGGCCCGGTCCGCTGGCTGGGTTTTCTTCCCGCGTACCCGTTGCTGAAACCCAACGGCCCGGTCGTCGATATACACCAGGACGTTTTCAATCGTGACGTCGTCGCCCATTACCCTGTCCTTTCAGTAGCATTCCAGAACGCCGCCACCTGCTGGTGCTCGGCCCTCATCGTGTGGCTGTATCGCTCCAATGTCACTTGTGAATTCTCGTGCCCCAGCACTGCCGACACGACCGCCAGTGAGATACCCCGGACGCCATCGCAGCCGTTCAGCATCGTGCTGGCTGCGGTGTGTCTCATGCAATATGGCTTACGATATCGCACCTCGGCAGCCTCAAGCATTGGCTGCCAGATTTTGGCTCTGAGATTGCTTCGCCTTATTGGCCCGCCGCGCGTGTTCGACCATATCCAATCTGATCGACTGGCCCGGCCTTCCTTCATTGCTTCCTTCCGCCGATCCATCAGCCGTGATGTGATGTGATTTGGCAATACAAGATCACGCAATGCCGCTGGCGTCTTCGGCGGGCCGATGTCTAAATGGCCGTGAACCTCGGCAACCTTCCTCACGACGGTGAGCGTCTGTTTCCGCTCGTTCCAATCCTGCCATTGAAACCCGAAGAGTTCCTCTGGTCGTGGTCCCAATGTGAAACCCAGATCGAATAGGCCGATCAATCGATGAGCCTTGAGGGCCTCCAGAACGACCGTCACTTCCTCTGCCTCGAAGACTGCCGCCTTTTCTGGTTTGTGGTCCTGCTTCTCCGCGCCGTCGCATGGGTTAAGCCTCACCAGTTTCCATCGTACGCCACGGCGAAATACCATGGACAACGTCCGCAGCAATCGGCGTTGAGCTGCCGGCGATGGCCGCGTCAGGATCAGGCTATCAATCTCCGCAGGTCCGATAACATGCAACGGAACGCGAAAAAGGCCTTTGGCGTGATTCAGGGTGGTAGTGTAATCGGCAACCGTTGACCTTGATTTGTCAGCCTTCGTCGCGAGGAACTTCCGCACCAGATCACCGAGCGTCATATTCTTGTGATCAATCCCGTCCTGCTGGTCGTTGTGCTGGCTGGTGGCAAACTCACTGGCGGCCGCCTGATCACGGAATTTCCGTTCATGACGCTTGCCAGTGACCCAGTAACGGACGAGCCACCGTTTATGGTATTTCGAATAGAACGGGGCGACGGGACCAGCTCGTTTACGCTTTCGCTTTTTCACGCTTCACCGCCTTCTTCTTTGCAACGTTCTTTTTTAGTTTCGCTTTGTGTAGGTCGCCGTACAGCACCCAGTTCGCATTGTGCTTGTGTACCGTCACCCCGTGAAAGATGCCATTCTTCTGTGATACCGGGGCTGTGTGGTCCTTGCCAATAATTGCGGTAGCGATCAATTTGTGACACCAACAGCGGTCTAGAGTGTCTCCGGGCATGAAGTCCAAGCCATTGGCAAGGTGCCATTTGTACAACGTTTCCACCTGATTACCGGTCAGGTAGTCAGGCGACATCGGATAATTAAGGGTTTGGGGGAAGCCTTGGGGTTGCACAACGCGATCCGTCACGCCACGATGTGCGTGTTCAGAATGACTTCCGAGAATTTTTGGACACCACTGACCGGGGAGTTACAGCTCGCCGGTCAGTACAAATAGAGACCTTCCAAAAAAGCCACCGACACCAGTCGGTGGC
>JAAERP010000222.1 GCA_024230215.1 Fuerstiella sp. | reverse complement strand
GGTACCAAAAATGCGAAGCACCCTTCGGGCCGTTCCGGTTTTTGGTACCTGACCCCGTTTTCCTCGCCAACCCTAAAACTGGTTCTGACACACCCTACGGTTTTTCCGTCAGAAACAACGGATACCGAGGGTTCGGCGTGTGAGCACTCTCCATCAGCCTGGCCATGCTGCGGACAAGTTTCGGGTGCTGGTCGGCCACATCGTCTTCTTCTGCCACGTCGTCCCGCACGTTGTACAGCTCGAAGTTCGATCTGTCTTCTGTGGCTACCCGCAGTTGCACCAGCTTCCAGTCGCCCTTCAGAACCGCCCGCTTGCCTTTTTGCTCACTGAATTCCCAGTACAGAAAATCGTGCGCCTTCTGCACGCCCCCGCCGGTCAGCTCCGGAACCATTGAAATCCCATCCAGGTCGTCCGGGATGTCAGCCCCCGCAATCTCGGCAAGCGTCGGCAACACGTCCTGAAAACCGCTGATGTGGTTGCTGGTGGTGCCGGCAGTGACCTTGCCAGCCCAGCGCACGATCAGCGGAACTCGAACACCGCCTTCGTACAGATCTCGCTTCATGCCACGCAGGTCGCCGTTGCTGTTGAAGAATTCCATTTGATGACCACCCTCCTGATGAGGACCGTTATCGCTGCTGAACATAATAATCGTGTTGTCATCAATACCAAGCGATTTCAGTTCATCAAGAATTCGCCCGACGTCCCGATCGATGTTGCGCATGATGGCGGCAAAGCCTTTTTCAGGGCCGGGCCAGTCTTTGTCCGCGTAAGGCCCGAAGTCAGGCACTTCCATGCCGCGTTCGGGAACCGGGTTGTGCCGCCCGCCCTCGTTGTTGGCGTGCGGAACATTTAGCGCATAGTACAGGAAGAACGGGCTGGCCGCGTTGTCGCGAACAAAGTCCAGGACCTCTTCTGTCAACAGATCCGGTACGTAGTCCACTTTCTTTGTCGCTACACCGCGACCGTCCAGGCCCTTCCATTGTTTCTGGCTGATATTGCGTAGCGCTTCGTGTTTGCCGTTTCGAATCAGAAACTCCGGGTAGAAATTGTGAGCATGCCACATGCTGATGTAGCCAAAGAACTCATCAAAACCCTGATCATTCGGGTCGGACAGCGGGGGCGGAGCTCCCAAGCCCCACTTTCCAATGCAAGCCGTGTGATAACCGGCCGTTTTCAGAACTTCGGCAACGGTAATATCCTCGTCCAGCAACAATCCCGGACTGTTGCCGCGAACCCGGCAATGCCCGGAGTGCAGTCCCGTCATCAGCACGCACCGCGACGGCGCACACACCGTGCAGCCGGCGTAGTGACGAGTAAACTTCATTCCTTCGCTGGCCATGCGGTCGATGTTGGGCGTCGGCAGAAGTGTGCCTCCATAACACCCAAAATCGCCGTAGCCAGCGTCGTCCGCAAGGATGTAGATGATGTTCGGCTTTTCTGCCGCCGAACTCTGGGTAACAACAAACAGGGCTGTCAGTGTTATCGCGAGATGTCGCATATGAAGACTCCACAGTGAAAAACGACATCCTAACTGCCCTGTGAGGGAAGACAAAATGGTCTCCTGGAAATCACGAAACGATAAGATGTCCCGGATGCAGTTGCCATGGTCATAGTCTTCGTCATTCCATAGTCGAATACCATTCCCGAAGCTGCTATCGTTCCGCGTGGTCGGTCGGAAGCATCGCATTTGCACAGAATTGCTTTACCCTCACAGAGTAGGCGTCGGAAAAGGGTCGGGAATCAATAGCCGGAACGGCCCTTCGGGTGCTCCGCACTATTGATTCCCGACCCCTTTTTCAAACACCCCTTTTCCGAACCACTTCTCTTCTCCCGAGACTCGGATTCATTCAAAATGGAAAAGCGTCGTCTGCAGAATACGGACATGGACCTGACGGCTCTGTCGTTCGGAGCCTCATCCCTGGGTGCTGAATTTCGAAAAGTCGACATCGACGAAGCGTTGAAGAGTGTACACGTCGCCATTGATCGCGGCATGAACTTCATCGACACGTCCCCGTTCTATGGCCGTGGCATGAGTGAAGTGTTGCTGGGCCAGGTGCTTCCCGATATCCCACGCGACAGCTATTACCTGGGAACGAAACTGGGGCGTTATGCCGGGCAACACTTTGATTTCAGTGCCAGGCGAGTGGAAGAAAGCGTGGACATCTCGCTGGAGCGCATGCGGCAGGATCACCTGGACATTGTTCTGTGTCACGATCTGGAGTTCGTCGAAATGTCTCAGATTGTCAACGAGACTCTTCCCGCACTTCGCAAGCAGGTCGAAAAAGGCAAGGTGCGTTACATCGGTGTGAGTGGCTATCCGATGAAGATGTTCAAATACATCCTGGCCAACGCCGACATCGACGTTCTGCTGACTTACAACCATTACACTTTGCAGAACGACATGGCGCTGGAACTGGTACCAATCTGTCAGAAGCAAGGCGTCGGTCTCATGAATGCCGCGCCATTTTCTGCTCGATTGCTAACCAGCGCACCACTACCGGAGTGGCACAAGGCGACTCCCGAAGTTCGGGAGATTGCAAAGAAGGCTTCCGACCACTGCACGGCTGCCGGCACCGACATCGCTCAAGTGGCGCTGCAGTTTTCGATCGCCAATCCGGACATGACGACGTGCGTGACCGGGTCAGCGAATCCTGGTCGCGTTTCCCAGTGGGTGGATTGGGCGGATGCTCCGATGGATGAGCAGCTGCTTGCTGAAGTGCTGGAGATTCTGAAGCCGATTCACAACTGGTTCTACATTGAAGGTCGTCCGGAAAACAACGACGAGCCAGTAAGCTGAATGTGGTTGAGCGAGGCGATCGACACAACCTGTCGCCTCGCTCACGTTTCGGGTCAAAATGAACACGAAACGGATGCGGTCCAACTACGGCAGGCGATGAATAGTGTTGTGAATTGTCCGTTCAAACGCTTCTCCGTCGGCAGATTTCAGTCGACATTTGATCTCCATGCACCACGTTGGACCAAGCTCTGGAATCTGAAGCGTGACCGTGTGACCGTCGGCCGACAATTCTGCCGCAGTGACGGGTAACTCGTGTTCGTCGTAATGCTTCGAACCGTAGTTTGCTGTTCGCTTCAGCGACCACACTTTCACCGCATAGCTTTCCGTCGCTATTGCAGCAGCGGCATCCAGTGAATCGGTGAAGCCGATCTCAAGTCGGCCGTCGCGGGCCTTCAATCCAACAGGCATGTTGGAAGCCTTGCCCGTGTATCGCAGCCGATAGAAGCCACCTTCCTGAGCCTGCTGACTGCTGCCCCAGGCAAACATGCCGGACAGGTATAGCCCGTTGTCATGTGGACTGATACGACCGCGGGCCGTACCCGTTGGAAACTGGGGAATTGGTAATTGGCACATACCGCCCTGCATCTGTCCGTCGATCTCTTCGTGCGGGACGACGTAGACCTTGCCGTAACCATACGAAAGATTCAGCAACGACCCATTCAGCGGTCCCCAGGCTTCATTGTCGATCCACATCAGTTCGGCCGGCGAACGATCAAACGCGTTTGTGATCCAGCACAGTGGCTGCTCCATCGCGTCATCAGAATCGTCCGTGACATCGTGGTAGCCGAACATGTTGCCGTAGAAACCACCTTCGCGCACCCAGTTGATGCGGTTCTTCGGGTTCCAGTGGCCTTCCTGATCCGTGACGATGAACGATCCGTCAGGATTCAGGCAAACGCCGTTAGCTGCTCGAAACCCGGTCGCCAGAATATCAGTGCGCGAACCGTTGGACGGAATTCGTAACAGCGTCCCGTGATGTGGTACCAGGGCTTTCAGCGCGTGGCGAGCGGACTTGGCGTAGTAGAAGTTGCCAATTTCGTCGCGCTGCAGTCCCATCGCAAACTCATGAAAGTGTTCAGTGACCTGATGATCGCTGTTGAAGCATTCATAGAAATCGGTTTCGCCGTCACCATTTCGGTCTCGCAGGATGACCAGCTGGTCTCGGCAGGTAACGTAGATATCATCGGCAACGATCTTTACGCCCAGAGGCTGGAATAACCCCGAGGCAATCCGCTGCCACTTCAGTTGCGGTGCAGCAGCTTTTTCGCCCAGCGTTTTCAGACCGCTGACCATCCAGACGTCACCGTCCCAGCTGCACACGGCCACGCGGTCGCCATCAGCCAGAA
Organism: Fuerstiella sp.; assembly: GCA_024230215.1. Taxonomy (GTDB): domain Bacteria; phylum Planctomycetota; class Planctomycetia; order Planctomycetales; family Planctomycetaceae; genus Fuerstiella. Next base: position 155,853 of record JAAERP010000222.1, on the reverse strand, counting down.
AATCGTGGCCCGTCAGACGAATTCGGGCGAACCACGGGTTGGCAATCGGTGTGGACAGGACATCGATCGCAAATGGACCGGTTTCCGGGCCCATGATTGGCGTCGTCGCAACAATTTCCGGCCACCGTGCCGGTCCGCTCTGAGGAATCCGCTGTTCCAGATCCGCGACCTTCAGACGGTCCTCGATCCGGTCCGCAAGTTCTTTCAGCGCGTCCTGGGCTGTGTCCGCTACGACAGCGACGGTCCATACTGCAATATTGCGACGTTGGTTGCCGGAAGGAACGTTCAGACAAATCCGATTGTCCTTTTGCAGCAAGGAAAACCCGTCGCGGTCGCCGACTACTCCCGCCATGATCGCCGTGCGACTTTGCTTAACGGATCCCTGGACTTGTGCAGCATCGCGTTTGTTGCCCGTGACATCGGAAACTGCGCCCGCTGCCGCGGAACGCGTCAGGTCCCACGCTGCGACAGCAGCACCGGTGGCGTTGTCCTGCTGACTGCCCTGAAGATCTTCACCGTTCAGTTCGCGATCCCAGAAAGCAACTGAATGGATATCACCCGTGAAATATGAAGTGCCCGGAAAGTTGCCCGACGTAAATCCGATCTTTGCCACATGCCCGGAGACACTGTTCTTCGGCTTCAATGTGCCGCCGCCGTTCTTTTTTCCATCCACATACATGGTGACCCGGCTGGTCTTGTGATTCCAGGTCATCGCCACGTCATGCCACTGACCGTCGTCTACCTTCTTCTTTGATTGCACGGCGCCAACCCAGCCAATGTCGTAACACAGGCGTCCGTCTCGCACGAAGAACGTCTTACCGTTGGGCACCCAGGGGCCCTGGTCGTTCGCTTTGCAGAAGATGGTGCCGTCCTCCATTGTGCGTAAGCGAGCCGTGATGCTGAAATCACCGGACGTCATGTTGAAGGCGGAACCGTCCTTAATCAACAGATGTGAGGTGCCGTTGAACTTTGATGCTGCCGCTGTGCGCGGCTTTGCGGCGTTCGCAACCAGCACGACGGAATTTTCAGTCAACGGACGAAGTACCGCGCCTTCCTCAGGATGCGTTGCCACAAGCGCCAGCAAGTCGTTCCGGACAGGTCCCAGCGACATGTTTCTGGAAAACACGTCGGTCGTGGACTGATCGTCCATCGATATCACATTATGGCCAAAACGCTCTAACACGTTCGTATCTGCGACGCTGTACTCGACGATCGTCTGATCACCAACCTGATGCAGCCCGCGATATTTTGCCCAGTCCCGAGGCAGTGGTCCGTAGTTTCGTCCATCGCGGCCGACAACTCGCTGGTTGTCATCAAAAGACCCCGTTGCCGGGTTGGCCCATCCGGGACCTGTCGGGTTTTCGAATTGCAGATCGCCAGCGATGCGTGGATGGGCGTTGTGACGACCATCGAAGTGTATACCCTGCCAGCTGATGAAACCGGATGCTTTTGATTGAGGTGTGCGTGACCATGCCGCAGCCAGCCGCAGCGTATCGTGGTCAAAGATTGTCCAGTGATTACCCTTCGACACGCCGCCCGGTCCCTGATCCAGCCGGACCGCGATACCTTTGTAGGCAAAATTATGCCCGTCCGAACCGACTTCAAACGTGTTGATCATTGACGGTCCGTAGTTCATGTCAGACCACGGCGAGTATTCGATCGGTTCCGGGCCAAACGTATCGCCTTTCGGCAGCGCGGCCAGATACTCGTCCGTCACATCGCCGTACTGACTTTCATTGGCTTTGCGGACATAGCTTTCGCGAATGTAGTGAATCACGTCGTATTTCTGTTTTGGCACCATCCACATCTGCGGCACCATCAGGCCAAAGCCATGAGTGAGCGTCTTGTACATCGTGTGTGGATCGCCACCACTGCGAAATTTGCCTTCTGCAAAACGCAAAGCAGTTGGTAGTGAACCGGGCTGTTTTTTATTGCCGTGACAATTGATGCACAGTCGATTGTAAATCGTCTGCCCACGTTCAAAGGCCGCGTCGTCCAGGCCGCGAATCAGCCCGACATGATCGACGTGACTTTCGTATTCCGGCAGCTTGAAAGCGATCAGTCCGGGAGGCGGCTGCAGCTTCCGCGCCGCGTCAAGGCCTCCATCACGGATGTCCAGCAGATATCTCAGCAGGTCCAGAAACTGCGGCCGCCCGCCCAGTTGGTTCACAATGCCCGCCGGCATGATCGACAGCTTGCTCGGCAGAATCTCGTCCACTTCGTTGGAAGTGATGGTGATTCGGTCGCCATTCCGAGCCGGGTCTCGCAGTACGACGCCATCATCATCGCGACTGACCAGCAACCCGGTCTGAGTCCGTCCGTCAATGGTCACAACAGTGATGGACTCATAGCCCTTGCGAATCTCGCCTGACGGTTTCAACAGCGACGTGACAACGTACTCATCGGTGGCTGCCTTCTGCTCACTTAGCTTCGTCAGATCGGGGCCCAGCGAGTTGCTGGTTCCATCAACAGCATGGCATTTGACACACCCCACATGCACCTGATGAAACAGAATCGCGCCTCGGCGGGCATCCCCGGATTCCCGGGCTTCAGCCGCCAGGTCCCCCGGCGGCTGATTCACCAGCTGCTGTTCAAGAGTCTGTGCCAGTGCGGTTTGGTTCAAGACAATCAGCAGAAGCAGGAAAGAAAAGCGGGACATATTGAGGCTCGTTCGAAGGGAAGGATGATCGGCAGTGGAAGAAGTCCAGCGGTGCGGATTTCAGCCAAGGTTGCTGGATGCTCGTGGCTGTCAGCAATGTCACAGCACGCCCAGCAGTTTCAGGAATTCGCGGCAGAACGCGGGATGGGCGGGCCACGCGGGTGCGGTCACAAGGTTGCCGTCTACATGAGCTCCGTCGATGGCGATTTCGGCATAAGTTGCACCGGCAAGAGTGACTTCCGGACCGCAGGCAGGATAGGCGGTACAGGTTCGACCTGACAGGATGCCGGCCGCTGCCAGAATCTGCAGACCGTGGCAGATCGCCGCGATCGGCTTCTTTGCCTGGTCGAAAGCTCTCACGAGATCCAGCACGGCGGGATTCAGGCGCAGGTATTCCGGTGCGCGACCGCCGGGAATGAGTAGCCCGTCGTAATCGCCGGCGTCTGCCGCAGCAAAGTCCGCGTTGAGTGTGAAGTTGTGGCCTGGTTTTTCGCTGTACGTCTGATCGCCCTCAAAATCGTGAATGGCCGTGCGGATCTGGTCGCCGGATTCTTTATCGGGGCACACTGCGTCGACATCAACACCGACCGTCAGCAATGTCTGGAAGGGGACCATGATTTCGTAGTCTTCCACAAAATCACCGGCCAGCAGCAGAACTCGTTTGTTGGACATGGAATTCAGTTCGCAGGAATACAAAGGGATTCACACCAGAGACCCGGTCTTTTCAGAAGACCGGGTCTCTAAGGAATCGTAATCATGCCTGACGTCGTTCGCTACGAATCGCTAGACTTTGATGCCTGCTTCTTGCTTCTGGCAGGTCGAACACTCTGTCCGCTGAGCGGATCTGACGCTGTTTCAGCGAAAATTCATGCGGTTGCCAACACAATACAGCCAGCGAACGCCCCTGCGGTTCAATATCACGCCATTGATTGACGTGGTATTTCTGCTGATCATCTTTTTTCTGGTGGCCAGCCACTTCGTGAGGAGCGAACTGGCCGAACCCGTCAATCTCCCGGACGCGACGGGCGGCAATACGCCGCACGACGAGGCGCTGCATCGATTGACTGTGACGATTGATCGTGACGGTCAGATGTTTGTAAGTGCAGATGCTCAATCGCAGCAGTCGGTCTTTCGGCGGATAGAGGGCCTGCAAATCGCTGCCGCCGCAGCCGGTGTGAATCCGGAGGTTCGTTTGCGAGCCGACCGGGACACGCAATGTGGTTCGGTACGAGAATTGATCGAACATTGTGCCGCCCACAATATTCGCAGCATTCGGTTTGCCGTTTCCGTGAACGGAAGTGACTGATCGTGCGCATACCCACCCATCGAAATCGTCGCGCGCCTCTCGACAACGAGAGCATGACGCCCATGATCGACGTCGTTTTTCTGCTGCTGGTGTTCTTCGTGTGCGCGTCGGTCGGCCAGAAGCCCGATTCGCTGTTACCGGCCGAATTATCTGCGGGACAGACTGAAGCGCAAGTGGATCTGCCGCAGCAGGAACCAGAGGAATGGACTTCACCCGAAGTCCGCATTTACCTGGACCGTGACGTGACAGGACGATTGCTGATACAGTTGAATGAACGGCCTGTCGGCAGTACCGCTGAACTTGATGTCCGCCTCACGCAACTGGTCGGATTCGATATCGACTCAAAGATCATCATCGGCTTTGACGATGCTGTGGCTTTTCAACACTTCATTGACGTCTATGACCGCTGTCAGGCGATCGGGTTTCAGTCCATATCCCTGGCGGTAAAGGCTGATTAACGGAGAGGGTCGAGAGTCTTATTCGGATCAACGGCTCTTGCAATTGACTGGTCATCTGCCGAAAAAGACTTCTGCCCCTCTACCATTCACAGAACGGCCATGAGCAAAACGTTCAACAGGCTGGCTACGCTGAGCGTCGATCAGCGTTGGTTTGTCGTGCTGTTGGTGAGCCTCATTACGGCGATTGCTTCATATACAGTGAGTTCCTGTGCTGAAGTCAAGGTTACCATCTGTCCTCAATGTCAACTTGCATCTCAAATCCGGACAGGGAATCCATGAAAAGAATGATCCGTCGTCGGAGATCGTTTTCACTACGACGATCGATGACTGTGATCGTCTGCATCGTGACAGTCACATGTGCAACGAAGGCGATGTCACAGGACGGATTCGCCGCTGCCCGTTTTGTTCCGGAGCGGAAGGACGATTTTGCATTTGAAAACGACAAGGTCGCGTTTCGAATCTACGGCCCCGCGCTTCGAGACTCCAAAGAGAACAGCGGTGTCGACTGCTGGGTGAAGCGTGTCGACTACCCAATCATTGACAAATGGTACGGGGGCGCCGAGAAGGGCATCAGCTACCACAAAGATCATGGAGAAGGCTACGACCCGTACTCGGTCGGCGACGCATTGGGCTGTGGCGGTCTGGCATTGTGGTTGGATGGAAAGCTCGTGATGTCCAATGTCTTTCGAAACTACCACGTTGTTGAGAATGGGCCACGAAGAACGGTTTTTGAGATCGAATACATATGGGAGGGCCTGCCGAAGCGTTATCGCGAAGTGCGTACTTTTACGCTGAAGGCGGGTTCTCAGCTGTTTCGTGCTGAGAGTCAATTCTTCGTTGACGACAAGCCGCAGGCGGTTCAAGTAGCGATCGGCGTCAGCACTCAAAGTGGAAAGGCGAACCCGCTGTCCGACCAGCAAGGACAATGGGTGGGTGCATGGCAAACCCTGGATGGCGCAGGACTCGGTACCGGAGCGATCGTGGAACATGGCGGTCGTGGCAGGATCGTGCAGCTTGATAAGCAGGAAGAAAAGGGAAACAGCCACATCGTGATTGTCACGCCGACTGACCATCAGGGGCGCATCACCTACAACGCGGGTTTCGGATGGGAGCGAGCTGGTGAGATCACATCGGAAGATAAGTGGAAGCAGTACCTGGAAACATACGCCGAATTGCCGTCCCGCGTGCGGGTCGAGGCAGCGGACGAACCGCAGATCGAATTGAACACAGACGACTATCAATCCTCGTGTGGAATTGAGGTCACTCAGGACGCGTCGTTGATCCAGGTGACCTGGCCGCTGAATTCCGGTCAGCGCGGCCGACTGACTTTTGACCTGACACGCAATCGTCCGTTGATTCACACAGTCGCTGCGTCGTCGAAAGACTCTGCCTCGTTTCGGCCGATCGCCACGGGGCTTGATCCGATGGTTGAGGTTCGCGTTGGAAACCGTGATCTCGAAAAACGGGGTAGTTGGACGGTTTTCTTCGACCGTATGCAGAGGAAGCCAAATGAGGTCTTTCGTGCCAGGATCGAACAGAAACGGGCAACTGTCACCAGCAACGCGCGTCGCGCCACGCTGACGATTGGCGATGTGTCAGCGGGCCCTTTTCACGGTCGACTGCGTTGGACGTTCTACGCTGGCAATTCCTTCGTCCTTCAGGAGGCGGTGCTGAAAACGGAGCGCGACGGCACGGCTTATCTCTTTGACACCGGCCTTGCCTGCCGCGAGACCGAGCCGACGGGGATGTCATGGCGAGATTCGCTGGGACCGCTCAAGACGGAAGCGGTTGACGCGATCGAGCGGCCCAGGAACCTGGCCGTTCGCGGTAGAGCAGTCGCCGCGCAGTTCTCCGGTGGATCGATCGGGATGTTTCCGCCTCCACACCGATACTTCTACCCGCTGGACTACTCCACCAATCTCAAGAACATCTGGATGGGGCCGAGCTACGGCAATCAATCGTCTTCGTTCGGCTTTGGCATTCGGCATGACCCCATGGGTGACAATCGCTATGTGCCGTGGATCAACGCACCTCCTGGCACGGCGCAGGAAATGGGTGTTTTCCTGGTCTTCTCTGATGGCTCAGCAGATCAGGTGTTGGAAGACGTCGCCCGGCTAACTCGGAAAGACCAGTTCGCCAGCATCCCCGGTCATGTCACGTTCGCGAGCCATTTCCATGTGGAACACACTCTCGATTTTTTGCGACAAAGGGAGGGCGCCAGTTACACGGATGTCGTTCCTTCCTCCGTGAAGCAACCGCAAGTCTGGCGGTACACGCTGAAGGTTCCCTCCGATAACTGGACGACGCGGGATTTCGACGATTCCGACTGGAAGTCTGGTCCGGGCGGGTTTGGGCGAAAGGGGACGCGAGGTCTGAAATTTGGCACGCCATGGGACAGTTCGGATATCTGGCTCCGGCGCACATTTGCGTTAGCCGAAAAACCGACCGGTGAAACGAAACTGATGCTCCATTATGACGAGGATACAGAGGTCTACCTGAACGGCGTCCTGGCGGCGTCTGTGACAGGGTTCAGCACTGAGTATCGTTACCTGCCCATCAGTCGTGAGGCGTTGCGAAAGCTTCGCAAGGGCGAGAACGTGATCTCTGTTCATTGCCAGAACGATGGTGGTGGACAGGCCATTGACGCCGGGCTGGTCCGCATCGACGAATCTTCAGGGGCCGTTCCGGCGCAACTGCAGTCGCCAGGATTCGTCAAAGTGCTCAAACGAATGGGGGTTGATATCGTTCACCTGGCGGAATTCCACAACGGCCGTACGCCAAAACTCGGCGCAACCGAACGCCTGAAGCAATTGGAAACGCTCCACCAGGAGTGCCTGCGCCTGAGTGATGACAAGTTTCTTCTGCTGCCCGGAGAAGAACCGAACGTGCATCTGGGCGGGCATTGGATCAGCTTCTTTCCGAAACCAGTTCACTGGGTCCTGAACCGTCCGGAGGGAATACCGTTTGTCACGGAGGACCCGAAGCTGGGTCCCGTGTATCACGTCGGTGGCGAGGCGGATGTGCTGCAGCTGTTGCGCGCCGAAGGTGGGCTTGCCTGGACCGCCCATCCGCGGATCAAATCCTCGACGGGCTTTCCCGATAGCTACCGCGACCGACTGTTCTATCAGTCTGAGCAATTCCTGGGTGCCGCCTGGAAAGCGATGCCGGCCGACCTGTCGAAGCCGCGACTGGGCTCTCGCGTGCTGGATCTGTTGGATGACATGTCGAACTGGGGAACGCCCAAGGTCGTTCTCGGAGAAGTCGACGTCTTCCAGATAGCAGCGGACCATGAGCTCTACGCCCACATGAACGTGAACTATTTGCGCCTTGACGAACTGCCCAGGTTCGAAGAAGGCTGGCAACCCGTCGTGGATGCGCTGCGTGGCGGGCAGTTCTTCGTCACAACGGGGGAAGTACTAATTCCCGAATTCACGGTGAACGGTCGACAATCCGGCGAGAACGCAGTCGTCGTAGAAGGCGGAAAAGCCGAAGTGCAGATCGATCTGAAATGGACATTTCCGTTGGCGCGGGCCGAGATCATTACCGGAGACGGCCGCGAGATCAAACGCCAAACGATCGACCTGTCGGCGACCGAGGCCTTCGGAGAAATGACACTCAAGGTCGACGTTGACGTGGCCGGTCAACGCTGGCTGCGCGTGGAGGTTTGGGATGTCGCGACGAATGGCGCCTTTACTCAGCCCGTGTATCTGCACAAACGATGATTCGTGTTCCGGGCCGGGCTGTGGTGACTCTCCAAAACCCATACGCCCCAACTTAATCGCTTTTTTCGCAGGGCTCCATCAGTTAATGACGGTTTCATGATGTCATTGCCCGAATTGCCAATGGTGGAATAACCCAATTATCCAGGACACGAGTCCGGCTTGCTCGGACACTGCGATGAAAATCTCCCTTCACCACGCGATAGAAATTGACTCATCAAGTCGACCCCCCCCAAAAAAAACTGCACACTCCTCGACGGAACAAATGACAATGAGTATCCAACGTATTGCACCGCTGTTGCTGCTGTTCTTCTCCGTAGCCAATTGCAACGCCACCGCGCATGACACCGGCACCATCGCTTTCCCTGGCGCCGAGGGCGCTGGCAAGTTTACCCAAGGTGGTCGAGGCGGAGATGTCTATCATGTCACCACGCTCGAAGACTCGGGCCCCGGGTCACTCAGAGAAGGTGTCGAATCGATCAAGGGTCCTCGGACGATTGTCTTTGATATTAGCGGCATGATTCGACTAAGAACGGATTTGGAGATCCGCGACAAATCGTATCTAACCATTGCGGGTCAGACCGCCCCGGGCAAAGGGATAACGATTGCCGACAGAACGGTGAAAATCAAGAACTGCAATCATATTGTCGTTCGCTATCTGCGTGTTCGCCTCGGTGACGAAAACAAGCCAGCCGAATCTGGTCCTGACTGTATCACCGTCGAATATGACGATCATATAATCCTTGATCATCTCTCGCTAAGTTGGGGGATCGATGGCAACGGTGATTTTCGCGGTCTCAAAAACGCGACGGTGCAGTGGACGATTTTCAGCGAAGCGCTTGACGACTCGCTTCATAGAAAAGGACCACATGCGAAGTGTACATCCTTTAGAGATAGCAAAGGGGTCGCGACTTTACATCATAATATCTACGCCAGCAGTCGGGAGCGGCACCCTTCGATCAATGGCGGTCCTGAAGTGATCGAGTTTTACAATAATGTCGACTACAACTGGACGAATGGACACAACATCTCCGGCGATCAATTGAATCTGAGCAATAATTACTACAAGGCCGGGCCCTCGATGAGAGCCGGATTCCTTCCTCTTCAATTTAAATCCAAAACAAAAGCGCCTACCTCACGCGGATACTTATCGGGGAATTATTTCGAAGGCCTGACCGAAAACTTTAACCAGGACAACTATACGGCTATCGATTACAACGCAAACGGCCTGGGTTTTGATTACGAACATGATTATCAAAACACGACCCGAGAAAAATTCGAGGCAGCCAAACGTTTTGACGCCGGCAAGTACAGGCTAACGAAGATTGAATCGGCCAAAGACGCCTACGAATCGTGCCTCAAATACAGCGGTTGTTCGCTCGTACGCGATACGGTCGACGAGCGATTCATCAAAACCATCATTGACAACACCGGTAAGGTTATCGATTCGCAGAACGAAGTCGGCGGCTGGGATATGTACCCTTCGATCACTCGCTCGGTTGATTTCGATACTGACCACGACGGCATGCCCAATAAATGGGAACGCAGCTCAGGCCTTAATCCGAACGACCCGGCCGACGGAAACAAAGATCGCAATAACGACGGCTTCACTAATCTCGAGGAATACATCAACAGCCTGACGCAGTGAAAAACAGGTTAACTAACAAAGGATTTTTACGATGAGCATCCACCGTATTGCCGTATTGTTTTTATTTTTCTTAGCAGCCGGTATCACCAGCGGGAAAGACGCTGAGACTGTTGCATTTCCTGGAGCTGAGGGATACGGACGATTTACTCAAGGTGGCCGAGGCGGCGATGTCTATATTGTTACTAATTTAAATGACGCTGGTAAAGGTTCACTGCGTAACGGCGTTGAGGATTTTAGTGGGCCAAGAACCATTGTATTTGCGATATCGGGCACTATCGAACTTAATTCCAAATTAGAAATCAGGAATTCAAACCTAACTATAGCTGGCCAAACGGCGCCGGGTGATGGCATTTGCATCAAGCATTACGGCCTCGATATTAGGCATGTCAACGACATCATCATCAGGTATATCCGAGTTCGAATGGGCGATCAAAACAAAGGCACTTCCAGCGGCGATGATTGCCTCACTATCCAAGATAGTTCTAACATTATTATTGATCATCTCTCTTCGGGATGGGGTATTGATGCTGTTCAAGATACGCGGCGAATAGGCAGTTTCACTTTGCAATGGTCCATTTATGGCGAAACTTTGCACGACACGATTCATTATGAGGGGGCGCCTCATTCAAAGCTTGGGTCCTTCAGGGAGTGCACTGGAAACGTAAGCATTCATCACAACTTGCTTCACTCGAGTCATGACAGGCATCCCTCCTTGGGCGGAGGCGAAACAACTCCTAAAAATACGATTATCGATTTTCGTAATAATCTAATTTACAATGCAGATGGCCAAACAAACTTGGGAAATGCTCAACTTAGTGTCATCAACAATTACTACAAACAGGGTCCGGATACTGATACGGGCAATCTCCCAATGAGGATCAAAGGACAGGCGGGTAAGGGCCCCGATCCAACGGGTTTTGCATCAGGCAATATTTTTCCCTGGAACTCAGCTTGGACGAATGATAACTTTTCAGCCATTAAATATGTACAAAGCGCTGGTGGGAAGTACATGGATTCAAGCCGAGAAGAATGGGGATTGCCGGGCGAGCTGGTTTTTGGCGCCGACAAACCGCTTACTCAAAGTCCAAGCGAGGCCTCTGATCTGATCTTATTGAATGCAGGCGCTTCTAAAAGCAGAGATGTATGTGATATCCGTATCATCAATGAAGTAAAAACGGGCACCGGACAAATTCCTGACTCTCAGGATCAAGTGGGAGGATGGCCAACATTAAAATCTCTGCCTGCGCCAATGGACGCTGATAAAGACGGGATGGCTGATGCTTGGGAAAAAGCCAATGGTTTGAATCCGAAAGATGCTGAGGATCGAAACGGGGATCGCGATTCTGATGGCTTCACGAACCTTGAAGAATACATCAACAGTTTGACACGATGTTAGACAGGTGCAGTCCCCGTTCTATACATGTCCAGTGTGGGAGGGGAGCAACTGGCCCGGAAACGCGACGTTGGCGCCCTGATCTCCAGGAACTTGAAAAAGAAATGAACAGCCTGTTTCGAACTTACTCCGCTGTGCTGGTCATGATGTTTTGCGTTGGCGACAACACAGAGCTTGCCGTGGAAAGGCTCAATGAACTGAGCGCCAACGACGCGCCGTTCTTTCTGGCGATAGGTTTGCACAAACCGCATCTTCCGTTCTGTGCTCCTTTGAAATACTGGGACCTCTACGCCGAGGACCAGATCGCACCGGCTGCCGTGACCCAACCCCGTTGAACTCAAACAAGTACACATTGCGGGACCCGGGAGAACTAAGAAACTACTTTGGCATGCCCGCCGAAAAAGGCAGCCGCTGTGACGAAGTGACCACACGCAATCTGAGGCGAGGCTATTTCGCTTGTGTTAGCTACGTTGATGCTCTCGTCGGTCAATTGATGTCAGCTCTGGATGCGCAGGGTGTTGCCGCCAACACCGTTGTCATTCTCTGGGGCGACCACGGCTATAAACTGGGCGACTACGGCACCTGGAACAAGTGGAGCAATATGACAATCGACACACGCGTGCCTTTAATCGTTCGAGGTCCCGGCGTAAGTGTTGGCCACAAGTCAGAGGCTCTGGTGGAATTGATTGACGTCTATCCGACACTGGCTCAGCTCTGTGGCTTGCCTCTGCCCAAACACCTGGAAGGTACAAGTCTTGTTCCTGTCCAGTAAAGATGACCGACCGTTCTGTCTTTTTCATGCCGCATCGCTACCGCACGGTCCTGATCTGAACGAGATACCGGGCGGCTTGAAAGGATACGATGCCAACAACTTTCTGATGGATGCGGAATTGGGTCAGTACCTCGAATTGCTCGAGAGGCGCTCTGCAAAAGTACCCACCACGCGGAAAGAAATAGACACCCGCCGTAAAGAGCGACTCGCACTGCTGGTCGTCGTCTTCGCAGCCATCGTCGTCTGTCTACAAGCCGATGGCTTCGATCGATCCGTCCCCAGGAGATCTTGTCGGCGGAGGCGCGTGGCGCGAAGCCCGCCGCGCATTCCGCAGTCAGTCAGCGAGGCGAGACATGGCGGCGTGGTAGTGTCGCCGCTGGACCGGAGCCACACTGTCCGAGCTGGGGGGCCCGTGTTTGGTCTTGGTGAAATCAACAGTGTTTCGAATCTCTTCCGAAGAGCGGGCCAGTGTCATCGTGAATCAGCAAGCTGGCGACGAACACCAGGGCGGTCTAAAATCAACCTTAATCTGCGCACCGGACACAAGGCCTGGTATCTACCAGCACCTCGGCGGCCCACCATTTAGATCGCATCTGAAACACAAAAAGGTCACAGGAATGAATCGGTTTCCGTTCTTTCGGATTTTGCTGCTCGGAATGCTCATTCAAGGCGCACTTTACGCCCAGAATCGTTCGCAACAGATGCCCAAAGAGGACGTCATTGACGTTCGGGCCATTGGGGATGGCTTGTGCGTCAGCAATGTCTTTCAGACGAACATGGTGCTGCAACGTGACAAGCCAGTTTCGATCTGGGGATGGGCTGACGTTGGTGAGAGAGTCATCGTGACGATGAACGGCAACGAGCAAGCAACGACCGCGGCAGAAGACCGCGGTTGGAAAGTTATCCTGCCCGCTATGTCTGCCAGCTCAGAACCGCACACTCTTTCGGTCACAGGGGCGAACAAGACTCTGACGCTGGACAACATTCTTATTGGCGACGTCTGGGTGCTCGGCGGTCAGAGCAACATGGAATTCCCGTTGGACAGGATCGAAAACGGCCAGCTCGAAATCGTCTCCGCCAATTATCCGAACATTAGAATATTGACCATCCCCGCTTTGAACGGCTCCGACGTGAAGAATGGCTTCCCCCGGTTACACGAATGGAGCTCATGGTTCGGGCGTCATTACCGCAAGGGCGACTGGGATGTTTGTACGCCAGAGATCGCACGTGAGTTGTCGGCGATCGGCTACGTTTTTGCTCGTAGGGTACACATGGCAACGCAGGTTCCCATTGGTGTGATTGATGCGTCGCGGGGCGGAACCACCGTGGAGACCTGGACGCCCAATTCTGTGCTCCAAACGCTGGATTCACCTCAAGTGAAAACGATGTTGTCAAAATGGGAACAGAAAGTCGCCGAGTGGAATTCACAGGCAGACCTTGATCGACGAATCGAAAGCTATCGGCAGAAGGTTGTGCGGTTCGAAAAAGAGGGTCGAAATATGCCTGCCAACGAAGCGGAGCCTTCTGACCTGCGGCCTGGCCCGGCGATGGACCAGAACCGTCCTGGCAACTGCTTTGCCAGCATGATCGGCCCAGTCGCCGGGCTTCAGGTCAAAGGAGCCATCTTTCATCAGGGGTACAACAACTGCTTCAACGGAACGCAGGGCACTGTCATGTATCGCCACGTTTTCTCTGAGATGATCACAGCCTGGCGAGCGGCCTTCAATAACCTGGAAATGCCATTCGGAATCCTCTCGTTATGCACCGAGGGAACCTTGCAAACGCTTGACAACTACTGCGAGATGATGGCCAATCCCGGCCCCTACATTCGCGAGGCGCAGTACCAAACATTCATGGATTTCTACAAAGCAGGCGACCAGAACATTGGATTCACCAGCACGTACGACCTGCGGCGCCGATGGTATCACCCGCAACTCAAGATCCCGGCCGGCGAGCGAATCGCGAGATGGGCTCTCGCCACACAATACGGACTCGGCCAGTCCATTCGGTGGAAACCGCCAATGGTCCGTGAGATGAAAGCAGAAGATGGCCGCATCGAATTGCGACTTGATGAGGCAGCGAGTGCCGTTGACAACGGAGGGCCGATATTGGGTTTCGCTATCGCAGGCGAAGACCGCAGGTTTCATCCCGCCGAAGCCGTGCATATGGTGACGGACAGAGACGATCGTGGCCGTCCACAAACCGACAGGAGAGCCCTCGTCTTGAGTAGCCCCATGGTTCCCCAACCGCAGCACTACCGCTACGCATGGGGACGAAGCCCGCTCGGCAACCTTCAGGCAGACCGCAACACAGATATTCCCTTCGCCACCCAACGCAGCGATGACTGGCCACTGGAGAGCGTCCCGCTTGGCGTGCACGAAGAAGACATCACAGAGAAACTTGACCGCCAACAGAAGCGAAAACTAATCGAGGCCCTTCGCAAACAAGACATTGAGCGAATCCTGTCCGAAACCAACGCCCTCAGCAGCACGCCGCAAAACTGAGCTTCTTGCCGGTCTTTCGCAGAGTGCTTCGAATGCTGATTTCTTAAACACACTGACTTCCTTGAAGCTGGGATCTTCTATGCGTACTGCATGTGCAATCGCTATCACATTGTTCGCCAGCCTGTATCTGACGCCGTCCGCGTCGGCATCAGATCGCCCAAACATTCTGCTCATCACGGCAGACGACATGAACTGGGACTCGCTGGGCTGCTTCGGAAACAGTCTCAAAGGCGTCTCACCCCATCTCGACAAGCTCGCCAGTGAGGGTGTTCGCTTCGAGCATGCCTATGTCACTATTGCGATCTGCCAGCCATGTCGCGCTTCGATCATGACCGGGCGTTACCCGCACGGCAGCGGCGCACTCGGCTTCGACAAGATCAACGCAGGTATTCCGACACTGCCCGAGACCCTGCGCGAGTCCGGCTATTACACCGCCGCCATCGGCAAGGCGGTGCACACCATCCCGAGCCGGCACGGAACCGCCTTCGATGAAACCTACGACATGCACGAACTGGGCTATGGTCGATCGCCAAAACGCTACCGCGAGATCACATCCAGCGCAATCGACAAGGCGAAAGCGGACGGCAAGCCGTTCTTCCTGAACGTCAACATGCACGACCCTCACCGCCCATTCGCCAATGCACCGCAAGAACAGCGGGAGAAAAACCCGAAGCTCTGGGACGGCGTCCCGATCGTTGAGAACCCGTACAAGCCGGAAAAAGTACCGCTGCCCGGCTTCCTCCCCGACCTTCCTCAAGTTCGAATGGAGATGGCCGAGTACTACACTTCGGTCCGACGTTGTGACGAGATTATCGGCGAGGTCTTGAAAGTACTCGATGAATCCGGACAGGCGGACAACACGGTCGTGATCTTCCTGTCCGACCACGGTATCGCGGTGCCATTTGCAAAAACCAACTGCTGGATGCACTCCAACCGCACACCGCTGATTATCCGCTGGCCCGGCAAGACACCAAAGGGCGAAGCCATTGGTGAAAAGATGGTAAACTCGATCGACCTCGCACCAACGATTCTGGATATCGTTGGGCTGAGCAATCTCGACAGCGCAGACGGCGTGTCGTTTCGCGGCCTGATTGATTCACAGATGACTGCGGAAGGTGTCGGTCGCGACCGCGTGTTCGTTCACCTCAATTACCCGTTTTCCAGGAAGAGCTTCGCAATGCGCGGAGTCATCACGACGAGTGACGGCTACATCTGGAACGGTTGGGCCAACGACAAGACCAAATTCAGCAATGAATCGATGTCCGGCCGAACCTTCGCCGCCATGCAGAAGGCTGCCGGGAATCATCCTTTGATCGCCAGGCGGGTCCGCCACTACCTCTATCGCTGTCCTGAGGAACTGTACGACTACGTGGGCGATCCTGATGCGTTGGACAACCGCGCCGGAGCCCCGGACGCGAAACACAAACTGAGCAACGCTCGGGCCAGCGCACTCCGCCACATGCAGCGGACCAATGATCCACAACTGGAGAATTACAAGGCGTTCTTGAAATTGCACTAGTGCTTTGTTACAGCCTGGTTTTAGGGTTGGCGAGGAAAACGGGGTCAGGTACCAAAAACCGGAACGGCCCGAAGGGTGCTTTGCATTTTTGGTACCTGACCCCCTTTTCCGGGGAATGCTCCCACCCTGACTCTTGCCTGTGACAAAGCAGTAGCCCTGCAGTCAACTTCAATCAAGTCTGAACATTATGCACAATCATTGCCTTGCGATCATCTTCTGCAGTATCGCCTTGTGCTCCGGAAGTCGGCTCGCCGCTGAGACCCCGCAACAGCCGAACGCTGGTGTGCCGCAGCCGAATCGCATCACGCACGGCCCCATTCTCGGGCGACCAGGGGCCACTGAAATGTCGGTTTGGGCGCGAACGCGGAGGCCGGCAACGATTCGGGTAGACTATGCGGAGTCGGTCGCACCCGCGGACAGAGGCAGAGCGGCTGGGCATTCAGCGTCCGCGAACACAATGCTGGTGCACGACAACACCGGCGTCGTAACGCTTGAGAATCTGAAGCCCGACACGCTCTACTCTTACTCGGTGTCGGTCGATGGCGGATTGGCCGGCCCAAAGGGGACGTTTAAGACGTGGCCCAGCGCGGATCAGACTCGCAACGACAAATACAATCCAGAGGGCCTGTTTAACTTTCGTTTCGAGTTTGCCTGCGGCAACAATCAATCAAGGGGAATCAACGCGGCTCGCGATCACGTTCGTCAACCCACGTTCGACACGCTGCTGAAAGACCATGCCGATGGCCTCGACTTTGCGATCCTGAACGGGGACTGGCTGTACGAAGACAAACGCGACTTCTCGTTCGACGATTGGAAACAGCAAGTTGGCATCGACAAAGCGCCGCAGCGACTGGAGTTGATTCCCAGCATCGCTGGCATTTGGGAGAACTATAAAGCCTATCTGGAACGGGGTACGAGTCTGGCGGAATTTCACCGTCGCGTTCCGTCATTCTTCACCATGGACGATCACGAGTCTCTGAATGATGTCGCTGGCTCCGGGCAGGCGGGATTCAAAGAACGCCGCGCTGTCTTGCGGGACCCTGGGGCGCAGGCGTGGTTGGATTATCTGGCGTGGAGCAATCCGGTGGATTTTCCCGCGGACATCCATTTCGGTCGCGGTACAATGAAGGCCGGAAGCGGAATCCTTACTGATACTGACGCGAACTTCGCGAAGTTGCCGTTCGGCAACATGTCGAACCTGCACGTGCACTGGGGTGGTCGGCGCTTCGGCCAAAAACTGAGACCGGCCGACGAGTATCCCGGTCTGCCAAACGCGGGGGTTTACGATATCGCTGACCTGGTGGGGCCGCACCAGTTGCGAGTCAGCCCGCTGGCGGAAACAGATGCGACGGGAGTCTACTCCATTGGCCGACGGCTCTACGGCCAGCTTCAAGTCTCAAACTGCCATTTTTTCATGCTTGATACGCGAGGCCACCGCGATAGCCCGGATTTTTCTAACCCACGTCGGCCGGATCGCTCAATGCTCGGCAAGGATCAGCTGCAATGGCTGCAGAAAGGAATCAGCGAGAGCGACGCAGAGTTCATTTTTGTCGTCTCGTCGGTCAATTTCATGATCCCTCATTCGAAGCCAGATTCAAAGCCGGGCGACATTCCAACAAAGGGCGAAGCCTGGACAGTTTTCATGCACGAACGTGAGTTGCTAATTGATTTTCTGGACGAGTTAAAGAAACCGGTGATGTTGTTGACGGGTGATTTGCACAACAGCTTTGCCATTCAGATCACCGACAACGTTTGGGAATTCGCGTCGGGTCCGCACGAATCGGACAACCACCATATCGGCTCGGAAGGCCATCGTCCGTTGAATGGGCCGTTCAAGTACGGCCCGCGGGCATGCGACATTCTTTGGAGCAGTTACCTGCTCCCGGACACGCCGAAGAATCTATCTCGCCAACCACACTTCTGTGTTGTTCAAGTCAACAACGTCACGAACAATCCCGTTAGTAAAGACAGAGACCGTTGGATCGCCTTTCCGCGACCACAGATTGTAATTCAGTACTACCACGGAGTGACTGGTGAGCTGAAGTTCGCGCACTCGATCTCCGCGAAATAGGGCATTGGGCGTTCGTCACAAACATCGAGTGAATCCCGTATGGTCAACATGCAAAAGAGATAATAATGAAAACTACAGGATTGATTCTTTCCATGCTGCTGTTCTCCTCCGCCCAGGCCGCTGAACGCCCCAATATCATCCTGATGATGGTAGATGACATGGGGTTTTCGGATCTCGGTTATCACGGCGGTGAAATCAATACACCCAACATCGATGCGCTGGCTCACGGTGGCGTTCGTTTCTCACAATTCTACAACAGCGGCCGTTGTTGCCCGACTCGCGCCACTTTGATGACCGGCAATCATCCTCATCAAACGGGGATCGGTCATATGACACTGTCGCCAGGCAAGAAACCGGGCAAGGCGAAGCCGCCTGCCTATCAGGGCTACTTGAATCAGCAGTGCGTCACAATCGCCCAAAGCCTCAAGCGACACGGTTACGCGACACTGATGGCAGGCAAATGGCACCTGGGGCAAGCCGATCAATCGTGCTGGCCGCTTCAACGTGGCTTCGACAAATACTTCGGATGCATTGCGGGTGCCACTCGCTTCTTCCACCCGGAGGAACCACGGGGTATGACGTTGGGAAATGAGCAGGTACCGGAACCAGCCAGCACGACCACAGAAGCATTTTACACCACAGATGCCTACACCGACCATGCCATTCGATTCCTGTCGGAACATCAAGCCGACGGCACAACCAAGCCATACTTCCTGTATCTCGCCTTCACGGCACCGCACTGGCCACTGCAGGCCTTTGAGGATGATATCGCCAGGTATCGAGGGAAATACTCTCAGGGCTGGGATGCACTGCGCGAGTCACGTTTCCAACGTCAAATCGATAGTGGACTGATCAGGAAAGGTACGAAACTATCGCCGCGAACGCCCAAAATCCCTGACTGGGATTCACTTGATGCCAACAAACGCGATGAAATGGATCTCAAGATGGCCGTCTACGCCGCGATGGTGGACCGGGTGGACCAAAACGTAGGGAAACTTGTCGCTCATCTGAAACAGGCGGACTCGTTTGACAACACGCTGATTCTGTTTCTGTCGGACAACGGCGGCTGCCAGGAAGGCGGCATGCTTGGACGCGGCGAGTTCCACGATGTCGAGCAGCGCAACCAGCAAACCAACAACAGCTACGGTGAAGCCTGGGCCAACGCCAGCAACACCCCCTTCCGACTCTACAAACACTTCGCACACGAAGGCGGCACGTCCACGCCGTTTTTCATGCATTGGCCGGAGATGATCCAGCCACGCAAGGACTGGTTCCGCTCGCCTGCTCAATTGATCGACATTGTGCCAACTTTGTTGGACGTCGCCGGAGCGACTCACCCCGAGCAATTCAATGAAAACGCCATCCCCGCACTCGATGGAATCTCGTTGCGCAGGGCCTTCACGGGGGATCGACTCGATCGCAGTGAGCCGATTTGTGTGGAACATGAAAACAACGCCTTCGTTCGCGACGGTGACTGGAAACTGGTTGGTCGTGGCGTTTCACCGGCAGCTGGCGTCGTCCACGCCAGGTGGGAGCTGTACAACATCGCCAGCGATCGTACGGAAACCGCCGACCTTGCCAAATCGCATCCAGCGCTGGTCAAGAAGATGTCCGATCACTGGGCCGAATGGGCCAGGCGCGCCAATGTCTACCCGAAAACAGCACGCAAACGATAGCGACTGTTTGCTGCTATACTGGTCTACAATCCCGACAGATACATGACGCCGCATGAATGACTGGTCCGGAGCAACGAACGAACATCTTCGACCTTTCATGGACTTCGCGAAACACACTCACAGGTATTCCTGATTCTACGGCGGCAACGAAGCTGCAGCAAATTGAGACATCTTGCGACGCCGTATCCGATGCCGGCAAGACGACTTGAACACTTGTGAACGAAATCAAGAACCGATCGTCGTGGGCACAAGTCAGTGGAAAATGCTGTAAGTCTTTATTGCTGGATGGCCGCCACCAGCGCGTCGATCTGATCTGCACCTTCCAACAGCACCGGGTGATGCAGCGTCATCAGCTCTTCGTGCAGCGCCGCCGCGTTTGGTAATTCACCCACGGCTCGGAACCGGCGTCCACTGTGAGTCTTATGCAGTGCAGCAAATGCCGGATCGAGGGCGACACCGTTTTGACGGGCCAGGGTAGCGAAGTCTTCACGGGATTGTCCGCCGACTTTTTCCCCATCGTAATGAAAGGCGACTTTGTAAAACGCCGGTATGTCGTCGACGTTGTCTGTGGGGTCTGGATACAAAGCCGGCGTCAGCGGTGAATCTGCCGGCAGCGCGTTCAGCAATTGCCGAACTCGCTGCAACCGCACGTGTGTTCGTTCGTTCAGTTGCTGCAGCTGCGGCAACAGGACGGCTGCCTGCATTTCCGACAGCGGATACGCATCGTTACCTCGCTGCGTGTATAACCGAATGCGTTGGGCCACTGTTGCGTCGTTAGTGAGCACTGCCCCGCCACGGCCAGCCGTCAGCAATTTGCTGCCTCCAAAGCTCAGCACTCCCACGTCACCGATTGAACCGGCCGCTTTTCCGTTCAGACGACCTCCCGCCGCCTGGCACGCATCTTCGATCACGGGAACACCATGCTCCGCAGCAACCGCACGAACAGCAGCCATGTCCGCGAAACAGCCGTGCAGGTGAGAACAGACGATTGCTTTTGTTTTATCCGAGAGGGCGTTCTTCAGTTGTTTCGGATCCAGCACCGGCACTCCCGGCAGCGTGTCCGCCAGAACGGGTGTTGCCTGCAGAGTCAACACGTTGGCGAAGTTGGCCTTGTAGTCGTAAGCCGCCATCACCACTTCATCGTTCGGCTGAACTTTCACAGATCGTAGCGCCAGTTCCACAGCGGCTGTGCCGCTGCAGCACAGAATCACGTGTTCCACATCATGAAATTCGGCCAGCGCATCACGCAGGCGATCGCAATGCGGGCCGTGATAGCGTCCCCAGCTGCCGTCCTGCAGCATCACTGCGAAGATGTCACGGAGCGCGTCGTCGGTGACGGGCCATGTTGGTGGGCGATTGTCTGGTTCCGTCGAGTCGATGGGTGAGCCTTTCAGCTGGGGGTGTCTGAAGGTTGATCACCTGTCGCCGCCGAGTCGCCATCGGCGGGTGGATCGGGCAACGGCACAGCCACCTGAATTTCATTGTTCTGCACGCGGACATCGTAGGTTGGTGTCTTGATGCCGCTTTTCGAGTTGTCCAGCCACGTTCCATCCTTGATGCTGAAGGACCACGCATGCCACGAACACATGACGGAACCGTCTTCAGCAATTGGACCTTCCGATAGCGATGCGCCCATGTGCGGGCAAAAATCGTTCATGGCGAAGTATTCTCCGTTGTGCAGGAATACGCCCACCATCGTGCCATTGACCGGAAAACATCGCCCCTGACCTTCCGGAACGTCTCCCACTCTTGCCACCGTCTGAAAATCAGACATCTTTTCTCCTGTCGACGAATTGCTGATCGCAGATTGTTGTCGTCTCAGCAGTTCGGGTCAAATTCAAAACGAGTGATTTGCATGTCTGCCGGTTGGCAACGAACACCCGGCTACACTTTTGCATCGACCGTGGAGTTGCTAAAACGTTGAACGAAACGACGTTTCCCTATCCTGGTCACTGCTACCACGGCTATTCGGGAGCGACCAACTGCTCAGCGGTTAATTGGTCGACCGTTGCGAATGGGGTGCGATTTTCTACCGATTTCCTGGAAAGAAACCATGTCACGAGTTACATCCATCACAGCTGTCGCCCTTCTTATTGGGTCACTGACAGTATCAGCGTTCGCCGAAAAAATCGCCCCGAACACTCTGGGAGTCCACGAGAAGAAGGCAGGGTGGACGCTGTTATTTGACGGTAAAGACATCAGCCACTGGCGTAATTATCAGAAGGATACAATCGGCGATGGCTGGAAAGTTGAGAACGGTGAACTGAGTCGCAAGGACAAGGGCGCGGGCGACATCATCACGAAGAAGCAGTTTGACGCTTTTGAAATCACGCTGGATTATAAGATCTCAAAAGGCGGTAACAGCGGCTTGATGTTTCATGTGACGGAAGAAGAAAAGAAACCGTGGCAGACCGGTCCGGAAATTCAGATTCAGGACAACGTTGATGGACACGATCCTCAGAAAGCCGGCTGGCTGTATCAGTTTTATAGTTCAGAAACAGATGCCACCAAACCGGCTGGCGAGTGGAACACACTGCGGGTTCTGATTACACCCAAAAAGTGTGTGCACTGGATGAATGGAAAGCAGTATGTTGAGTACGTCAAGGGCTCGGACGATTGGAATGAACGTCTGGCGGCCAGCAAGTTCAGCAAATTTCCAAAGTTCGGTGTCGCCACAAAGGGCCACATCTGTCTGCAGGACCACGGCAATCCGGTGTCATTCCGCAATATCAAAATTCGCGAGGTCAAGTAGATGGATCTTGGCCTGCAGGACAAAGTGGCTCTGGTAACCGGAGGCTCAAAAGGCATCGGACTGGGGATCGTACGATCTCTGATTGCCGAAGGCGCTTGCGTGGCCAACGTCAATCGCAGCGAAGCAGAAGGCCGAGCTCTGGAAGCTGAATACGCGCAGCAGGGGCGCGACTGCTATTTCATTCAGGGAGACCTGACCGACACATCGGCCTGCCAGAAGGCAGTAGAGCAGACACTTGAGCGTTTCGGTCGAATCGATGTTGTCGTTAATAATGCGGGCGTCAACGACGGTGTCGGTCTGGAAGATGGCCCCGCGGCGTTTCTGGAATCGCTGCAGCGCAACCTGATTCACTATTACGCGATGGTTCATTATTCGCTGGATGCGTTGAAGGAATCCAAAGGCTGCATCATCAACATCGGGTCGAAGGTTTGCGAAACAGGGCAGGGCGGTACCTCCGGTTACGCGGCGTCCAAGGGCGGGATCAACGGCCTGACGCGAGAATGGGCCGTCGACCTTGCTCCTGATGGCATTCGAGTGAACACTGTGCTGCCAGCCGAAACATGGACACCGCTTTATGAAAAATGTTTGGCAGCGATGCCCGATCCCGAGGCAGCGAAGTCAGAAATTGAACGGCTGATTCCCCTGGGTCAGCGTTTTACCACGATCGAAGAACTGGCTGACATGGTCGTGTTTCTGGCGTCGCCGCGGTCCAGTCATACCACAGGGCAGATCATATTCGTCGACGGCGGGTACACTCATTTCGACCGCAAATGCACCAGCCCCGGCGACATCACAGAGTTTGGTGCGGCTGCGACGTAAACCGGGTCACACCATGCGGTGTCGGTCTGCACTGCGGCAACAACTGAGGGAATCGCATATTGCAGACATCCGTCCATGACGGCGTGAGGTGTCGGCAGTACAATGCGATCGCAGCAGGATCACGTGTTGCTGACCCGTTGAAGAATCCCCGGTGCCGTCTCATGAGAATTCATACCGCTCCTGTTCTCGTCTGCTTTGTGCTCACCGCCTGCGCATCACTGGCAGATGATGCCAGACCGGTCGCGCGTGTCCGGTTCAACGAGCAGATTCGACCTATTCTGTCTGAGTACTGCTTCACCTGCCATGGGCCGGATTCCGGCAGTCGAAAGGGCGAGTTGCGGCTTGATGTTCGAGAAGCTGCGGTCGAAAGCGGATCAGTCACGGCTGGCGATGCTGAAAACTCGGAGCTGATCGCAAGAATCACCAGTGATGATCCGGAGTTGGTGATGCCGCCGCCGGATTCTCGAAAACCCCTGGACCCCGAACAGGAACAGCTTCTGATTCAGTGGATCAACGAAGGTGCCGAATACGAAAACCACTGGTCGTTCATTAAGCCGCAGCGACCGCCGGTCCCGAAGTCTACCGGCAACGAAGGATGGTCAGTGAACGCGATTGACCATTTCATTCTGCAGCAGCTTGAAGGACCTGGATTGAATCCAAATGCAGCGGCCAATCGTCACGTGCTGGCTCGTCGAGCAGCCCTCGACGTCACAGGACTGCCACCCACGCCCGAAGCGCTGGAAGCTTTCATCACGGATTCATCGGATGAGGCATGGTCGAAGTACATTGACCGACTGTTGAAGTCGGAGCACGCCGGGGAACATCGTGCTCGGTACTGGCTGGACGCTGCACGATACGGTGACACGCACGGCATGCATGTCGACAACTATCGAGAAATCTGGCCGTACCGTGACTGGGTTGTTCGTGCTTTTAACGCCAACATGCCATTCGATCGGTTTGCTGTCGAACAGCTGGCGGGTGACCTGTTGCCGGAACCGACGCAGGATCAGCTGATTGCTACCGGCTTCAGTCGTTGCAACATCACGACGTCAGAAGGGGGAGCCATTCCAGCGGAGCTCGACGTGCGATACATGGTGGACCGCGTCGAAACAACAACCACTGTTTTTCTTGGGCTGACAGCTGGTTGTGCCGTGTGCCACGATCATAAATACGACCCGATCAGTATGCAGGAATTTTATCAGCTTGGTGCCTTCTTCAATAACACCACCACACCTGCGATGGATGGCAACCAGAAGGACACTCCGCCGGTCGTCACCCTGCCATCTGATGAATTCGAAAAAGAATGGAACGATCTGCGTGCACGGCGAACACGGCTGAGCAGCGAATTTGATGCGTTGACGTCAGATGTTGCCGCATGGTGGCCTTCACGAAATCAGCACGCCGAACATCCGGTCTCGGCAAACGAGCTTCTTGCGTCGCTGGCTCTGACAGAAGGCGAAGGAGTTGATGTGACATTGCCCGAGTCCGCCAACTGGGCCACGGAACACCCTGCCGGGCGCCGAGGCATTCGGTTTGGCGATACTGGTCAACTCACGACTGATCTGCCCAGCCTGCGGACCGACGAGCCGCTATCGATCAGTTTCTGGTATCGGACTCCGGAACGCCTGATGTCGACGACCGTGTTCGACCAGACAACGAAAACAGAAGACAAGAAGACCATCGGCTGGAAGATCGCCGGCAATACCCAGGGGGGACTGACTTTTGAATTCAACGACGGACAGGGAAAAAAAATCCGAGCCCTGTTGCCGGGCGACGAGGCGCTCACCCCACGGTCGTGGCAGCACGTCTGTATTCGCTATTCCGGCGGTCAATCAAATTCGTCCATCACCATTCTGGTGAACGGGCGTGCCGGAGTGCTGCGAAATTCGACAGAAGACCTGATGGGCGCGGCTGAAGTGCCGGCCGGTCCGCTTCGAATCGCCAGCCGACTGCCAACTGCCGGACTCAGCGATATTCGCATTTTCCGTCGCTGGCTGACGGACGAAGAAACACAACTGCTGGTGCACGAACATAAGTTGAAGACTTTGTTTCAATCAGACGCAGCATGGGCCGACCTCGATAAAGAACAACAGAACTCAGTTGCGTCGTTTCATCGAGCGACGGTCAACGCAGACGGCGCCGCCAGACAGCGCGAGTATGGCAGCTCTCAACGCCGACGGGATTTCATCTATTCCCGATCGACGACGACTCTTGTGATGCAGGAACGCTCAACGAAGCCCAGAGCGTGGGTGCTGGAACGTGGTGAATATGATAAGCGCCGCGAAGAAGTTGCACCGTGGATTCCGGACGTGCTGAACTTTCCCGGCACAGCTTTCAAGCGTACAGAAGAAGAGGCAAACAAGCAGCTGACAAGTCGGCTTGATCTGGCGCGGTGGCTGGTACATCCGGATCATCCGCTGACAGCACGTGTTATGGTGAATCGTTTGTGGCAGTCAGCTTTCGGAACAGGGCTTGTGAGGACATCGGAAGATTTTGGTGTAATGGGAGACCGTCCGTCACACCCCGAACTGCTGGACTGGCTGGCGGTGGAGTTTGTGGAATCCGGCTGGAATGTGAACCACATTCTGAAACTAATCCTGACATCATCGACGTATCGACAAAGTGGCGCCGTTACTGCGGAGAAACTAGCGCAGGATGCGGACAACCGATACCTGGCTCGGGGACCACGCATTCGGCTGGATGCCGAAGTGCTGCGTGATCAGGCATTGGCCGTCAGCGGACTGCTGCGACGGGACATGGGCGGTCCGAGTGTTAAGCCGTATCAGCCCGCCGGGTTGTGGAAAGTCGTTGCTATTACGGGCAGCAACACACGCGTCTTCTCACGTGACAGCGGCGACGCCTTGTATCGCCGCAGCGTTTACAGTTTCTGGAAACGCACAGCACCGCCGCCGTCCATGGCTGCGTTCAACGCACCGACCCGCGAACAATGTACCGTTCGCCGGGAACGTACGAACACACCCATTCAGGCGCTGGTGCTGATGAACGATCCTCAGTTTGTCGAATCCGCTCGACGACTTGCGGAAAACACCATCCGCCACGCAGCAGGCGACCAGTCTCGGGCGGAATGGATGCTGTCGACTGTACTCAGCCGGCCGGCACAAGCTGTCGACGTGAGTGAGATGACGGCTGCTGCCAGCGAATTTCAGACAATGTTTCAGCAGAAACCGGAGGCAGCGAAAGAGCTGATCAGCACCGGCGACACCAAGCCGGATGAATCTCTGGATGCGGCGGAGCTGGCAGCATGGACGTTGGTTGCCAACACACTGATGAATCGAGATGACTTCGTAAACAAATAGGCGGTGCCGACCGCCAGCGGCCGGTACCGACCGACCGGCGGATGCGAGCTGACGCTCGGAAGATGCAGATAAGATCAGCAGGACAACTCGGGAAATTGCGGAGTGGCTAATCGATTACGGCAGACGGACATGACATCATGAATACAAACCCGATCGATCAATGGATCAACATGGAAACTCGCCGACAGTTCTTCGGTCGCAGTTCAAAGGGACTGGGGGCCGCGGCACTGGCAGGGATGATGGGCCCGCAGGCCGCCGGAAGTACCACGGCAGGAAACCCGCATCAGCATTTTCCAGCTCGGGCCAAGCGAGTGATCTGGCTGTTTATGGCGGGTGCTCCGTCACATCTGGACACGTTTGACTACAAGCCGCAGATGGTCGACTGGTACAACAAGGACCTGCCGGAATCCGTCCGCAAGGGGCAACGGTTGACGACGATGACTGCGTCGCAGGCCCGGTTTCCTGTCGCTCCGTCCATGTTTCGTTTCGACCAGCACGGAGACAGCGGAAAACGAGTCAGCGAGCTGCTGCCCAAAATCGGTTCGATGTCCGATGATATTGCGACAGTACACACCGTCTGGACCGAGGCCATCAATCACGATCCGGCCATTACCTTCATCCAGACCGGTAGCCAGATACCGGGTCGTCCGACGCTTGGCGCTTGGGTCAGTTACGGTCTGGGCAGTCTGAATCGCAACCTGCCGGAATTCATTGTTCTGAACTGCGAACCTCGTGGCCAGGCCCTGTATTCGCGGTTGTGGGGCAGTGGGTTCCTGCCGTCAACGCACGCTGGTGTGGCTTTTCGTGCTCAGGGAGATCCCGTCCTGTATCTATCGAATCCCGGTGGTGTGACACCGGAAACCCGTCGGCTGATGCTGGATCGACTGCAGGCCATGAATCATCGGATTCACGACGAACTGGGTGACCCGGAAACTCAGACGCGCATTGCTCAATATGAGATGGCATTCCGTATGCAGTCTTCCGTTCCGGACCTGGTGGACGTGTCCGGCGAGCCGAAGCACATACTGGACATGTACGGCGGCGACGCACTAAAACCTGGCACATTCGGTCACAACTGTCTGCTGGCTCGACGCATGGCCGAACGAGACGTCCGCTTTATTCAGATTTTCCATCGCGGCTGGGACCATCACAACGGTCTGCCAACGAACATTCGCCGTCAGACCAAAGAAGTCGATCAGCCAGCATGGGCACTTGTTCAGGACTTGAAACAGCGCGGTTTGCTGGATGACACTTTGGTTATCTGGGGCGGTGAATTCGGCCGCACGATCTACAGTCAGGGCACGCTCACAAAGACCAACTATGGCCGTGATCACCATCCGAAATGTTATTCGATGTGGCTGGCAGGTGGCGGAATCAAGGGCGGCACGACTCATGGGGAAACCGATGAATTCGGCTACAACATCCTGCGTGACCCCGTCCACATTCGAGATTTGAACGCCACGATTCTGAATCGGCTGGGCATCGACCACGCACGCTTTACGGTCAAGCATCGCGGGCTGGACGCACGCCTGACCGGCGTACAGGAAATGGCACGCCCCGTGTCCGAAATCCTCTCGTAACGCCAGCGGACCTGAAGCGCTTTCTTCTCGTTCCCAGGCTCCGCTTCGTCGTTTCCGGGCACTTCCGCCAATTCGTGACAACATCGATCAATCCGTCCCGCTCGGAATTGCTCTGAGCGCTGGACCACCAGGCGGGAAGACCGTTCATGTCCTCTTGCATGAGAAAGCAGAGCTTCCGGGATATGCGATCCCAGGCCGGAGCCTGGGATCGAGGGAATCATCTCATAATTTTGAATCTGCTTCGACATTCTTCTCGTTCCCAACGCTGCGGGGTGGGAACGAGGAGAATCATGGGCCGTGCGTAGTACAGCGTTTCACGCTGAATTGTGGCCGTGAAGAACGTTTCCTGATAGCAGTTTCGTAACTCCCGCGAGTCAGTATCGTTCACGACAATAAGTGAATTGCTCCAGTGCATTGTCACAGGCAAAAAAGTGGGGTCGCATCATTCGCCGGAAAAGGGGGTCAGGTACCAAGAATGCAAAGCACCCTTCGGGCCGTTCCGGTTTTTGGTACCTGACCCCGTTTTCCTCGCCAACCCTAAAACCTGCCTCTGACAAAGCATTAGTGACCTGCTGATCGCATATCATTCCCAGCAACGACGAACACGATGAAGGAACTCCATCATGAATCCTGGCTGTCAAAAAGTGATGAACGCATCTGTCTGGATGACCGCAGCGGTCGTGTGCTTCGTTGGGGTGGCATCACTCGGGGTGGCTCAGGAACGTGCGGAAGCCAGGGTTGCCCACCATGCTTTTGGTGATGCCGAAGCGTTACCACAGAGACTGCTGGCAGGTCACAGGAATATTGCTGCCGTACGCGCCGGGAACGGTGGGCAGAAAATCCCCATCGTCGTGGTGGTGATAGCAGGCGTGATTTCACTCGTTGCAGTCATCTTTCTGATGGTACGTCACTTTGAAAAGAAACGGACGGCAGCTCTGGACGTAGTCGCCGCGGAAATTGGTTTGGCGTTTTCTGCAGCTCAGGATGACGAACTATTGGCCAGGCAGCAGGTTTTCTCTCTGTTCAACAAAGGGCACAGTCGCAAAATGCGCAACGTGATGAAGGCAGAGGGCGAAAGCACAACGCTGGCGATCTTTGACTACCAATACACGACTGGCAGCGGAAAGCACCAGCAGTGTCATTCCCAGACTGTTGTCTCTGTGGAATCGGATTCACTCAGCCTGCCCCGTTTCACTTTGTGGTCCGAAGGACTGTGGGCGAAGTTAGGTGCGATGATGGGAGCTCAGGATATCGACTTTGATGAACATCCGGAGTTTTCAAAATCGTTTGTGCTGAAAGGAGACGACGTGACTGCGATTCGGGATTTCTTCGATGTGGAGAAGCTCGATTTTTTCGCGGAGCGAAAGGGAGCTTACGTCGAAACGGCTCCCCACCAGTTCATCTATTTTCGTGGCAAGCGCCGGAAGCCGGAACAGATCCGCGAGCTGATGACCGAAGGCTATTCCGCCTACGCGATTTTCGGAGGGCGCTCACCGAGCGAATCGTCGCCGGATTCGTACGACGTATGACACCGCCTCAGCTTGGCTTTTTGACTCTCGTTCCCAAGCTCCAGCTTGGTAACGCCTATCCTCGAAGCTCTGCTTCGCTGTTAGCCGGCGCTACCGCCAGTCAGTCACGACATCGATCAATCCATCCTGCCCGGCGCGGTTCCGAGCGCCGGACCTTTTTCATGTTCTTGTGAGACAGGCGTCGTACGTGAGGAAGCAGAGCTTCCGGGATATGCGTTCCCTGGCCGGAGCCTGGGAACGAGGGCGCGCCCGTGGCAGATTTTGGGGTTCCCACGCACAGTGGCCTTACGGAGCTAGTCCTTCCCGTCCTTGCTCTCAGCTTGTTTGTCGGGCTCGTTTACGTCATCGAGTTGACGATGAACAACTAAGGTTTCACTTATTTTGTAACTACTTCCACCGCCAAGGGGATACCACTCAGGCGGTGGATAACGTGAATAGGCAATCCCGCTAATCATTGCTCTGCAGAAAACTGACAACTTCACGTTACTGCCGACATAGTCAGGGGCAATTCTTTCATAGTCATCCCACCGAATCACCGTACCAGGTTTGACTCCGAACAGCCTCCTGAACCCTTCCGCATCGGGGGCAACATGAACTTTTCTGCCAATATACGATCGCGGCACCCAGAATTCGCAATCAACGGCAGTCTCTAGTTTCTTGCCATCAACTGCGGTAACTCTAAGAAAGAACGGACCACCAACTTTCCTTCGAACCTCTGCGTTGGAAACGACGGTCGCTTCAATGCTGACAATTTTTCCCAGCGGGACTCCTAACGCGCCAATGATCTCTACGTCTCTTAGTTGTTTGATGCCAATTTGTTTCGGTATTTCATCGTCAGCGGACACAGAAGCGCTGATGAGAATTATTCCAAACGCCAATACACGTGTACTTGCTCGCACCGTATTGTCGTGAATCATTACTTTACTCACTCTGTTTGATTAATGATGCTTTCGTTCCCAAGCTCTAGCTTGGTAACGCCTATCCTCGAAGCTCTGCTTCGCCGTTAGCCGGCGCTACCGCCAGTCAGTCACGACATCGACCAATCCATCCTGCCAGGTGTGGTTCCGAGCGCCGGACCTTTTTCATGTTCTCGTGAGAATGTCGTCGTACGTGAGGAAGCAGAGCTTCCGGGATATGCGTTCCCAGGGCTCCAGCCTGGGAACGAGAGGCGACGTCTTATTGATCGGCGCCGCTTCCGTTTTGCTGAATGAACGCCAGCAGGTCCAGGATCTCATCTCTTGAAAACGTCATCAGCAAACCGTCCGGCATCGTTGATTGTTTTGACGGAATCAACTCGTCGATTTGTTTCCTGTTAATCGTGATGACCTGGTCGGGTTTTAACGGATTCGGCAGCAGAGTGATCGATGTGTCGTTCTGCTCCGTCATCAAACCACTCAGAACCGTACCGTCGTCACGGACGGCAATCCACGTCTGGTACTGTTTGTTGATGTCGGATGACGGGGCCAGAATCTGTTGCAGCAGCTTTTCGCCCTTATAACGCTTGTTGACATCAGACAATTCCGGGCCCAGCTTTGCTCCCTTGTCCTTAATCCGATGGCACTTGACGCATCCGGCCTGATTGAAGACTGTTTCGCCATTCGCGGCGGATCGCCCATCGAGTTGCTCAGCGCGTATCTGAAAATCCGGCATGGTCCATCGTTTCACGAATCGCCGAGTGATTTCGTCTGCGGCTGGTGGTGGCAGCGGCTGGTCGTCCGGCAATATGTACAGGCTGCCGCGCATCACTTTCCAATGGCCGGGATAGGTGCACAGGAATCGGTATCGGCCCGTTTCCTTCGGCGCTTCGAAATAGACGGTGTACTGGTCACCGGGGTTCAGGATGGGCGAGAAGCAAATCTCTGCCGGATCATCCGGCACGTAGTGAGTCGCGATGGCTCGAGGATTGCTGGCCAGCACCATGGACTGTCCACCGAATTCTTCCATCGCGTCGGCTTTGATGACGACGACGTTGTGAGGCATGCTGGGATCGGTGTTGTGGAACGTCAGCGCGACTCGTGTTCCCGGTGCCACTTTCAGTCGCTTTGGTTCGTACTGCAGACCAGTCACGGCATTCAATGTTAACTTCTTTGCACTGGATACCCATCCGAAGTTCGTGCCAAAAGCATCCTGTTCGATGAGCCGAGGATCCTGTTCGTATTTTTCTGCATGAGGAAAGCCGGGCCAGCGGCGTTTAGCGATCAGCTGATAACCGGGGAAGTCCGTAAAGGATTCGCCCATCGCGTAGATTGAAGAATAGGCGTCCGGAGTAAATGCGGCTCCGTCCGCAGCGGTGAGCTTCATGTGCAGGTGGAACTGCATGACGGGATGCAGCTGAGGAATTTCGATAAAGACGCTCCGTTTGTCTTTCAGCAGATGTACTGATCGGACGGGAACGTGGTCGTGTCCCTGTCGTCCTTCATCCTTGACGCTGTATTCCGGCGACCCGTACGCCCCGCTGTACAGATAATTCCATTGCTGGCAAAAGACGTTTTCCTTCCGCACGGAGTCGGGCGAAATTTCCGTGTTGCAGTGCACGATCAGACCGTTTTGCCGAGTCTCAATTTGTGTGGGCAGATGCAGTGGCCTGCCGGTGAAGCGAAGTCTTTGCAGACAGCCGTTTTCTGCGGCATAGCTTTGCCAGCCTTCGGTTCCGGCGACGTAAATGTGGCCATCATGTTCGTTGAACGTCAGGCGACACGATCCGCTCTGAAACTCGCCGGGCAGGGGCACCAGTCCGCCCTGAACATGGCCATCAACTTCCTCACGCAGAATCATGTAGACGTTGCAGTATCCGTACGACGAACCAAGGACTTTGCCCGCCAGCGGTCCAAGGCGTTTGTCATCCGGCAGGAAGCGGATCTCTCCGGCCGAATTATCAATGCCACGAGGAACAAAACACTGCGGCAGGTCGTAGCCGAATTCGCCAATTCCTTCGCGTGGACCACGATGACCGTGAAAGCTGCCGTCGCTGATGTTGAAGATGGCCGTGCCGGGTGCCCAGGTGCCTTCCTGAACAGTTGCCAGCACGATGCTTCCGTCCGCCGAAACGCCGATACCGTTTGAGTTTCTCAGGCCGGATCCGAGTGATTCCGGCTTCTGTCCTTCCGTCAGTCTGGTCAGCCCGAAGTCACCGGATGCTGTGGCCCAATACAGTCGCCCTTCGTTATCCTGCTGCAGTGACGTGGCGAAGTCATGGCCCCCGGTTGTGGGATATTCGTTGGTAACGCATTCATAAAAGTCGGCTTCACCATCGCCGTTCAGATCGTGCAGTCGAGTGATCTGATCGTTGCCGCCCAGAATGATCCTGCCGTCTTTGATCGTCAGCCCCAATGGCTGATAGAGACCCGCGGCGACTCGTTGCCATTTTAATTCCTGCAGATTGTCATTTACTCCGCTGACCACCCAGACGTCGCCCAGAAGTGTGGACACGGCCATTCGACCGCCGTCCATTGCTGCTGCGCCGGCCAGGCGCATCGGCGTACGGAATGGATTTGCTGTTGCGTAGGGAATGGTCAACGTGTCGATGGCGTAGGCAGCGGATTCGTCGCCCAGTTCGCCGGTTGTCGTGACAACATCCTTCGCCCACTGTCCTGCGCCACCGGCAACCAGCAACGACGGAGCATGGGGTGATTCGCCACCCACTGCTCGCAACGTTGTCTCACCTTTTGACGACTGCCGTCGGAATTGCAAGTGCAGCGTTGTGGAAGGAGTCGCATCCTCGAAACTTAAAACAGCGGCAGCATTCTGTCCCTCGTCAGCAACAAGTTGTGCTCCGCTGACGTCAAAAAAGCCGACGGATGTGGTTTTGTTCTTCTGAGCAGCGACGAAATCCTGGTACGGTCCAGATCGTGCCTGTTGGGGTGGGCCGCTGATTCCAAACAACGACAGCCTTGTATCTGTCGGGAGCCTGCCATCAAATTGCAGCGACCGGACCAGCAGATCGTCCAGAAGCCACATTTGATCGTACACGGTGGCATCTCCAATTGCGTAGCTGAACACAACATTCGCACCGTTGCGATAGAAGCCAAGATATCGCGTTTTCGCGTTCTTCGGAACGTGCCAGCGACTGCCGCTGAAATCAAACAACTGCTGCCCGACAGCTCTTGCGCCGTCGTGAACGCCGTATCGACTGGATCCTCGGGAAACGAATCCTCCCTGCCACGAATCAACGAAGGACAGGGACAAGGGGTCGAAGACAACGCTGACGGCTGCATCGCCATCGCTCAGGCGAACCGCTACGCCTTTTTGCGTGTTTGTTCCGAAGTGAATCACGCGACTGCAGATGACGTTGCCGCTGTCGACTTCGTTCAACGAATTGTCGATGCTTTGTTCAGCGGGATTCTGCCCCCAATGTCCGAAGGCACCACCATCCAGACCGGGGAATTGACGCAACAGGTCCGGAATTGGCTGGCTGGAACTCAGGTGTTGTTCCGCCTGACGAAAATAAAAATCGCGGACGCGATTCTCCGGAAACGGAGCAAATCCGTCCTGTGCCGTCGCGATGTTCGCCGCAAGATAGAAAAGGACGGAGAACACAATGGAAGTCTTTTGCATAGCGAATGATCGGCAGCCGTGGGTGGGGAGAAATGAATGTCAGCAGGCACTCGGATTGTAGAGACAATTCCAGCAAACGTCGCGAGGGAGCTCGACATCGGTGCCGCATTTTGGGCAGGTCCAGCCCATTTTCGTTGCGGGCGGAGTGTTCGAATCTGCTTTCTGTAGCAGATTGTTTTCGTTCAAAACGTCTTCCGCTTTCGACTCATCCCCGGCTGTGTCTTTTCTGTCGCTGGTCATGGGCGTCGATTCTCAGGGCTGAACCCTATCCGGCGACTTCGTACCCGGGGTGCATGGCGACGTTCATCAGCAGCCCCATCGCGATACACGTCGAAAGCAGGCTGGATCCGCCATAGCTGCACATGGGCAAAGTGATTCCGGTAATCGGCATCAGCCCGACGGTCATGCTGGCGTTGATTAATGCCTGAGTGGCGATCATCGTCACAATGCCCACCGCCGCAAGTCGCCCGAACGGCTCTTTCGTTCGTTTGGCGATCGCCAACCCACGTACGACAATCACTCCATACAACAGCAGCAGCACAGCTGCCCCGGCCACCCCGTAGCGTTCCGCAATGACGGACAGGATGAAATCTGTCCGGGCGGCGGGAAGTATATACGCAGACGGGTCATCAATAATTGGTTCGTCGCGGCTGACGCTGCCCCATAATCCACCCAGCGCGAATACCTGCTTGGACTGATGCAGATGAAATCCATCGCCGGATGGGGCCAGGCCGCCATCTGTCTGATTAAAGACCATTACGACGCGGGATTTCTGCTCGCGACTCATTTGCTGCCACATCAGCGGCAACATCGCGACCCCAATCAATGCCGCCACCAGCAGATGTGTCGGACGGGCACCGGCCACGAACAGCATGGCGTACAGAATCGGCAGAAACAACATGGCTGTTCCCAGGTCCGGTTCTCGCAGAATCAACAGCAGCGGCAGCATTGTCATGACGAATGGTGGCAACAATCCTCGCACGGTCTTCTGCGAATCACGATGCATCAGGTAGTGCGCGAGCGCCAGAATAAAGGCCAGTCGGGCCGGTTCACTGGGCTGAAAATCAAACAGACCCAAAGGGATCCAGCGTCGTGAACCATTGATCGGCGGCATGAACAGGACGACGACCAGTAGCAGCAGGCTGCCAACGTACAGCCACGGACTGAGATGTCGCAGCGGTCGATACGAAACTACCGTCACGGCCAGCATGGCCGGCCACGCAAGGCTGATCCAGATCAACTGACGTTCAAACAGTCGGGACGCCCCGTAGAGTTCATCCGCTCGCTGCAGGCCGAACAGGCCAATCACAGAGATCAGCACGCAGGCGGCAAGAATGCTGAATGGGACGTTGCGAAGCCAGTGAATCACGAATGGTGTGTTTTCAGGGCAGGTTGTGAGCCGAAACGGAGCAAGTCATTTCTTAGCCGATCGCACCGCGAGTGCCAAGGTCTGAACGTGGTGAGCACCTGGTGACTGAATCATCCCGTTAGGCAATGACCAGTGCATCACCGCCGTTTCCTGTCTGTTACGGCAGCACTGGCTTCGCGGGGGTGGAGCCGTCCTTTGCCGTGACGGGATACAGAGCGTTGTGCTGTTCGAGGCTTGCTGTCAATTCCTGCATCATACCGCCTAGCCGGTCCGGCTCTGCTGACGCAACGTTGGTGGATTCAAAAGGATCGTCAGCAAGGTTGTAGAGTTGATAGTGTGAGTCTTCGGAAGCCCTGGTTGGAAAGTAGTGGTATATGACTTTCCAGTCTCCGTTTCGATAGCTGGTGAAATAGTCGCTGCGATGTGGTGCGTGTGGATAGTGCATCAGAAAACTCTCTTTGCGAGACTGATCACGATTTCCGGTGAGCAACGTCTTCATGCCTGAACCATCCACGACGTGATTCTTCGGCGACTTCGCCCCCACGATGCCGGTGATTGTTGGGAACAGGTCCTGCACGGCGGCCAGTTGAGTCTGGATGGCTCCGGTCGGAATGGACAACTTCTTTTGATGAGGGTTGGTGTCTTGCGGTTTGGCCCATGCGGCAATGAACGGCACTCGCATGCCGCCCTCGTAGTGAGCTCCCTTCTTGCCACGCAGCGGGGCGGCACAGGCAACCGCGTGCTGGTGGCCCAGCGGCGCGTCAGATCCGTTGTCGCCCAGAAAGAAGACCAGCGTGTCTTCCGCAACACCCAGCACTTCCAGGTGATCCAGAATGTCTCCCAGTGATTTGTCCATTCCTTCAATCAAAGTGGCAAACGCCTGGGCGTTCTTCGGTTTGCCGGAATCAGTGTAGTGGTCGGCAAAACGCGGATCGGAATGAAACGGAGCGTGCACGGCGTAGTGCGACATGTAGAGATAGAATGGTTCGTCAGCCTTAACCGTTTCCGTCAATCGCTGCTTTGCTTCGATGGTTAGTGCTTCGGTCAGAA
Source organism: Fuerstiella sp. (assembly GCA_024230215.1). Classification (GTDB taxonomy): domain Bacteria; phylum Planctomycetota; class Planctomycetia; order Planctomycetales; family Planctomycetaceae; genus Fuerstiella. The sequence continues at coordinate 119,158 of JAAERP010000222.1, read as the reverse complement.
AGGTCTCTGTGCCGTGATACTTCTTCAGGTGCGGCACGGCGTGGTGTTCTCGTTTTGTGCCCAGCCCGTAGTTCTCCATTCCGTAATAGCTTCCGGGTGCGCCAAATGAAGCTCCCGCCACGTTGACGGTGAATCCCAGGTTAAGAGGTTCAGCACCTGGCGAATCGTCCGGCCCAAAGTGCGCCTTGCCCACATGGATGGTGCGATAACCGGCATTCTGCAGTAGTCCCGGCAATGTCACACTGTCGTTGTTCAGTCCCGTCCAGGCCCAGTCCGGAGGTCCCTGCGGTCCGCGGTTGTTGCTACGTGGGTTGATCCAGTTTGTGGCATGATGCCGAGCTGCGTTTTGTCCCGTCATGATTGAGATTCGTGTCGGCGAGCACACGCTCATCGCATAGAAATTGTTGAAGCGAATTCCCATCTCTGCCAGACGCTGCATGTTTGGCGTGCGGTAGTAATCGTTGAGCGGATACCGTTTGGGGTGGCCTTTGTCGTCAGTCAGGAACGGCACGGACGTATCCATCACGCCCATGTCGTCGACCAGAAAGACGATGATGTTGGGTTGCGCCGGAGCTGCTGCGTTTCCGCTTGCCGAGCTAACGATGGCCAGAAGCAGGGCGGATAGTACAGCGTGGATATGTTTCATTGTTCAGCCTGTTGGAGGAGTGTGCCCGGTGTGCGAACCACTCAATACCATTTGAGTTGCGGTTTCCAAATGAATGCGAACCATCCATTGTCGCAGAAAATCGCATCGATCCCAACGCGGCGGAGGCATCTTTTCAATTTGCCGGTTTCGGATAAGACGAATAGTTCACTGTTTTGTGGTACGCTGCGATACGAACACGTTGCTGAATGGCACTCGCCACAGAATTGCAGTTGCGATTCACAATAAGGTGACGGACGCTGTTGATACCGGCAGATTACGTCAGGTCTCTATGCAATCGGACCGTTGCTGAAAGGCAGTTTGTGGGAAACCACGGCCGTTCCCGAACTGCGAGGCCAGGCGATGCGGGTTGCCGAAGTCCTTCTGCAACGTGAGCCGGCGGCCGTTCCGGAAGCAGACGTCATTGAGTACTACATCTGAATGAAGCCGAGGCTGACCGTTGAGCCTGCCTGGCATGGTGGGTAACATCGAGCGAGGCCTTCGAATTCTCTGGTTCGCTCCAGTCTTTGGGTCAAAACTCTATTCAGGACCATCTTCATGTTTCGCCTTACTTTCATCGCTGTTTTGATAACGGTCGGCCTGACCTCGGATGTTCGTGCTGCATCCACGGATCAAACGAACGTCGTCTACATCATGGCGGACGAGCTGGGCTACTACGAACTTTCCTGCATGGGGAATCCAAATATCAGGACCCCGCGTATTGATGCGCTGGCTGCGGAGGGCATTCGATTCACGCAGGCCCTGGCCGGTTCAGCCGTTTGTGCTCCGACGCGTTGCTGTTTGATGACAGGCAAGCACAGCGGACACACTTCTGTCCGTGTGAATGGCGGAGGCACGCCACTGAGGGCCGATGAAGCGACCGTCGCATCGATGCTGAAGGACGTTGGTTATGCAACAGGCGGGTTCGGAAAATGGGGGTGCGGTGGACGTGGGTCGACCGGCGTGCCGGAAAAACATGGTTTCGACACGTTTCTTGGATACTACGACCAGGTCCACGCCCATACGTATTACCCGCCTTATCTGGTACGCGACAGTGAAGAAGTTCCGTTAGAGAACAATCATGGCGCAAGCGACGGGGAAACGTATTCGCAGTATCTCATTCACGACGCAGCGAAGACGTTCATTCGAGACAACAAAGACCAACCGTTCTTCTGCTACATGCCAATTACTCCGCCTCATGGGATCTTTGACATTCCCGACGCTGATCCTGCGTGGCAGATCTACAAAGACAAAGACTGGCCGGAACAGGCCAGGCGCTACGCGGCCATGGTCACCATGGTGGATCGACAGGTCGGCGAAGTTCTGGACCTATTGCGTGAACTTGACCTTGAGAAAAACACGATCGTCTTTTTCTGTGGCGATAATGGTGGCAACGATTACTTCAGCAGCAAGGAACACCCGCGCGGTTTTCACGGAGCGAACAAACATCCGACAACCGGTGTTGAATTCCGAGGCCGCAAAGGACAGCTTTACGAAGGTGGTCTGCGAATCCCCATGATGGCTCGCTGGCCCGGCAAAATCGCACCCGGACAGGTCAGTGATCTGTTGTGGTATTTTCCGGACTTCATGCCGACAGTCGCCGAACTCTGCGGCGCTGTCACGCCTGGCGACAGCGACGGGATTTCGATCGTGCCCGAACTGCTGGGCGAATCCGCGGCCGGGCGGAAGCAGGAACAGCACCAGTATTTGTACTGGGAGATCGGAGGCCAGACGGCCGTACGCATGGGGCACTGGAAAGCAATTCAGCCGCGAGACAAGGCCTGGGAACTGTACGATCTGGAAACGGACGTCAGCGAAAACGTCGATCTGGCTGCCGAAAAGAATGAAATACTGACCACGATGAAAGGCTTTGCAAAACAGGCTCACACGCCAGCTGTCGAAGGCACATTTATTGATCCTGCCCTGCACGAGCGTGATCGTCAGGCAAAGTTTGGTGGCAAACCAAAACGATCTTCGCAAGCTAACGTTCTGCCTGAAGAAGGCCTGCTGTCTAACGATGACTTCCGCATTCTGCGGTTCAGCAGCCAGAACTCGTCACACAAAGCGATCGACGTGATTGATGGAAATCCGAAGACTCATTGGCACACCAGCTTCACTCCGAAACCACTTGCGCATCCGCATGAGTTGGTGATTGATCTGGGCAAGCGATACGAAGTTCGCGGAATTCGTTATCTGGCACGACAGGACGGCGGCTGGAATGGAGCCATTGGAAAATGCGAATTCACCGTTTCGATGTCGTCAGACAAATTCGACGGCCCTGCAACCAAAGCGACGTTCCAGAAGACTAAACAAGCTCAGGAAGCCCAGTGTGAACCGGTCAAAGGCCGCTTCATTCGAATTCGTGTTCTTTCTGAAGTGAACGGTGGTCCGTGGGCTTCCATTTCAGAACTCGGAATTGTCGGACAACCGTAAGCGTGTGATGTCGTCGTTTAACCGTCGTGCCCAACGGGCCCCGCGCCAATATCGCGCGGGGTGTTGCCCGCGCGGTTAAACGAAATATTCCAAAGGCACAGCAGGCGGCACCTACACCGGCAACACGCGGTGCAGGGTCCGACTGGTATACACACAGCACCTTGTGTTACAGCGTTTCACGCTGAGTTGTGGCCGTGAAGAACGCTTTTCGATAGCAGTTTCGTTACTCCCACGAGCCAGTATCGTCTGCGACAATAAGTAAACTGCTCTAGTCATCCTGAAACGACGTTACGAACAGAGCAATCAGATCCGAGATTGCCATCGGCGTCGTTGCAACCAGGTCCGCCGAGCCATCGGCTTGTTTTTCAACCACGAGGCTTGTGTTCAGGAAAGCCGCGGCAATGATCTTCTGCTCCGCCGGATCGGAGTGTTCCATGCCTTCGGTGTTCTGCGCCAGATCGATGATTTTCCGTGCCTCGTCAGCCGACTGACGTGCTTCGGACTCTGCCACGTGTGTCAGGCGCGTCTGAAGTACGAATCCGAATCCGGAGTTGTCTGTGTCGATGGCACAGGCATACGTTGAACATCGTTGAGTCAACGCAGAAGAGAAATGAGCCATCGCGTTGGCTAGCTCGGTACCGTGATCACGGACATCGACGATGTTGGTAATCTGGCGGTCAGTAAACGCGATTCCGATCAGCCCACCGGCTACGTTGGCCCATGACCGCCCCCAGCCAGGCACAGGCTCCCTGATCCATTCATTTCTGTTACCGAAGATGGAATCGACGGTCGTACTGTCTGTTACCTCGTGCTTGGGGCCTTCCAGCGCAACGGAGATGATTCCGCCGTCCCGTTCCGTGAGCCAGATGGAAAGCGGGGCAAAGGACGGAGTCACAGGCAGTTGAAAAACCTCATGTCCCTGGATCTCGTGACGTACTGTGTCAGGTACGTTCTGTTTCAGCCATGCCGCAATATCCACCTCACGGCTGAGTTTTGCCGTCATACCGCTCCCGCTGGTGCCGAACTGGAGATTGTGTTTACTGCCTTCTGGTGCGTCAGCGTCATAGTCCACGGAAACAAACGCCTTGCCGGCAACCCATTCGATTGCGCTCAAATCAATGACCGGATCGTCGGCACGCGGGAATACTGACTGAAACCAGGCCGCGAGTCCGCCGATGATCAGTGGCTCGAACGTCCGCACGGCAGGGCGTTCCATCAGCTCACGGATGCGAAGCACGACCATGCCGGAATCATTCGGGCCGATCTCAGAGAGCAAAACCGGTTCACGTCCAAACAGACGATGGTCCGCTCCGGTTGGCGGCGACGCATTTCTGGTACGAGACACAGCCGTAACGCTTGGAGCGGGTGACTTTTGCTGTAACTTCGTGTGCTCTTCTGCGACGATGTCATTCGGAGGCTGAGCAATGCCGCGAACGGCAATGGTCGACACTCCTACCATCGCGACCGCCACAATTGGCAATGCCAGCCAGCGGTTGCGGCCTTGTGCTCTTGACGTCTTACTTCCATCCATGGAACGTAACATCTTGATTCTCCTGATGAGTTGACCCGTGAAGACCGGCATCACGTGAGGGCATCCTTGCCTGCTGATTTCGTGATCCCGTTGAATTGCAAGTGCCGAAAGAGACCGCAGATAGCTGCGTTGCCCGACAGCATCTGCCGCCATGCTGTCTGTCGCCAGTTCCTGGTACAGCATCACTCGATACAGCAGCCAGTGAACAAGTGGATTAAAGAAGTGCATTGCCAATAGGCTGGACGCAAAGCAACGCCATGCCGAATCATGTCGTGCTACATGAGCCACTTCGTGAGCAATAACGGCTTTTCGTTCGTCCGCATTCCAGTCTCGCCAGTTGCCGGGTAACACCAGCACGGGTCGCCAAAACCCAGCGACTGCGGCGCTCGTCAATCGGTGGCTCTCGCGAATCGATGGGACAGTTTGGCAGCCCAGTTGTGACGCCAGCTGTTGAACCATTTCGATCAACTGCGAATCAAGAACTTCAACCCCCAATCGCCGTGTCCGCGCCACGAAAAACAGCCCGAACACCAACCGTACGAAACCAAAGGCTGCCAGCACAGTACAACACCAACCGGCAATCGTGAACTGGGCCGGATTCTCACGACAATGCCGTTCTGCATTGGATGCCAGAAAACGAGCTGCGGACAGTATCTGGCTTAAGCTGATTCCAGCCCGATCAGTGTTCGACAGAGGCTGACCAGCGGTCCGAGGCAACTCTCCATCCAGAGATTGTTGGGAATCAGCGGAGCTCAATTCGGCACTTGAAGAATCCACATAATCGACAGTCGCAGTCATCCAGCTGTGAATCGGCAGTGGGCTCACCAAGGTCAACGAAGTGGCCGCCACGATGGTGATGCAGAGGATCGAGCATGCTCTGGCAGAACTGCGTCTGGCAGACAGTGTGGACCACGCCAGACCGAAAATGGTCACCAGCGTCACCTGCAGAGTACACCAGTAGGCAGAATCGAAGATTTCGTTCATTGCTGCTCCTCCAGAACCTGTTCCAACAACCGCCGTTCAGCGGCTGTCAGACGGCGTTTTTCGCTGAGCAGCTGAGCCAACATCTTCTCCCGAGAACCCCCGAAGACGCGCTTCATGACGTCCACAATGAACGATCCGGAAACGTCATCGAAAGAACGAATCGCCTCGTAGGAAAACGGTCGGGCGTCGTTCGTAGCTCGCAGAAATCCTTTTGCAACAAGGATGCGAACAAGATTCGCGATGGTGACGTAGGCGCGGTCAACGCCACTTGCCGCCAGCTTTTCCCGGGCGTCGGCAGCCGTCATTTCATCGCCCTGCCAAAACACGTGCATCAGTTCGAGCTCGCGTTCCGTCAGCTCTCTTGCCACAGGTCTGTTCATCAGATCCTCCATGAATACCGAATTTCCTGTATCCAAATTTGGTGAGGCAAATTTGGTTGTTGGAAATTATCGACCAGCTCAAATCGCTGCAACAGCAATTTTTTCTGAATCGGACGTTCACGAATGTCGCGGGAAAGAAATTGGGCATGCAGCCCGATACGCCGCCGCCAGCTGATGAACGATCGACCATAGACCATCATTCCCGGGGAACCGGGTGGTGAACGGCTTCCAGGAGTGGCATCGCAGCGAACAGGCTTTATTGTCGATCACAGAGCGTTCGTTCCCTGACTCGTAAACCGGTTGTCGCCGAATTCGGCCCGGCATTGAAATCCATTTGCAATGAAAACAGTCGCAGTGATCGGCGGCGGACCAGCTGGGTTGATGGCGGCTGAAGTGCTGTCTCAGCACGCTGTTCATGTCGATTTGTACGAAGCCAAACCATCGATCGGTCGCAAATTTCTGGTCGCCGGAAAAGGCGGCATGAACCTGACTCATGCAGAACCATTCGAATCTTTCGTCGCGCGCTATGGACCACGTTCTGAAAACGTGCAACCGTTACTGGAAGCCTTCAGTCCGGATGACGTGCGAGCCTGGTGCGATGGGCTGGGCATTGAGACGACTGTCGGCGCTACCGGGCGTGTCTTCCCGAAAGACATGAAAGCATTTCCGCTGCTGCAGCGGTGGATTCAGCGATTGCGTGACAGCGGCGTTAACATTCAAACGCGTCATCGCTGGCAGGGCTGGAATCAGGATGGTTCATTGCTGCTGGAAACACCTGCTGGTCCTCACAGTACTCGCCCGGACGCCGTTGTCTTGAACCTTGGCGGAGCCAGTTGGCCGAAGTTGGGTTCAGACGGAGCATGGGTTCCGATTCTGAAACAACAGGGAATCGATATTGCTCCGCTGCAGCCATCCAACTGTGGTTTCGATGTAAACTGGAGCAGTCACTTTCGCGAACGTAACGCCGGTGCACCACTTAAGTCAGTCGTGCTGAAGTTTACGAACTCGGCCAGTGAAGCATTCGAACGACAGGGATCGTGCGTCGTCACACAAAATGGACTCGAAGGAGGTCTGATCTACGCCGCCTCTGCGCTAATCCGTGACGAAATCGCAGCACACGGACCGGCAACCATCGCACTCGATCTGGCTCCGAATCGCACGTTGGAAAAACTGATCGAACGACTATCTGTCCCGCGTGGATCGCGCACGATATCAAGCCACCTGCGCAGCAAGGTGAACATCAAAGGAGTGCAAACCGGACTGTTGCGTGAGTTTGCGGCAGAATCGCTGAATGACCCCACTCAGTTGGCGCATGCTATCAAGAATCTGTCGATTCCGATCATGGCCGCTCGTCCGATCGCGGAATCCATCAGCACGGCTGGTGGCATTCGATTTGAAGCACTCAACGAGCAGTTGATGATCAAGTCGCATCCCGGTTTGTTTTGTGCCGGCGAGATGCTTGACTGGGAGGCTCCCACTGGCGGTTACCTGTTGACCGCCTGTTTCGCCAGCGGCCGAGTCGCGGGGCAGGGTGCATTGCAGTGGGTGAACCGCTGACACACAGATTCTCGACTGTGAATCACTCATGTGGGTTAGCTGTTCTTAAGTACAAGCTCGCAGCGCAAGCAAGTGTGTTCTCAAGCGCACGGGAACCACTCGCTCGCGCTTATAGCTTGTATTGCGGCCCCATCGAGGCGCCTTCCTGATACGATCGGCTCAGCTCGTGGTTCTGATTGCTGATCGACACTCTCCGTCTGCGATCCGTTATTTTGCGGCTGGCTTTTTGGGGCGCCTCGCGCGGGGAGCGGGCACGGGCGGTCGCGTGGGCCGCTCGTCACCGGCGTCGAAGAACCGCATGTTCCTGCCGACTCGATCATAGTCGCCAAGGTCCTCGCGCATTTCTTCCGCCAGCGTGAGCAAACGCTGCACGGTCTGCGGATTCTGATTGGCGACATTGGTCGTTTCGCCCGGATCATTTTGCAGATCGACCAGAAACGGACCGGCGAACCCGATTCGGTCCGCGGGGCCGATGTGCTGATTCCTACTGAACGGCGCCGCCCCGACAGGTTCTTTGTCTCGAGGCAAGTGCAGTTTCCATTGTCCTTGCCGAACGGCTTGAAGGTGGACTCGCAGGTAATAGAAGTACGCCTTATCCGCCGTAGCCGTGTTGAAGTTTCCATGGAACAGATGTCGAATGTCCTCGCCGTCGATAACTCGGTCGGTGGGAACTTCTGCATCGGCCAGAGCAGCGAATGTGGGCAGCACGTCCATCGTGCTGGCGATCGAATCGCACGTAGTTCCGGCCGGTACTCGGTCCGGACCCCACAGAATCGTCGGCACCCGCACGCCGCCTTCGAAAGTCGAAACCTTGCCGCTGCGTAAAGGCCCGGCCGATCCGCCGTGGTCGCCCGGCAGGTGCCCGTCTGCATGGTCTTTGTTCTTGATCAGCCACGGACCGTTGTCGCTGGTGAACAGCACGTATGTGTTTTTCGCCACTCCCATCTCTTCGATCGTGTCCAGAATTCGACCCACGTTGAAGTCGATCTCTTCAATCACGTCACCGTACAGTCCGCGTGTGCTTTTGCCCTTGAACTGAGCAGACGCATCCAACCGTGTGTGTGGCATGGTGTGCGGGACGTAAACAAAGAATGGCTGGTCTTTGTGCTTCTTCATGAATCCGATGGCTTCGTCGGTGTACCGCTTTGTCAGCGTTGCCATGTTGGACTTCGGTTCAATCAGTTCTTCGTTGCGGTACAGGTTGGCTACACCGTCGTTGCTGGTCGGCGTTCCGAAGAAATAGTCGAACCCCTGACGTGTCGGAAACAGGTCCATGAAGAATCCGCTCTGAGCATGTTTCGCCAGGTCCCATTTGCCGAAACAGGCCGTCGCATATCCTTTGGTTTTCAGGACCTCGGCAACCGTGATTTCGTCGGCGTGCAGAATCGGATGCACCTGTTTTGTGTTTCCACGTTCCGCGACACGCATCGGGTAGCAGCCTGTCATCAGTGCTGCCCGCGACGGTCCGCAGACCGGTTGAGCATAGAAGCTGGTGAACTTCATGCCCTGGGTTGCCATGGTGTCGAGCCGCGGCGTGCGAATATCCGGCGACCCGAAACAGCCAACGTCCTGGTAACCCTGATCGTCGGTAAAGATCACCACGAAGTTCGGTGGTGCAGCCGTATTTGCTGCACCGACGGCAGCGGCCGCTTCTGTTCCACTCGATCCGCAGAACATAACAATGTTCATAGCGACGATATATACGAAGTGTTTCATAGGTGTCTCCATAGGCTCGACGCTCTGCCGCACGATGCCAACTATTGTGCATCACGCGGCGTCAAAGCTCTTCAGACGCGAACGTTGTCGTGGCAAATGTCGCCCCGCCGGCTGATGACTGCGGCGACATCAGGGTTAATATCGTCCGCGACCTGTGCGACTGCGTCAGGAAGCAGAAGAAGGCTGAACAGCAGGATTGGAATTCTGTTGATCATGAGTTGCTCTCGGAGTGGATTTTCAGGATCGTACCATGAGTTATCCAGATGCGGCAGCGTTGAGCGAATCTTATCGCCAGTGGCATTTGTTCGCGGGACGGCACAAAGGCGTCTCATTTTTTTGCGGAGACCGGAAACATTGGCGACTACTCGATGCTTCATGATGGTCTTCGTGCTGTCGCCCGCTTTCGCGTCGGCCATGGAATACTATGTGGCCACCAGCGGCAGCGACGCGAACGCTGGAACGATTGAACAACCGTTCGCATCGGTTCAACGAGCTCAGGATTCTGTTGAGCCAGGTGATACCGTTTTCATCCGAGGCGGCACGTACCGGATGCAGGAATCTGACATTGCCCGCAGGGAACGTATCTGGGCACACGCCATTCGGCTGAACAGGAGCGGCCGGAATGGTGAACGCATCAACTACTGGGCATACGAGAACGAACAACCCGTGTTCGATTTCTCGGCCGTCAAACCACCGCACCTGCGAGTCCATGCGTTTTCGGTTTCCGGATCATGGCTGCACTTCCGAGGAATCGAAGTGGTTGGTGTACAGGTGACGATTTCCGGGCACACACAGTCGATCTGCTTCGCGAACGACGGCAGTCACAATATTTATGAACAGCTGAGCATGCACGACGGCATGGCAATTGGCATCTACAGCGTGAAAGGAGCAGATAACCTGTTCCTGAACTGCGACGCCTTCAACAACTACGATTCGGTTTCGGAAAACGGGCGAGGTGGCAACGTGGACGGCTTCGGTTGTCATCCGCCGCGGGATGGCAGCGGCAATATCTTTCGGGGTTGCCGAGCATGGTTCAACAGTGACGACGGCTTCGACTGTATCAACGCTCATGAATCTGTCACGTTCGAAAACTGCTGGGCATTCTGGAATGGTTATTCGCCCGACTTCAAACGACGCGCTGATGGGAACGGATTTAAGGCCGGAGGCTACGGATCAACGTCTGTGCGCCGTTTGCCGAATCCGATTCCACGGCACGTCGTGCAATATTGTGTTGCGGCACGCAATAAGAACAGCGGCTTTTACGCGAATCACCATATCGGTGGCTGCGATTGGTTTTACAACTCCGCCAGCCGCAACGGTACAAACTTCAACATGCTGTGCCGACTGGCTGACAATGTTACTGACGTCCCCGGTTACGGCCACGTCCTGCGCAACAACCTCAGTTTTGGCAGTCGCCGATTGGTGAACAATCTGGCGGTCGCCGAAAACGTCACTACGAACAATTCCTTCGACTCCGATGTTCAACTCAGCGAGAGCGACTTCCAGAGCCTCGGCGAAAATCAGCTGCTGCGGCCCCGGCAACCCAATGGCGATCTGCCTGCGATCACGTTCCTGCATCTGGTGCAATCGACGGATCAAGGGGCCTTCGCGCAATATAAATAACACGTTCCCTGGCTGACTCAGCAGAAGTGATGCCTGGCATGACACCGAAGTCAGCAAAGGCCCTGGCCCCATTTGGGTTCAGAGCACGGCACGGTGCGTACCTCCACGCACCCCGCCCGGGCCGACATGTTTGCTGGTCTGCCGGGGATTTCGGCCATGGCTGATCGATCCGTCGGCCAGTCTTCCATAGAATCCCACGCTCAGGACGCCAGAACGAGTTTCTTTGAAGAGCAAACATGATGAATGTGAACGAGTATTTTGACGGCAAAGTAAAATCGATCGGATTCGAGAACGATGAGGGCCGAGCGACCGCAGGGGTGATGGCAGCCGGAGAGTATGAATTCGGCACCAGCGAAAACGAACTGATGAAAATCGTATCGGGTGAGCTTCAGGCAACTCTGCCGGGCTGTGATGCATCCCAAACCTATCGTGGCGGCGAGCAATTTAGGGTGGCGGCCAACCAGAAGTTTCAGGTTAAGGTCGTCCAGCCAACCGCGTATGTGTGTTTTTATGGTTGAGGTCTCGAGAAGATACCACGGTAATAAGTAATCTGTTCCAGCACGGCGTTAAGAAGTCGTGACGGCAACAAGTGCTGTACGTCGGGAAAGAAAACGCTGGCTCTCGATGGCCCGCGGAGCTAGCATCAGAATTTGTGCAGATTCACACACCGACACGCTTTGCACAGAATCCTTACGCACCTTGCATCGTCGACGCACGCATAAGCTGCGCAGGTGCTCTCCCATGGAGTTTTGATTGAACGCAATGCAAAGAGTTCCGGTTTCCGTCCTGTTCGCGATTTCGTTCTCATTGATGCCGGCACCACAGAGTTGTGGTGGAGTGGTCGAGAACGGTAATTTTGTCAGTCACGTTCAGAGTCTGCGTGACCTGACGTTTGACGAGGACACGGGCCTGTATGTCGCTCCCACGAATACGGAAAGGGCCAACTTTGCGCTGGCGGCGGCGACGTTATTGTCCGGTGATATAGCGACGGCGGAGACTCAGGCAGCAGTGGTCAATTACGAAGTTGTTCAATATACCGACAGTGTTTCCACTGACGTCTACTATGGCTTAAGAGAAGTCAATAACACACCGACGCGTGGCTGGGGATCCTACTTCGTCAACCTGAGTGCCGCGCATGACGTATTGCTGGAAGTTCCGCATCCGCGATTTGACACGAACTCATGGGACGTCGCCGCTCGAGCGTTTCGCGATTCAGATTCTCGAGGCTTCATGATGGCCGGGGCGCATCGCAATACGAACGGCGCTTCGACCGCTGACGTAGCCCATCTTTCGGATTCGATCTTCCAGGAGGTGCATGAGGCGTGGGTTGGCGAGTCGGCGGAACGAACGGCCTATTCGATCCACGGGTTCAATGATGAGAATCACGCGTTTCCCGCAGGGACTGATGCCGTGTTGTCCAGCGGAGATGGCACGGTGTCCACGGCCGTCAATGCTCTGGACGACCAGTTGGACGGGGCTGGTTTTTTGAGCTACGCCTATAACACGCTGAACGTCAATGATGCGGCGAACGTCGCCGTAAACGAACTGGTCGACGGAACGACGTTCGCATCACTGGGTGGCACCACGAATAAGCAAGGGGTCTATTCACGCGGCCAGGGCGGAGACTTCGTTCATGTCGAACTCGAACAGAGCATTCGTTTTGACGAATCCAACCGGAGTGCCGCTGCCGGAGCCATTGCGTCTGCCATCACAGCCGTGCCGGAGCCATCCTCGGTCGCGCTGATGGGCCTTGTGACGGTCATTGCATGGATCAGACGAATACATCCGCGCCGTTTCTGTCGAACACCATGAATGTTTTCTCTGGCCTGGAACAGACCGCTGACGATGTCATCTCCTAACATACTCTGGCTGTGTACAGATCAACAGCGCTTCGACACGATTCGCTCGTTGGGTAACGACTTGATCCGTACGCCGAACATCGACAGGCTTGTCCACGAGGGCGTGGCGTTTACTCAGGCATACTGCCAGAGTCCTGTGTGCAGTCCCAGTCGAGCTTCGTTTCTGACGGGGCGTTATCCACGAACCACCCGCTGTCGGCAGAACGGTCAGACCATTCCCGCAGACGAAGTTCTGGTCAGTAGAATGTTCGCCGACGCGGGTTATCGCTGCGGTCTGGCCGGAAAGCTGCATCTGGCATCATGTTCCGAAGGCAAGGTTGAAGAACGCATTGACGACGGCTACGACGACTTTTACTGGTCTCATCATCCTCAGCCCGACTGGCCGGAAAACGCTTACACTCAATGGCTGCAATCGAAAGGTCAGTCATGGGAGGAACTGTATTCCGGTCCATCCACAGGCTATGTGAAAGCAGGCGTGCCGGCGGAATTTCACCAGACGACATGGTGCGCGGATATGGCCATCGACTTTATTCGCAGCAACGAAGATCGCCCGTGGTTCTTCAGTTTCAACTGTTTTGATCCGCACCACGCATTTGATCCACCGCCGGAATACATGGCGAAATACAACCCAGACGATATGCCGCTGCCGAAGGCGATGCCAGGGGAACTGGAGTCAAAAACAACGTTTCAAAGACTTGATTCCATCTGGGCTCACAATAGTCCCGGAGAGTTTCACACGGCGGCGATCACTGACAATGACCGGCGGCAGGTGACGGCGGCCTACTATGCGATGTGCGAGTTGATTGACGACCAGGTCGGACGAATCATGCACAATCTTGAGCAGTCCGGGCAGCGTGAAAACACGATCGTGATCTTCATGTCCGACCACGGAGAAATGCTGGGCGACCACGGCATCTACTTCAAAGGCCCTCATTTTTACGACGAAGCCATTCGTGTCCCTCTGGTGATGTCGTGGCTCGGACAGTTTCAGAGTGGCCTGCGAGTTGAAGGTCTGACGGAGCTGATCGACCTGGTGCCAACCCTGTTGGAAGCGGCCGACCTGGAATTGCCCGAGCGTGTCCAGGGAAAATCACTACTTCCGCATTTGACGGGCAAGGCAGATCCGGCCCACCATCGTGATGCTGTCTTCTGCGAATACTACAACAGCTGGACTCACAGCGATGCTTACGGAACGATGCTGCGAACGACGACGGAAAAAATTGTCGTCTATCACGGCACCGATCAGGGTGAACTGTACGACCTGAAATCGGATCCCGATGAATTCACAAACCTGTGGACGTCGCCCGATCATCAATCCATGAAGCTGCAGCTGATGCAGCGGTGCTTTGACGCCAGTGTCCTGAGCATGGACCCGTGCCCACCAAGACGCGGTGCGTTCTAGCAGGCTGTCCGGATACGTCGGTTCTTGTGAGCGGTACGGCGCTAGTGCTTTGTCACAGGCAAAAGTTAGGGTGGAAGCATTCGCCGGAAAAGGGGGACAGGTACCAAAAATGCGAAGCACCCTTCGGGCCGTTCCGGTTTTTGGTACCCGACCCCGTTTTCCTCGCCAACCCTAAAACCTGGCTGTGACAAAGCGCTTGCCGCCGGTTGTTGGCACTGTTTTTACCCGCGGGTAGCGCCTCACCGTTTCAGGTAACCGGACAGCCTCCTGGCCCGCAGTTTACCGTTGTCGTGAACGACAATGGCTCGCGGGAGTTACAAAACTGCTACTATAAAGCGTTCTTCACGGCCACAAGTCAGCGGGAAACGCGACCCACCAGATGAAGCTATGCTGCCAGTTGAATGCGTCACCACGAGCATGATTCAAAACGTTCGGATTTATGACGAATGACGAGGAGATAATTGTGAAAAAAGTTATGTGTGCGTTGTTGCTGCTGAGCACTCACTGTTGCGCTGTCTCTGCAGACGATGGCCAGAAGAAGTTGCCGTCGTTGGTGCCAAAGCACTACGAGATTGGAATTGCCTCATCCCACATCACCACTCCTCCAGGGCCGCTCCTTCAGTCGACCTCTCGGTGGAGCACTGTCGCCAGACACGTGAATCTATACAAGTACTACGGCGTTCAGCTGATAGACACAAAATGGGCCACAGAGATGGATGCCAGCGCTTTCGCTGAGTTCGGGAAGAAACAGAACATCAGGATCGGATGTGAATTTGGCGACTTCAGTCCTGGCCACCAAGGGGCGCCAGGTCTGTCTGCTGCTGCTTTCAAACAACTTGATCCGGTCTTCAAAGCCGGAGGAAGCGTTTCTTCTATTCATCTGGATGGCCCCGTGCGGCGCATGATCAAGGGAGTCCAGAAACACCCGAACGCCATTACTCTGGATCAGATCGCCGAAAGAATGGTCGGCTTCTGGCAGAAGATCCACGCGAAGTACCCGCACATGCGTATCGGGCTGGTCACAAATTTCCCCAACTGGGACTACACAAGTGAGTTGGTTGGATACAACGGGCATTTCACTGACCAATCCGGAGTCACCTATTCGGAAGCCCTGGACGCCGTACATCGAGCCCTGACGAAAGCGGGGAAGAAGGTGGATTTCATAGAAGTCGATTGTCCTTACAACTACTACCGGGAAAATCGCACCAGAAACAAAGATGCGGCCGTGGACAATGCGAGAAAGTTTGCCGCCCTTCAGAATTGGTGCAAAGCCCGTGACATCAGATTCCACCTGGTCGTTAACGCCGAACCGAGAAACCAGGGTGCGCAGGGATTCCATGATCTGACGTGCGAGTACATCCGACACCTGCGCCGGGACGGTATTTACCCGGATGTCTTCATTATTCAATCGTGGTACAAGCAACCCGACAGGCATCTTCCGGAAACAGAGGCGTTCACCTTTATGAACACCACGAAGGACGCGATCGCCCTGATACAAAAGCTCTACCCAGGTATAGAATGATTCGAACAAGTCGCTGCGACGGACCAGATGAAGCACGCTGCTGAGCCGGACGTTCGGGCAGAGGAATAAACATGCACATACATGACAGACTTGCTTCTCTGAAGGTCAGCGGAGTGGCTGCCGCCTGTCTTCTGATGGCCAAACAATGCGTGGCGCGGTGGCACGCAATGTGAGCGTGAATGAAGAGGCCTATTTCCTTCGTCTTCTCTTCTTCGGTGGGGAAGCCGTCGCCGGATCGGGCCAATCGGGATGAGGCGTCCGCGCACCGTTCATCAGCTCCACAGCCCTGGCGACAAGCTCCGGGTGCTCGGCGGCAAGGTCCGTTGTTTCGCCAAGATCCTTCGTGAGGTTGTAGATTTCGACCGGCCCGCTGGCCACGGCGCGGACGCCTTTCCAATCGTCCCAGCGGATCGCTTGAATCGGGCCGTTGCTTTTTTCGTGCAGTTCCCAGTAGAAGTAGTCCCGCCTGGGCGCCGGGCCGCCTTTAAGAAACTCAACCAACGAATGGCCGTCCGGCCGAAATCCCTCCGGAGTCTCAGTCTGCGCGAGCTCGGTGAAGGTGGGCAGCAGATCCCAGAAGGCCCATGGCTCATCGCTGACGCGTCCGGCGGGAACTGTTCCGGGCCACCAGGCAAACGCTGCCTGGCGCAGCGCCCCCTCGTACATGCCTCGTTTATAACCACGTAACTTTCCATTCATGGTCTGATTGAAACGCTTGCCGATTGGAGTATTCGGATTAAACGATGAACCGTTATCGCCGGAGAATACGATCAGCGTGTTGTCTGCAATCCGCTTCTTCTTCAGCAGAGCGACCAGATCACCCATGTCGGAGTCAATCCGCGTTACCATCGCGGCGTAGTTCTTTTCCTGCTCCGTCCAGGGCTTGTCTTTGTAGATGCCCTGGTCATCGATCTCGAATCTACCGTGTGGAAGGGTGATCGCGTAAAAGAGGAAGAACGGATCACCCGCGTTTTCATCAACCCACTTCAACACGTCCTGTTGGATCAGCTCCTGAGCGTAGACCTCTTTCCTGCCGCCAGCGTTCTCGGGAATCTCGAAACGCTGGTCGTTGTGATACAGATACCCGGGAAAGTAGCTGTGGGCGTGTCGCTGGCAGTTATAGCCGAAGAAATGATCGATGCCGTTCTTCAGCGGGCTGCCGGACGTGTCAAACATACCCATCCCCCACTTGCCCATCGTCGCAGTCTTATATCCGGCTTTCTGAAGGATCTTCCCGATCGTCACGGTGTTCTCCGGAAGTGGACGCTGTCCTTCCGGTTGAATCTCGCGATTCGCCCGGGTTGGACAATTTCCCATATGGAGACCAGTGAAGAAAGAAGTGCGGGTAGGCGCGCAGACGCTCGTCCCGGTGTAAGCAGACAGGTATCGCGTACCTTCGCTACTGAGCCGGTCAAGGTTGGGGGTCTGGATGAGCGTCTGGCCGTAGACGCCCAGGTCGCCCTGAGCAATGTCGTCCGAGAGGACGAAAATCAGATTGGGTTTCTCCGCTTGTGCAAACCCCGACAGCAAGCAGGCGAACGAAGTACAGACGATGACGATTGATTGTTTAAGTCTCAATGTTATAGCTCTTTCAAATACGCACGACCTGGCGGGCACGTCTCACCACATTTTGTAGGGTGTGTCAAACGAACCCGAAATCCGGTGCGTCTGCGCTCCGTATTACACAGACGAGGACGGCAGACTGTATTTCATAGGCACTCGGTTCGTGCAGACGCACCACTGTCTTACCGCTTGACAGCACCCTACCGTGAGAAATGCCTCCTAGCCATTCATGGTCCAGCCATTGCGATAGGGTTTGGTTAGATACTCGTTAGCGCCGGCAACATTGGTCACAGCGCCCTGCTTGCGGTCGTATTCCAACTCGGCGCCGGCACGGTAGGACGCGAGGCCAAGGCACATCGATTCGATCATGTTGGCGCTGTACTCGAAGTTGCAGGCCGTTTCGGCCGGGTTACCGTTCTTACAGGCACTGATCCATTGCTTCTGGAAGTCGCCAAGGTCCGGGGTTAAGTCGGCCTCGCTGCGTCGATTGAAATAGGTCAGGTCTGCATCGTTCCCTTCGGGAATGATCAGACGCCGATTGAAATCGGCAATCACGGAACCCTTGTCCCCTTTGAACATGGCACCATGGCCGATGTTATTCAGATCGATCCATTGCGAAGGTGATTTGGGCATGGCACCTCCCTGGTACCACGTGCATTGAATCCTGCCGCGCCAGTCGTTGGCCGGAAAGACAAAAGCGGTTGTCAATTCGACGGGAGTGACATCCGCGTTGATTGATTCCGACGAACTCGACGTGATTCGTTCCGGCAACTCGGCGTCGATCACATTCCAGGCAAGATCCATGGTGTGGCTGCCCATGTCACCCATCTGGCCAATGCCGAAGTCCCAATACATATTCCAGCTGAGACAATTGCCATGCAGTTTGGCAAAATATCCGGGGTTGTAAGGGTGTTCCGGCGACGGCCCCAGCCAGAGATCCCAATTCAAAGTCGATGGAACCGGTCCGGCCGCAGGCAGATAACCCGGCCTTGGAAGTTGTCGGTTACCCCACACGAAGACTTCTTTCAGATTGCCGACCACACCGTCACGGATGATTTCTCGCAGACGGTTGAAGTTCGGTTGCGCGTGACGCTGCATACCAACCTGAGTGGCGAGCTTCTCTTTACGACCAAGGTAGTTTTCACGCACGGTGCGTGCTTCGTTTACGGTGATCGCCAGCGGCTTCTCCATGTAAACGTGAAGGTCGCGATTGAGCGCCCAGTTGGCGACGAATGCATGTGTGTGATCAGGGCTGCAGCAAAGCACGGCGTCAAGGCCTGGATGGTCGAGACACTTGCGCCAGTCCTCGTAGACCTTTGCTTTCGGGAACTCCTTCATTGCATACGGTAATTTCAGCGCATTGACATCGCAGACGGCCACAACATTTTCATCGTGAAGCGTTGCATAGTGCGCCCTAGCGCGGCCGTAGGCGCCGATCAAGGCAACATTAAGTCGATTGTTCGGGCCGTTTGCTCCGAAGAGTGTCCCCGTCGGGAGGATCGTCAATCCGCCTCCTGCGACAAGGCTTCTGCGAATGAAATCACGACGCTTGATTGAGCTGGTACTCACCTGATGATCTCCATGCTTGAGGGCCCTGTATTTCAGATAGTGCCTATCTTAGCTGGCGAAACTGCCTGCTCCAACCCGGCAGCAGCATTTTCGATCTCACCTCTTCGTGTAACCAAACGCCATTACAGTGCCGAAGCGACCGGAAACAGCTGACAACGTTCTTACTTGAGTTTCGATAAATCCCTGGTCGCCTTAATCGTTCGATCGATACCAGTCGCCTTCTTATACTTTCCCTTACTTCTCGGGATTGCCTTCGCCGTTGATCGTCACGGTGGGATAATCCCACTTTCGATTGGGGTTCTTTAGAAGCGGTACGAAGCTGCGACCGTCGAGGACAGGTCTTTCGGGAAGGCGGCAAAGTTCGATCAGAGTCGGGTAGAAGTCGATCATGTTGACCAGGCGTGCGCAATCCTGACGCCGGGTCATGCCGGGCATGCGAACCAGAAGCGGAATTCGAGTCGATTCGCTCCAGCCTGTTTCTTTGCGATATTTTAGTTTTTCACCGACGTGCCAGCCGTGATCTCCCCAGACGACGACGATCGTGTTTTTGGTACCTGACCCCCTTTTTCGGCGAACGATTCAACCCCACTTTTTGCCCGTGACAAAGCACTGGATGCCTCGCGACCGACAGTCGAGATACAGCTTGCACGGCCTGTTTCTGATTGAACTCCCAGCAACGGAACTCATGCATTCCTGCCTGCGTAGATAACCCGACAGAGTTAGAATGACCGTTTTTGAGCCGAAGGCGAAGGACAAGCGTTACATCGCTTTCGATTCTTTCTTAAAAAGTCTGTCTGGAACCGTCCGCATTGGTACTTGGAGACAGGAGAACAGCAAATTGGACGAAACACCTCACATTCAACAGTATCTGCAGTTTCGCAGCGAATTCATGGGCTACCTGTACGCCATCACACGTGACGCCGAACTGTCCGAAGAGATTTATCAGAACGCCGCAGTGGTGGTCATCGAACGATCAGAAAAGCCGGAAACGATTCGTAATTTCCGCGCATGGGCGAAAGAGGTGGTTCGACGGCAGGCCCTGCACGCCATTCGCGCCAGAGACGTTGCCACCAGACGCACTCGAGCACTATCGCCTGAACTTCTGGACGTTGTTTCCGACGCTTTTCTGCAGGACGATTCGGAGGCTTCGGTCGTCCGCGACGAAGCCAATGCGCTCACGCAATGCCTTGACGCGCTGCCTGCTGAAAAGCGTGAACTGGTTGCCCTGCGATACGAGGGCAGCTCGACCTTCGCTGAAATTTCGGACCACGTTGGTTCCACGCCTGCAGCCGTTCAACGTGCTCTCAGCCGAGTCAGGAAGATGCTGCACGGGTGTGTTCAGCGACGGCTGCAGCTGGCGGAGGGATCGACATGACTGACAACGCGAAGAATCGAAATGCCGTCGAGGAACTCATTGTCGGACATTTCGATGGCAGCTTGACCGAGCAACAGGAAACAGAGCTCGCCGAAGCAATTGCCAGGTCGACACAGTCGAAACAGCTTTTTCTGTCGTACATGCGAATGGAAGGACGACTGCATTCGCTTGGCCGTGACGGTTTCCTTCGCGAACCGGCCACCGAACCGGAAGGGATCGTTCAGCAACCCGCCAACATCACATCAGTCGATCAGAATAACAACCAGCACTCGCCTTCCGTGCGTTCTCGTTTCCTGGCGGTATCAACATCGTTGGCTGTTTGTGCTGCCGTGATTCTGATGCTCACTTCGGGGTTGTGGCCATCGTCCGTCAATGCGAACAGCGTGCTACGGAAAGCGCAGCAGGCGGCGGCGCATATGGTGGACCGTGCTTACCGAGTGACGATTTCCAGTGGAAACGTGCAATATGAAGCTGCCACCCAGGAGCTGATGATCAACATTCGGGGCGGAAGACATTTTGTGATTCAACCGACTGATGGCAGCTACGCAATGGGAAGCGATGGCGTCGACTTCTGGCTGACTCAGGAAGGTGGACCGGTTTGGATCACGAAAGACTATCGCGCGCTTCCTTCCACAATAGGGCGAAGGATCCCGAATAGGGGCATGCTCAAGCTTGCTGATTCTCGCGATGAACTTTTCATGATGCCAATGTCATCGTTGCTTTCATGGATCGAAGACTCCTATGACGTTGAACTCGTTGAATCGTTTGACCCTGCTGAGAGCCATGTACGAGCAACTCTGCGATCCCGGAGAGGCAACAGAGCGCAGATCATCGAATTCTGGGCGGACGCGGACAGCGGGGTCGTCCTCCGGGCAGAACTGAAATGGGAGAACGGCAGGCTGACCCGCTTTGAACTGGTCGATGCGCCCACGTTGTCTGATCAGTGGTATCACTATTCTCAACACGCACCCGACCGACAGGTCGAGCGTCTGAATGCAACGGATTCTCAATGATCGATCATGGTGTCGACGGGTGCAGTAACGAATGATTTTAGAGTGGAAGAGGGTGGCCTCGTGTTCGCCGGCCCGAAGTCAATCAACAAGGTCGCTGCGGCGGGCTGCTCACCACGACTCCAGGAGGGAGATATAGCAATGACCTCTTTCTCATCCAGCAACTATTGCACTGTGCAAACGAACAATGTGAACTGATGAACAAAATCAAGCCTGCCAGTCGTGTTATCTCGGTACTTCACTTATCACAATGGTCGTTCTTGTAAGCACGGCCGAAGCACAACAAAACGTCTCCGCTCCGCACTGCCATGGGCATCGGCAAGTAGTTGAAAACGTTGTTTGCGTCTCTTGTCATTCACCAAAAAAACAGTCTGCGTCTCATGTCCAGAAACAATGGCTTTTACGTACTTGTCGCCCTTGCCTCCTGTTGTGTCCCCTGGGAAACAGACGGTGCAGAGACAGTTTCGCTGGAACCTCACACATTCACAATTCCCCAGGGATATGAACTGAAGCGTGTCGCCGGTCCGCCACTGGTGCAGCGGCCCATTCACATGTGCTTCGACAATCAGGGCGTCCTGTACGTTACCGACAGTTCAGGCAACACGAAGAAAGCGCCCGCTCAACTCAGGGATCCGCAGCATCGGGTGTTGCGGTTGGTCGATCGCGACCAGGACGGAGTCTTTGATGAGTCGACGGTCTTTGCCGAAAACCTGCCGTTCCCGGAGGGCATTCTCGTTCATGATGGTGCTGTCTACGTCGGAGCACCTCCACACATCTGGAAACTGCAAGACACGAACGGCGACCATGTGGCGGACGAGCGAACCGAATGGTTCGATGGCGGTTCGATCGAAGGATGCGGCAACGACATGCACGGCCCTTATCTCGGACCGGACGGTTTCTTCTACTGGTGCAAGGGAGCTTTCGCTCCTCAGGAGCACGAGCTGAGCAATGGCGAAACGCTGAAATCGAGCGCAGCCCATATCTATCGCGCTCGGCCTGACGGCAGCCAACTGGAAATGGTCATCACAGGCGGGATGAACAATCCCGTTGGTTTGGCATTCAGCGAAACAGGCGAGCGGTTTCTCAGCGGTACGTTCTTTGATCTATCTCAACCCGGAAGACGTGATGGAATTCTGCATGCGGTGTACGGAGGAACGTACGGCCGGAAAAATCCGCGCGTGCTCACTCCGCATCCCAACACTGGAGGTTTTCTGCCGATACTGGCGCAACTGGGCCCCGCTGCACCTTCGGGCATGGTGATGCCGCGACATGACGCATTAGGCTTGAAAGGAAGTCTCGTCCTCACGGAGTTCAACACTCGCCGCGTGTCGAGACACCGGCTGGCCAAATCCGGATCGTCCAGTTCCGCAGCAACGAGCACCCTCATCGAAAGCGATCAATCTGATTTTCACCCAACGGATGTGATCGAAGATGCTGACGGCAGCCTGCTTGTTGCCGATACGGGCAGTTGGTACATGATCTGTTGTCCAACTTCAAAGATCGCCAAGCCCGATATTCTGGGTGCCATCTATCGGATACAGAAGAAGGGTTCGCAACCCCACGGGGGTCCACAAAGGGTTGCGGACCCCCGTGGCCTTAAGCTGGATTGGGATCGGCCTCAAGTCAGCTGGCTCTCTGATGAGCGGCCCGCAGTCGTCAAACGCGCCATCGACGCACTGGCCACAGCAAACAACATCGACGCTCTGCGCACTGCCAGCCCTTGTCTTCCGGTGGTCTGGACGTTGCATCGAATCCCAGGTCAGCGAGCGCGTGATGCGGTTCGAAAATTGTTGAGTGCTGAAGCCTCTGACGTTCGTGCGGCGGCGATCCACAGCGCGGCATTGTGGCGTGATCGAGACGCACTTAAGCCGCTCATAGAGTTACTTTCCCACGATGCCCCGCAACTGCGTCGCCTGGCTGCGATGGCCCTCGGCAGAATAGGGGATAGCGAAGCGGTCAAACCTCTGTTGCACACGTCATCTACCGACCCATTCCTGAGTCATGCCATCGTTTATGCACTCT
Source organism: Fuerstiella sp. (assembly GCA_024230215.1). Classification (GTDB taxonomy): domain Bacteria; phylum Planctomycetota; class Planctomycetia; order Planctomycetales; family Planctomycetaceae; genus Fuerstiella. Next base: position 95,969 of record JAAERP010000222.1, on the reverse strand, counting down.
ATGAAATTGGGGACGTGCAAAGCCTGCCCGAAAACCATCCGCTGGGTGAACAAGTACACCTCATGCGGAAGGCCGACCAACGAAACGTTTTAACAGATGCCTATCCGGAGATTCTGCCCGCGGGATGGAAAAAGCCGAATCAGGAAAGGCTCGTCCAACAGAAAGAACGCCTCGATGAGCTTGCAACCTTTCTGCCAAAAGGCGATGCGGTACGCGGAGCGAAATTATTCAACGACCAAAAGAAATCAAAATGCACCGTCTGTCATCTCAGCGGCAAACAGGGCGTCAGACTGGGGCCGGATTTGACCTCGATTGGTGCGATTCGCAGCGAGCGGGACCTGCTGGAGGCGATTGTCTTTCCCAGTGAATCCATTGCTCGCTACCACGAAGTCGTGAATGTCGTGACGACGGCAGGAAAGGCGGTGTCCGGACTGCTGGTGAAGGAAACCGTGGACGAGATGTTCCTCTCGTCGGCAGAGGGAGTCGTGCAATCGGTCGCGTTTCGGGAAATCGAACAGGCAAGGTACTCGAACGTCTCTTTGATGCCCGAAGGGCTTGACAAGTTGTTGAAACCAGAAGAGATCGCGGACCTCGTGGCTTATCTGAAACAGTCAAAACCACCAGCAGGAGGATTTCGAGTCGACCAGGCAACGTCATCCAATCAATAGGCTTCTCGCCGACATACTTAGCAATCTCCACGCGCGGGATCAGGCCCAGCAACTTGTCATCAAGCAGGTGCTTGAATGGGTGCAATAACGCAGGTGTTGATAGATCACTCGGATGAGCGACGTAACTGTCATAGTCTCTCTGGCTCCCCTCTCTCCCAAACTTGTTTGGGGAGAGGGGGGAGCCAGTGTGGGTGGAGGGTTTTGTCGGCAGAGAGTTTTGACAATTCAAAGAGAAGCCCTTGAAATGAAAACAAAGAATCAAACAACCATCCTATTTCTCGCGGTTGCTCTAATCTGCGTCGTTGGCAGGGCGAGTGAAGCAAACGACTCTGGCTCTGAAAAAAAACAGAAGCCAAACGTACTGTTCATCGCTATCGATGATCTCAACGACTGGACGGGCATGCTGAAGGGCAACCCTCAGGCCCTGACGCCGCACATGGACCGGCTGGCTTCCAAGGGGATGGTCTTCAAGAATGCCCATTGCGCGGCTCCGGCTTGCGGGCCTTCAAGATCTGCTCTGATGAGCGGGATCAGGCCGTCGACTTCAGGCAATTACATCAATAAGAGTTCGCTTATACATAACCCGATACTCAACAACTCCGTTCTCTTGCCCGAGTTTTTCGGGCAGAACGGCTACTACGTTTGCGGCGCCGGAAAACTCTTTCACGGCTACCACTTCAATGAGGAAGTCAAAGGGCGGGGCTTTGATGAGTATTTCCCAAGCAAAACGCAGGACCTTCCTTCGTTCGCGGGACTCAAGTTTTCCTCCAAGCTTCCCCTGGGCGGGTGGGCGAGGCAGGCCGATTGGGGTCCCTGCCATCCGGACGTGACCGTGGACGATCATCCCGATGGTATAACCGCAAATTGGGCAAAGGAGAAATTGCTCGGGGGCGAGTTGCAGGAACCCTTCTTTCTCGGCGCCGGCATCTTTCAGCCGCATCTGCCCAACTACGCGCCCCAGGAATACTTTGATCGATTCCCCCTGGAAGAGATCAAGCTTCCGGAAGGCTACCGGGAAGACGACCTCGATGATGTGCCCGCGGCCCATGCCAGGATGGCACATAATCCGTGGCTGAAACGGATCAGGGCGACAAATCAATGGAAGCCGGCCATCCAGGCTTACCTGGCGTGCACGGCCATGGTGGATGACCTCATCGGCCAGATCGTCGAGGCGCTCGAGAGTTCGAACTACGCGGACAACACCATCATCGTCTTGTGGAGCGATCATGGTTTTCAGCTTGGCGAGAAAGAGCGCTGGGCAAAATACTCCCTTTGGGAAAGGGCCACACGCGTCAACATGGTATGGGTGGCGCCGGGCGTGACCAAGCCGGGATCGACCAGCGCCAGGCCGGTGAACCTGCTCGATATCTATCCGACCCTCGCCTCCCTAACCGCCTGTGAACCCCCTGAAGGACAATTGGAAGGGAAGGATCTCTCTGTATTGATGAAGCATCCTGACGCCGCATGGGATGAAACGACTGTGACCACGTTTGGATACAAGAACTACGGCGTTCGATCTGAGCGCTATAGATACATCGTTTACGAAGACGGAACCGAAGAATTGTACGATCACGCGAAGGATAAGTGGGAATGGCGTAACCTCGCGGATGATCCTAAGTACGCTGAGATCAAGTCGATCATGCGCCAAGGGGTTCCTGTGCATCATGAACCACCCGGCGTGACATACAAAGTGCCGAGACGCAAACGTCTGGCCCCATAGATACACCATTGCAGCGCATGATGGCCAACGTGTTCGATCGATTCATCAAGTAAGTGCCGGCGAATCGAAAAAGAACAATTGAAATAAAAATCCTCACAACTCTTACCCCTTCAGATCTGGACACATTAATCATGACTCATTTTCGAGGCAGAAAGACAATCTTCACTCAGTGTGTTGCAGCAGCCATTCTGGCCCTGGTGCTTTTTCCCAGCCAGGCACAGGTGACTGACGGGAACGCGGATGAAATACGAAAGCCGGTGATCGAGCTGGGGCCCGGATCCGCGCATCCCGGAACGACGGGCGAGGTTCGGTTGGAGCTGGAGGACATCTTCCTTGATGGCGACCCCCATGCCTACGGCTTTGTATGGGACATTGCCATAGACGAGAAGAAGGGCGAGGTCTATGTGATGTGCGAGCCCCGGCGCGTCCGGGGCGTGGGCGAAGTGCGCGTCTTTGACCGATACGGCGCCTACCTCAGAACGATTATGCCCTTCAATCCTGCCCTGACTTCCGACAGCATGGACGGCATCACGCAAGCGGTCGTACGGGAAGGCGGAAACGAGTATGCCGTTCCGGAACTCGACCTCAGTTGGGGTGATGTCAATTTCTACGGCACCTTCTGGGATGGCCAAAAAAAGATTGCCCTGGCCCCCGATGGCGACCTGATCATCACGGATATCTACCGGGGCCGACTCATGAAAATCGGAACCGACGGCAGCCTGCCGGAAACGGGTTGGAACTCGGGCGATGCGGTGCATCTCGGTGGCGCTCAGGGCAGTGCGATAGTGAATCACCTGCCCTTCGACTCCCTGCGCTATCCCTACTATCATTTCGGTCCCGACGGCTCGCTCTATATATCGGGTGGCCAAAGCAATTACGAGACGCGCTACTACCACTACAACCTGGAAGGCGGCGTGAACAATCCGAAATACGACTTCCCGATTGAAGGCGATCGGAGCGGTACCGTTTGGAAGATGAGCCTGAAGGAAGGCCCGCAGGTTGAGAAACTGGGCGTGGTGGGTGGTTTTCATCAGGCCAGCGGGATTGTGGTAGACGGCGAAAACATCATCGTGGCCGATGCCGGGAACAGTCGCATTCAGGTTGTCACCATCGACGGTGAGGTAGTCGCATCGATCACGCACTATACGGACCAGAAGGGGAAGAAGCAGCCCATTCTTGATCCCACCGCCCTGGCCATGGACCGTGAAGGATGCCTCTATGTGCTCGTCGGTTCTGAAAAGAGGGGGGAAGACCCGAGAACGGAACGGGGTGTAAGGAACGTGCAGCGCTGGATGCATCAGGTGGCCACCTCAACGCCGCTTGCGCCGCCCTCATCACGCGAAAACCCGGACCCGCCCCCGCCGCTGCCCCGGAAACTCATCAAGCTGAAAAGCTGGAAGAAACCCGAGCTAGTCGCCGAGCGCGCGCCGGTTTATGCCCATGCGTTGCAGATCGCGGTTGATGCAGGCGTTACTCCCCCGCTGGTGTGGGTGTGCAATGGCGATGGTCCCGGAACGCTGCAGCAGCTGTCGGGCGACGATCTTTCCCTCAAAAACCAATGGCAGGATGACGGCAGCACGCTGAGCAACCCGCGACAGGACGGGAAGATGGCCGTGTTGAACGTGGACCCCGAAACGGGCCACGTCTACGTGGAAGACGATGCCAGCTACCGTTCCAAGACCTTCGGCACGGTCTATCGTCTGGACCAAGAGGGCAGCGTACTAAAGACCTGGGACCCCTATTTCATCGACATCGAAGAGAGCGGGCTTATCTCGCCCTGGGGCGCCATCAATTTTGAGCGCGGCTTCCGCTATCCGGAAGAGCACCTGTTTATCGACTCGGTATATGGCAAGGATGGGCGGATCTACCGATGGAAACTCCATGACGATGGCGTCAGCATCCTGCGCTTCGACCGCGATGGCGAACCGGTACCTTTCGAATCCACGGGCACGAACGAAATCCTGGTGGACGATATCCCCATCACAGGCAGGGCCTACCAAAAAGCACATCTCAACAAGCAATTGACCTGCTGGTTTGATATCTATGTTGGGATGAACGTGGATGCAGAGGGCAATATCTACTACGCCGGCAAGCAGAAGCGATATATAGAACAGGACATGATACTGTCCCGCTATGGCTTGTACCGGTCCATCGATGTCTACGACGCCACGGGTAAACTGAAACAGGAAGCCGCGCTGAACCTCACCAGCGTGATGGGTATCGAGGTCGATGCTGAAGGGCATCTCTACATCCTCCATATCCCCAACAACGGCCGTGAGCCGGAGAAGCCCATTGCCCGAAAGAAGGCCGGTAAGCCCGAACGATTACCCATGCGGTCCTTCGTTCTGTCCAAGTTCGCCCCCACCGGCGGAGAACCGATTTGGTCGCGTCCGTGGGATGGTAACCAGGGCATGGGCTTCCTTCCGCCCAATCCGCACTGCATTTGCAGCACCCACCGGATCAATCAGGCGCTGGACGACAAGGGCTACATCTACGTAGCCAACAAATTCAGCGTCCAGGTTATCGATACGGAAACGGGCAAGCTCGTGGGTGAATTCGGTACCTATGGAAACACGGACTGCAAGGGCAAAGACAGCGCATACCCCAACCCCGAGCTGCCCTTCGGAGCCATTTCCAGCCTGGCCGTTTGGAAAGACAAGCTGTTTGTCATGGACGTTCTCAACCGACGCCTCGTGAAGTTAAACATTAGCTATGACCCGACATTGAAAAGCGAGAAGTAAATGTCATTCGCATCACTCCGCAGGAGTAGCCCCGCGTGTGCAGCGCATGATGGCAAATGTGTTCGATCGGTTTATCAAGTAGGTCCGGAGGAACGGTCATGACAACTTGTCGAGAGACGATTGTTGCGTTCGTGTTGGTGTCGATAACGCTGCTGGTCTCATCACCTAGCACGGTGAGCGCCGAACCAACAGTTTTCGACGAACAATCTCCTGTGCATGCCAGGCACGCACTGTATGAGCAGAAGGAAACGCTTGGCCAAACATTGCTGACGAATCGCCAACGGTATGAGGCGTGGATGGTTGAACAGCCTCTCGCGAGAAAGGCTGTGGTGTTTGAGCCTTGGTGGACGACGCCGCTTCTGTCTGCGGACGATGCGGCGAGAGACGTTGAGCCCACCGAGAGAATCGACCTTGGCGCGAAACGCAAGAGTGGTGGGCCGCTTTGGTCCACGAAGAAGCAACTCCCCGAAGACAAGGTAACCAAATTCATTGCCGGATCGAGCGAGCAAGCGGTCTTTTTGACTCGCGTTGTTCGAGCGAGCCGGAAGGTGCAGTTAACGGTTGGAATGGGTGGTGGCGATCGTCTGGATGCGTGGCTCAACGGTCGGAAGATCCTGTCCGCGGACACGCATTTGACATCCGGTCGTTATGGGTGCAGCTTTCGCGTAGACGGCACGCGCGTCGATCAGGTGCTGCTGGAATTGGATCTCGCAGCTGGCGAGAACTCGCTGGTCGTCCGGCTGACTCCCGGCGACGAGCCATCGTTTTACTTCTCCACGTCACCGAACCCAGTCCCCAGGTTCTGGGAACATGTTCGACAGGCATTTCCCGCGACGCGAAACCCGGTATTGGACCTGGTTCATGCCGATTGGTTCGCGACCGACGGTTGGTTCGCCGCCCACGATCATCGGTTTGAGAAGCAGCTTGTCGAACGATGTATCAGCGACTGTGGAAGCGAAGGGCCGTCAATTCGCGCCGAACTGGAGCAACTCATTCGGGCGAAGGTCGATCGAAATGACAACCGCTGGTTGGACTTGTGCGTGAAGAGTGCAGTGCTGGCGACGCTCGGCGGCGATCTTGCAAAGCTCACGGCTGCTGTGAAGGAACTGGGCCGATCACACCCGGACGAGTATCCCGCGGATCAACTGCTTGGAGATCTGCAGGAGTATGGCCAACGGCTAAACGTACTGGCGGCCAGGCGGCTTGACCCGGCGGACGAGGCAACACGTTGTCTCCTGACCGAAATGCCGGAGATGCGACGCCGGATGCTCGTCGACCTTAACCCTCTGCTCCGCAATGCCGAGATCGTTTTTGTGAAGCGTTCGACGTACAACAGCAAGCACTACTACGACGACTTCCAGCACATTCGCCACTGGGGCGGTAACTTGTGTGTGCTTTCTTTGGCCGATGGCAGTGTGCGCGAGATCGCTCCGCAACTTGCTGGCGGTGTCTTCGATCGTTACGACCTTTCGTTCGATGGCCGACGGATCGTCTTCGGCTACCGTCGACCGAAGCCAGAAGGTTTTCGTATCTACGAGATCGGAGTGGATGGTCGTGGCCTTCGCCAGGTGACGCGCCCTCCTGCTGACGAGGAACAGCGGATGGCCACGTACGGTGAGACGAGTCAGGGAGACAGCTTCTACGGCTCGATGGGATATCGGTTTTGGACGGACGACGTCCATCCCTGTTACCTTCCCGACGGCGATATCTGTTTCGCGTCCACTCGATGCGAACATGGTGTACTATGCACGCCATCACACTACCTGGCATGCACCAACCTGTTCCGCATGAAGGCGGACGGGAGCGAACCACGGCCGATTTCCAACGGCGCGCTCAGCGAGTTCACTCCAACGATGCTGGAGGACGGGCGGATTCTCTACAACCGTTGGGAGTATGTGTACAAGGGCATCGCCGCTGTGCAACCATTGTGGATCACGCGCCCGGACGGCTCCGGAAGCGAAGAGTTCTACGGCAATAACATTGCCAATCCCGGCGTGTTCTGGCAGGCTCGACAAGTGCCCGGCAATCCGCGATTGGCGGTATGCATCGGTTGCGGCCACGAACCTTTGGGCGTAGGCCAGGTGTTGTTGCTGGACTTGAGCAAGGACAAACGCACGACGGCCCCGATAGTCAGCCTGACACCCAACGTGAAGACGGAGAATCTGCGCGGCCTTTTTCAACTTCGTAACGGCGTCTGGCGTGAGGACATTTACGGACCGCTGTACGCCGATCCCTATCCGCTGTCCGACAAGTTCTTTCTGGTCTCCTGCAATCCGGACAAGCGGTACAACGACCCGGCGGGCTACGGTATCCATCTGCTTGACGCCTTCGGCAACCGCGTGCCGATTTACCATGATCCAGAGATTTCAGCATGGCAGCCGATGCTGCACCGCCCGCGCCAGACACCTCCCGTCATTTCCGCCGCGCAGACCGAAACCTCCAAGCCCGACAACGCCGCGACATTGTTCTTGAACGACGTGTATCGCGGCCTGTCCGGAGTTGATCCGGGAACGGTGAAGTACATTCGGGTGATGGAGCAGGTTCCCAAGCCCTGGGCCGCCGAAGTCGATCTCCTCCGGGGCGAGGACCGGCGCGCCGACGGGGCTGGCGGACACATCGCGATTGGACTGGACAGCCACATTTGGGTCGCCGTACTCCTGGGCGTGACACCCGTCGAAGACGATGGCTCGGCCTGTTTCCAGGTACCAGCAAAACGAAACCTGTTCTTCCAGGCACTCGATGAGAACTTCATGGAAGTCCAGCGGATGCGAACGTTCGTTAGTCTCGAGCCGGGCGAGACACGTTCCTGCGTCGGCTGCCATGAATCGAGGGCGCAGGCTCCTCCCGTATCTCGCTTTGCAATGGCTCTCGGCCGGCCGCCCACAAAGCTCACCGCTCAGCCCGGCGACGTCGCGCCGCGACCATTGCACTACCCGACGAACGTGCAGCCGATCCTCGACCGGCACTGCGCGAGTTGCCACGACGGCACTGATCCGAAGGTCGAACCTGATCTGCGAGGCGAGTTGACCACGTTGTTCAGTCGTTCGTACGAGAACATCCTGCGAGCCGGGCTGATCGATACGGTGCGTGAGTGGCACGGAGCCACATACGCGATGCAGAACGCCGAAGCCGTTCCGCCTTACTCCCATGGCTCGCATCGCAGCCGACTTGTCGAGGTGCTCAAGGCGGGCCACCACGATGTGAAACTATCACAGCCCGAGTGGATCAAGTTGGTGACCTGGATCGACTGTGGTGTTCCCTACTATGGATCTTACTACGGTCGCCGCAACATCAAGTACCAAGGTCAGCCCGGCTTCCGCCCCGTGCCCACATTGAGTTCCGCCCGTGGCATTCAGCCCGCAGTCGAGTGAGATCCGCGCGTGCAGCGCATGATGGCCATTGTTTTCAAACAATTCACAGATAGGAATTGCAACGGTGCCGAAAGATTCAAACGTAGAAACCTCGCGTGAATTCGAACTTCCAGCAGCCGTGTGGAACCTGATCGCCGGTTTCGGCACCCTGCCGGACTATCACGCAGCCGTTCCGGAGAGCCGCTTAAGCAATGGCGGCGCCGTTCGCTATCTCACGATTTCACCAGAGGCGGGCGGAGGCACCGTTGTTGAGCGACTGGTGAATTACGATGACGAAGCGATGACCTTCAGTTACAGAATCATCGAGCTGATCGACAGCCAAATGCCTTTTCGAGACTACCTGGCCTGTGTCAAGCTCGAGTCGACTGGCGAGAATTCCTGCAAGCTCCACTGGAACAGCTCCTTCAATGTAGAAGGCGCCAGCAAGGAGGAAGCCGAGCAGCTTGCGCGTGCGATCTACCAGGGTTGCTATGACGGAATCACGCGAGTCCTGGCAGCCGAGTAATCTTTCTAGAACATAAATTGGAACAAAACATGCATCTTACAATGATCACTCCATCTGTCATGAAATCAAAGCGGGCAACGGGGATCGGCTCAACGAAGTCGCGGCCAGGATCAAGCCCTGGCTGCGCCTGCCTTCGATCAACGGCGCCGATATCGATTCGGTGAATGAGACGCGGGGGTGGGCTCGCGGTATCCAACCGTTGACGATGGGCGACTACGATTCTTCCAAACTGCTCGACGCCTTGAAATCGGTCGACTACAAGGGCCCGGTCATCCTGCATACCTGGGGCCTGCAGAAGGCGGCCGCCGATCATCATCAAACTTCATACCAGCGGTTCCAGGAAATGCTGGATGCGAAATGATTGTGGTAGGCCAATGGGTGGGCTTGAGGTTTGTCGGCGCCGTCTGGGTACGTGGGCTTACTGCCAGTGAAGTCTCGGAGTTGGCAGAATAGCTACAGAAAATAACACATCTCCATAACCATCAAGAGGAGTTCTATTATGTCGAAAACTACCCGCAGATCGTTTCTGACTGGTGCCGCAGCCGCCACAGCCGTCGGCTCTTCCGTTCTCGGTCGGGCTCAGGAGACCAGGGTCATTCCTGGGTTTGATCAGACAGAAACCGACGTCGATGCAACGCAGGTCTGGAAGCCCTTCAGCGACCGTAAGGTTCGGGTGGGAATTGTCGGTCATGGTGTGTGCAAATTCGGCCTGAAATTTGATCTCCAAAATCATCCCAACGTCGAACTGGTTGCAGTGAGTGATTTGTTTCCGGACCGCTGCGCCGAAATGGCTCAACTGGCGAAATGCTCAAAGACGTTCCCTTCGCTGGAAGAGATGGTCAAGGACGATTCCATCGAGGCTATCTTTTGTGCTACCGATGCCCCTTCCCATGCCAGGCACGCGGTCCTCTGTATGGAGCACGGCAAACATGTCTCGACAGCGGTTCCCGCGTTCTATGGAGACATTGAGGACGCCGAAAGACTCCTCGAATGCTGCAGGAAGAATAAGGGACTGGTCTACGCCATGTTCGAAACCTCCTGTTTTCATGACGATCTCTACGCCATGGAAAAGCTCTACGCGGCCAACGTGTTTGGGCGGATCGTCTATTCCGAGGGCGAATACTGTCATCCTCATTCCGTGGGGGCACCAAGGCTGGGCTCCTACAAGGACTGGCGAATGAACGGATGCCGGATGTGGTATCCGACGCATGCGACGGCTTACTACGTCGGCGTAACGCACAAGTCCTTCCTCGATGTCTCCTGCCAGGGCACGCCGCCCTTTGACGAAGACCAGCGCATTCCCAATGCGAGTGGGAATGTTTTCAGCTCAGAGGTCGGCCTGTTCCGGACCGAGGAAGGAGGGCTTTCCCGGATGATCATCTGTGGTTCGCAGGGCAAGTACCTCGAAGCGGGTCGCATTCGAGGCGAATACGGTGGTTTTGACGATACGTTTTCCGGCGACAGGACCGGCAAGAGCCGCTACGCGAAAGCGATCAAGAGTGGCTTGCAGATGAAGAAGTACGCGTTGCCGCCCGGCGTTAAACCGGGGGGACACGGCGGCTCACATGGCTACCTGGCGCACGACTTCATCGACGCCATCCTGCGCAATCGCAAGCCGAGAGTTGATGTCATCGACGCACTAAATATGACCACGCCCGGCTACTATGCGCACCTGTCTGCGATGAAGGATGGCGAAACGATGAAGATTCCGCAGTATTCACTGTAGAGGCGACGCGGACCATGGAGCTACGAGTAGCCAAATGTTCGAAAAGTCATCCGCCGTGATTCGTACGATAAGGTGCAAGGCAGTTCTTCTTCTGTGCTCCCTGTTGGCCTGTACGCCGTTGTTCTCTGACGAGCGCAAGCCGCGGAAACTAAGGGGGCAGGCGTCTTTGTTGACGTGGGCCAGCATCAAAGAGGCCTGACCCCTTTGATCCCCCGCGGTGGCGCCTCGGAGTGGGGGCGACGCCCTGTATCGTGCCCGTGTCTGTCTGCCTGAAACGGCCAGTTTACCATGCGATGCGATTGATCCAAAACGGCATTGGCCGGGCTAATTCAGCACCCCACATCGTGCCGGAAATGCCGATGTCGTCGGCGAGGACGAGAAGGATGTTGGGGCGGGAAGAATCGGTCGCGGCAAGCAGTCCGCAGCTGATCGTCCACAGCGAGGCGATAAGGGCGAAGGAGATTATCATGAGGCGATCTGGTAAACTGATAACGGATAGGAAATTGCTTTTTAACCCATCCGACCACTGCAGCTACTGGGCGCGGGATGGAGGGGGTGCATTGAAGAATACCAGTCGTGGCGAAGCGGGGTGGGAACACGTGGCTCAGGACCAAGTCGAAGCTAGATTGGGTCTTCCTCGTTCATCAACCAGGAATTGAAGGGAATAGGTGAAGAAGCCATTTCTTATCAGCGTGTTGCTCCTGTGTTTGGCGGGTTCTGCCCAAGAAGCGCCGGACGGCGACGTGACCACGCATTCTCATCAGGTCGCTTTGCGCCATCCGGGAACGACGTCGAATACGCCGAAGCTCTATTCGCTCTACCAGGTCAAAGACGCAAAAGGATTCCCTATCGGCTACAGAATGGTTGTCGATTCGGTCATCTGTCTGGAAAAGACTTGTGAAGTCATTGACGTCACCCTGTTCTGGGACGCCCTTGGAGGATACCAAGGCTATGAACTGGAGAAGGGAAAAGTCCTTGAAAAGGCGAGGGTGCTCCGAAAATCCAAGGTATTACTGGATAAAGAGACGGCCTATGAAGCCGTTCCGTTTACGAATGCCGACTACAAGAAGCTTGATCGCATCCTTAGAGATGACCAGTCAGTATTGCGTACACTGAAACTCCGCGATATGTCCGTCAGTGCCGGCAAAGCCAAGGTTGATGCTGTAAGCGGGGCCACACCAACCGCCCTGAAGAAAGCAGTGGTTGAGGGGGCCTCACTAACCTGTTATCAGCTTTGGCATTGGGCCAATGGTGAGATCGTTGAGACTGAGCGCGAGTTGACGCACTTGAGTTGCAGCGAAGAGCTTCTGCATCACTTTCTGCTTTCTGACAAGCCACGCTTCGTTCTCTTCGCCCTGGAGCATCTCAAAGGTCACAAGCTGTCTAGCCCCTCCCTTATTAAGGCGGTAAACAAGGTGATGCGCAGCGATGATCTCGACTGGATCAAACCATGCCTCAGCTACCTTAAAAGAGCGATGCCTGAGACTCAGTATTATGACAACCTGGCGGCGATGTTCGATGAAAGCAACAGCAAATGTCGTGTTCATCTTCTGGGGATTCTGGAGCCGGAAAAAGAGTTGCCGGGCAGGCTGTTTGACGAGATGAGCGTGGCTTTCCCCAGTATGAGCACCTACTACGAACTCCATCTCCTTCTGCGCCTGGTCAGGAAGCATGAACATGTTTCTCAGCGCATACTCACGCAGTTGGTGCCACTTTTGGAGAGCGAGAATTTTTTCATAGCCCGAAAGACATTCTGGTACCTGGAAGATCAGACGGTGGACGAGCAGATAAAGAAACAGATGCAGGCCTTTCGCGACAAGTGCATTAAAGCAGGGAGAGGCCTGGACTGAGAGAAACGCCAGTTTCCGCCCTGTAGTGCAACCCGCCGAACCGTCACCGGAAAGTTCAGGGGAACTCGGTCGGTAAGCGCCTTGATGTTCCCGAGACGAAATAGGCTCGCGCGTCACGGTCGGCCCGAAGGGCCGGCATCGAGTACGGCCCCGGCATGTCGCGCGAAGAGACCGCGGATATCATGGCGATACTTGTCGAGTATTTGTTGGCCGAGCCCCTGATGGTCACCACACCGGTAGAGCACGCGTGCCAAGACGATTTCGCGAAGTGGACCGGTGCGTCGCCGCTTGTCGCGATCCTGATCATGCAGGGGTTCCATGTTGAGCATCGCGTGATTGCGCATCTTGGGCTTCTTGAGTAGCGAGGCCAGGGGCTGGGCCGCCCGAGGATCTCCCAGTTGCTCCAGGGCCAGGGCCACGGCCCGATGGTGTGAAAGCGTCGTGTCCGCGTCCAGCTTTTCGAGCATGGAGAGAATCGGGGCCACTGCCCGGCGGTCGCGCGTCGAGCCAAGCGCGAGGATAAGCGAGTCGACCGGCGTTGGCAGATGCGCATACTCGGCCATGTTGCCTTGAAAGATCTTGTCATCCCATTGGGAAATGCCTCGAAGTGCCTCGATCAGAACCTCCACGCCGCTGGGGTCTCCGAGCGAGCCGAGGACCTTGGCGTAGACGAGCTTCGCGTCGCCCGAAGCCGAGTCATAGGCGGACCGCAACTCAGGGAGCGACTCGTCGGGCGCCGAGAGGATCGTAGCCAGCGGAACCGCCGCCGTCTCGGGGTTCGTTGCCTTCGTTAGTTCGGCGACGGCCGTTTGGATCCGCTCGTGAGACAGCGGGAATGAATCGCCGTGTGTCAAGACTTCTTCCGGCAACGCTCCGGTCTCGACGAGATGCCGCTGTAAGCGGCGGACGTCGATCCCGCGAACCGTCCGGCCTTGCTCGGCTGCCATGGCGGCGGCAACGCCCGCGGCATAACCCTGGTTGCTGATGTCACGCTGCATGCGCACCATCGCCGAGGCGTCACGCTCCATGCTGATTCCCAGGCCGATAACCAACATGCGGTCGAGCCCCTTGGGGAGCAGGCTGCGATACGGCGTGAAGCAGGTTCCGCCTGGAGCGGGGTGGTTCGCCGCGCGCGACTTCGCGTCGTGCGGAAGGAGAGAGAAGTAGGCGTGACTCGGGTATCCGTGCGAGTCGTAGTCGCTGCCCGAGAAGACGATGCTGTCAGGATAGGTTCGCCCGACGATCTGGTCGAGATATCGCAATACGTGATCGCCCACGACCCGGCGTCGCTCCCGCGTTTGGATGAGTGATCCCGTGTCGAAGACATCGTCGGCCATCGTCGCCTTGGCGCCGACGATGGCACGCCAGACATCGAGCATGTCGGACTCATCGACGAGGAGATAGTCGGAGTTGGTGTAGTAGCCATGTAGAGAACGGACGGGCAGCCCGGTTCCTTGCAGAGCGATTCCCAAAGCGTCGGCCCCATACATGGAGTCCGCTCCGGCGGCAATGGCGATGTCGGAGTTTCCGGTGGCGTCGATCGTGGTGTCGGCCAGGATCACGCCACGACCGTGGGGCGTGGCCACTATGACGCCTCGGACTTCGGCCTTTTCGACCACGGCACCACACCCCAAGACACCGAACCAGATGTCGGCACCGGCGGAGCGCAGCTCGCGGCGATACCACTCCATCTTATCTTCGATATGGAAGTCTTGGTTGGGAAACGGGACCTCCGCTCCGAATCCCACGGCGCGTCCATGATAGGCCTTGCCGATAAGCCCCAGGGTGCCGACGCCGCCGAGCCCTTCTTGATACTCAAGGACGAGGGTCTTGGCTCCCTGGCGAGCCGCTCCGACTCCCGCGGCCGCGCCGGCAGTGCCGCCGCCGAGAACCACGACATCATATCTTCCCAAGACCGGCAGCCCGCGCGCGGCGGACGGCACGTGAGCCCCGGCTTCTCCCGTGGAACGAATCCCGTTGAGGACCTCGCGTACCTGCAAGCCGTCGTGGTCATCCGTTTGCTGGGCCGTGACACGCGGGGCCGATGGCGGCGGTAGCGCCAAGGCCACGTTGCCCGCCGCACTTCCGACTCGGTGTCCTACCGCGATCAGGCCGCACGGCGAGAGGAGTCGAGTTGCCTCGGATCGTGGCAGATCCATGCGGCCGGAGAGGATGAAGATCCGATCGGTCTGTTCGGGGAGGAAATGGTCCAGGTCCACCGGTTCGCCGGATTCGAATTGCGAGGACTGCTTTCGGCACACAATCGGGTCGGGCGGGATCACGAGCAGAGATGCCGAAGCGCGAAGCTGGCCTCTCTCGAAGGTCTGGTCCCTGGCCTCTTGTTCGGCCCGTGCGAAGGATGGAAATTGGGTGTCCTGCATCGTGATCGTGAGCCGATGTTCAACGGCGAGCGGCTCGGCCGCCGCGGTCCGCCTCAAGACCACGCGATGGAATTCCGTGGCGACCCCGGGCCAGGGCCGCGACTTGGCGCCTGCGAGGACCGCGACCATCGCTCGGTCCGTGGCGTCAACGATCGTCTTTGCCACAACCGCCTGCCGACCCGCTCGATTGGCCATGACAATACCTGCCGGTTGTCCTTGGGCATCGACAAGTACGTCGGTGGCGTAACAGCCGTGCAAATAGCGGACGCCCGAGGCGAGCAATTCCTGGTCGAGCGTCGATTTCACGCGGTGGGGAGTCGTTGCATACGTGGCGCCTTGGCCGGAGTCCTCGCGAGGATTCCCCTCGGTCTCCGACTCGATGAGGATTTCACCCAGCAGGATGCGTGGGCAATCCGCCGGACATCGGACGTGAGCTTCGAGGTAGCGAACCCGACCGGCCACGGGCACGGTCAACTTAATGCGTGACCACGGATGGCCATCGCGTTGGGTGGTGCGCTGATCGGTCTTGCCCACGCGGCGATTGTCACCGTCGCCAGCGGCCGAGAGGACTTCGATCGAGGCGACGCCGTAGCTCTCGGCCTTTTCGAATGCCATGAGCGAGAGGCTTTGCACGGCTTGAATCTTGCCAAGGTCGATCATGAGGCGGACGTCGCCGTCGTACTGAATGCTCTGGCTGACGGCGCTGGTGGCACGACCGTCGCCGAGCATCGACGGCGGGCTCGTGTCGCGGTGCTTGTCGCTCGAGGGCCGATCCGCCCGGTAGGTGAAGGGGAGTCCCGGCGCGGCGGATTGCTGTTCCTGGAGGCGAAAGATGCGCCGGGCCAACTCGGTCGAGGGCACTTGGCCAGCCGGCAGGCTTAGACGCAGTGAATCACACAGATCCTCGCCCAAATAGGGACGCGGCGCGGCCAGGAAAACGGTCGCTCCACAACGTGCCGCGCTGGTTGCCGCAGCGACCGCGTAGGTGGATCCTCCGACTACGACGACATCGACCGAATAGGCGATCGGAATCTCGCGAGCCGATTCACGCACGTGGGGTACGCCGTATACCCGCAAGCCGAACGACAGGATGAAGAGGCAGAGGCCCGTGAGGACGCCGTGCATCGTGGCGAGACGGTAGGCCCGGCCAGGTACTTGGGACATGGTCCACTTCGTGGTGTGTCTAGAGTCGGTAGCCGTTCAAGACCCGGCCACGCTGGGCAACCTTCCCAGACGGCATACCCCAGAGCTTAGCCGAGATGCGGGGCGTTGCAACGGTTTTCTCCCGTCCTATCCAAAAACTCATCCGACATGGTTCTGTAATGATTGTGACGATCTGTGGGCCTCGGCCGTATCTACGACTCCGTACTTTCATTCCCGTATCGGCTTTCTCGTTATAATCGACGGAGTTCGGCGCCTCAGCTATATTGACCCGTATAACATTGTTCACGGTCCGACTCAGAATTCCACAGCCGCGGCGGCGAGATCACGGCAGCAAGCATGACGAGTCCGGAAGTCGGCGCGCGTACAGACTGTCATGTTCGACTGGCTGATGCTGTCAATCGGGTTCGCATTCGACGCCGTGGCAAGCGAGGAATAGCTTTCTATTAACGGAGCCACGCCATGCATCGTTTCTTTGACCGCGGAGCTATCGCAGCGATCGCGTTTGCCCTCTGCTGGGCAGGATCGCCGACTCTCAGTCATGTGCAGGCGGGCGAGGGAAATAGCTCGTGGGTCGACCGGATCAACGACACGGAAGTTAAGCGGCATATCGCGTATTCTCCGGGCTGGACGCTCTGGACCGGTAAGCAACCACGTGGGGGCACGCTACATTATGCCAACGGGACCGATTGCACAGCCAAGCTGACTTTCTCTGGCAGCGAAATCTATCTGGTTCATAAGAGCGGACCCGACTGCGGAATCGCCCACATCCTCGTCGATGGAAAGCTGGCCTCAGTCAAGACGCTCGACACTTACTCGCCGATCGTCGACTGGAACTGCCGAACTGTGTTGGCAAAGGACTTGCCGCCGGGCAAGCACGTTTTGACCATTCGAGTGACGGGGCGAAAGCACGCCCAATCGTCCAATACCTACGTGCAGATCGTGGGCTTCGACCTCTCGGCCGCCGCCGCTCTGACCGATAGAATTGCGTCGCTGGGGTTCGAAGGGGGCAAGCTACAGGAAGAATTGACTCGATTGACCGAGGCCAAAGCGATCGTCACCGACTCTCGGTGGGTGGCTTTGGTGGCCAGAATACGCGAGGCAGAGGGCGCCGCTCAGCGACGGAAGTTCGACAGTTACTTCAAACGCTGCCCGCCGATCGCGTTTGTAAAACGACATCATTTCAAGAGCCCTGGCGCTGGCGGAGTGCTGTTGTGTTGGGACGTCTTTCGACCCGGAGGCGGGATCTATACGTACGACCCGAGCCGACCGAAGCTCGAAGAGCGGGAGATATTTCGCCGAGACAACGGCGTAGTATTTGACATGACCGCTTCGTTCGACGCCAGGAAGTTGCTTTTCTCTTATCGAGACTGCACGCCGGACGATTCGTTTCACATCTACGAGATCAATGTAGACGGGACCGGTTTAAGACAAATCACGACCGGCCGCTATCACGACGTCTCGCCGTTTTACTTGCCGGGCGGGAAGATCGGCTTTGTTTCAACGCGGGTCAAATCGTTTTCGATGTGCCAGGATGCGGCAGCTTCGGCATTGCACGTGATGGACGCCGACGGCAAGAACATACGTCGCATCCAATTCGGCACGCTAGCCGACCTTTCTCCGCACGTGTTGGATGACGGCTCGATTCTGTTCACTCGTTGGGAGTATCAAGACAAGAGCGTGTTTACCGTGCAGAGCTTGTGGACCATCAACCCCGATGGTACGCGATTGAATCTGTTCTACGGTAACACAATCACGATCCCCAACACGATCTGGCAGGCCAAGCCGATCCCCGGGACGAAGAAGCTGCTTTGTACGATGGCGCCACATCACGGGAACCTAGTCGGCGCGATCGGGATCGTCGACCGTCGACTGGGTCAGGAGAGCCCCAAGGCGATGCGAAACATCACTCCGGAGATTCCCTACACGCCGAGCGTCGATCCGAACTGGCGCCCCGGTGATCAACTCTACTATTGGTCGTATCGGGATCCTTATCCGATCGACAAGGAACTGTTCCTCGTTGCCTACGGCGGTGGCGGTGTGCAACGTTACCGGTTGTTCTTACTCGATGACAAAGGTGAGAAAGTGCGGCTGTGGGAAGACGAGCGGATCTCGTGCTTCAGCCCAATCCCGCTGGTCGCTCGGCGGCAGCCCCCAAATATCAATTCGGCTCTTCCCACCAGCAAGGTCGCTTCCGGAGGGGGGCCAGGCATGGGGCATGGGACGTTTCTGCTGATGGATGTCTACCAGGGGCTCAATGGTGTGAACCGCGGGCAGGTAGCTGCCATACGCGTGATGTCGCAGGTAGCAAAACCGACCAACAACCGCGGCCGTCGAGCATATTTCAAAGGGCACGACATTGTCGATCCGGTGATCGGGGCAGGCACGTTTTACGTCAAACACAACTACGGTACAGTGCCGGTGGGTAAGGACGGCTCGGCATACTTCAAGGCGCCCGCCGGAGTGGAGCTCTACTTTCAAGCACTCGACGTCGACGGAAAGGAACTGTCGCGGATGGGATCAATCACGCAGCTGCAACCGGGTGAGACGCAGAGCTGTATCGGTTGCCACGAGTCGCGTTCGGTGGCTCCGTCGCAATGGCGACCGTCGGCCTCCGCGATTCGGCGGGGGCCGGTCGACATCACTCCGCCCCCCTGGGGAGCCGGGCCGGTGGATTTCGTCCGACACGTCCAGCCGGGCCTGGATAAGTATTGCGTCAAATGCCACAGCGGTGTCGATCCTGACGGCGACATTGATCTATCGGGCGACAAGACGCGGCATTTCAACATCGCCTACGACAACCTCTTGCGCCGATCGTTGGTCAACTTCTTCTATCTCACACCACCGCAGGAAGAGACCGGCAACTTCCAGCCGTTGAAGACGGGGTCTCACGTCAGCAAGGTGGTTTCCCTAATCGAGAAAGGGCACGGCGCCGTGAAGATGGACGACGATAGCCGGCGGCGGCTCTACACTTGGATTGAGGCAAACGTGCCATACTACGGAACTTATGAGCACACACGCCCCGGGACGCCCGGCTCTCGCGATGCCTGGTGGGGCAAACCGTGGCTACAACGCGACATTGCCAGTATCTACCACGATCGCTGCGCGTCGTGCCATGGCCAGGCCAACCCGCAAGACGCGCACAGCGAAACAATCCATCCCACCTGGATCAACTTGACGCACCCGAGATACAGTCGCATGCTGAACGCTCCGCTGGCAAAGACTGCGGGTGGAATCCAACGCTGCAAAGCGAAAGACGGCGCAGCGGTCGTCGTGTTTAAGAACAAACTCGATCCCGGCTACCAAGCGATGCTGGAGGCCATCCGTCAGGGCAAGAAGTCGCTAGACGATAAACCTCGGTTTGACATGCCCGGCGCAAAGCCGTCTTCGTACGAGCAGGATTTCGGACGGCTCTTCGGAAGGTGAGTTCGAATCATCCTTGCCTTACCCGAGGCCAGGTCCAAAACCGTTCGTCACACAGTGTTGAATGTCGTCGGATTGGTGCGAGTCGCGATGATGGCTGGTCGCGAGGCAGTGAAGGCCGTCAATGCGAAATGACATTTACCTCGCGCATTTTCAATGCCGGGTCATAGGTAATGTTACATTTGACGAGGCGTCGGTTTAGGACATCCATGACAAACAGTTTGTCCTTCCATACGGCCAGACTGGAAATGCTTCCGAACAGCAGCTCGGGATGCGGATACGCGCTGCCTTTTCCTTTGCAGTCCGCGTTTCCATAACTGCCGAAATCACCAACGAGCTTGCCCGTCTTGTAACAGTTTAGTCCGTTCGGCCGTTTTTGAGTGGGTGAGCTCGGCGTGGTGGGAGTCGAATCAGGCATGCCGATCGGACGTTGGAAGTCAAAGTGGCAGAGCTTGACGAAGGTACTTTTGCTGCGCTCTGGCCGCGAATGCTGCGTTGTCGTTCGCGGAGTTGCGAAGCGGGCAGCGTGAACGAAGTCGCAACGGCTTCGTTGCGACTTAACAGGGAGCGAAGAAGGCCGCTGGCAAGTGCCAGGAGCATCCACGCTGATGTCACAAAACGAGGTTTGACATCGCTGTGCGCCGACAGCCTATGCATCGGCGTACACACGTCGCAGGACGTAATCCGGTGGACGAGTGAATAATTCGAAGTATATGTCGCTCACGCGGTGGCCGCGGCGGCGAGCCGTTTCGCCGACCGTCATCAGTGCGGCCATTCGCCCGTGTGCCTCACCAGTCGTGCCTGCAGCGTGATTGCTTTTTCGTGGCTGACAGTGCATGTTTCGAGTCGCGAAAGCTCTTCACGCAACTTTGATTTTCGCGCTGACTGCTGCGTGTCGCTGAGTTGTCCGTCACGACGCCGGCGATGGAACTCGCAGGCGAGTTTCACGAACTGTTTGATGTCTTCAAAGAACGCAAAGTCTGCCGAATCGCCTGCTGTGAGTTTCTGCCACTTGCGCGCCGTGTGTGCAATATGAAACAGGCACTTCTGTTTCGCTCCGGCCGCGGAGGCGTGATAGCCGGAGTAACAATCCGTCACCAGTGTGCCGAGGAAGTCGTCACCCAGGACGTCGCGTGAAACCTGGCCGGAACGCGATGTGTCGTACTGGAAGAGCACGAAATTCGGATTGCAATGAAGTAAGACCTTGCTCCATCCGTTGTCCAATACGTTTCGTCCGCATGGACGGCGCCAAAACTACTGGCGAGCTTCTTCTGAATGTCATCGATAACAGGTTCTGCCTTTTCCGCCAGCATCGTTTCAAACCCGATTAACGCGGCGGGAGTGAAAGTGATGCCGTACATCTCTTCGACAATGCGAGGGATCTTTCGATAGCTGATGCCAATCGCGTTTCGCAGCCAAACGGCCAGACTGCGTAAATACGGTCCGATGCGGCTGCCGAGAATCTGGCCCTTCCCCGGCTTCTGAACCGACCTGCCACAGTCGTCGCAGAAGGCCGCTTCATGTCGATAACAGACCACACGATAGACATTATTGATGATGTCTTCCTGCAGGTGATCGAGGGCAGGAAGCGAAGTTTGTGCGGTCACCGGACCGTCGCAGTACGGACAACGCGCGGGGGGCGGGACTTCGATCAGCGAATCGTATTCCGTGGCGTGGGCCGAAACCAACCGGGATGACCGACCGGAGCACCACGCTTTTTCTTTTCTGTGGCCGCAGAAGAATCATCTGTTGACTCAGCTGCCGTCTCGTCATCGGCGGAGTCATCTTTCTTCTGCTCGTTCGTGGCAAACTTGTTCTGCCGTTCCAGTTTCAGCTCAAGTTTTGCCTGTGCCAGTTCCTTCTCCAGTTGCAGGTTCGCCTCCACGAGCTACGCATTACGCTTGCGTTCCGCGTCGATCGTCCTGTGAAGTCGGTCGAGCGTGTCCCTCGCATGATTCGCCGTCAACACCAGCGTCCCCGGCGCGGCACCACCCAAATGCGGGCAATGACCAACGTCTGGGCAGCCATGTTCGTGCCTGGGGTAGAAACTAAAGTGCATCGGCTTCCATTCCAAAAGCTGGAAGGATTAACAAATACATCAAACCATAAAATCAGCCAAGACGAGTTTCCCCGAACAAGACCCCGAACGGACTAAACTGTTACGACTTGCGGACGAAGATGAGCCAGCAGCTCATCTTCGTCCGCAAGTCCGCAGAAGTAGAAGCAGATCATTTCGTATGTTCGCTTCGTCGGCTGTCGACCGGTCCACAACGCGATCAGCATACAGGCGATGATCGCGCAGTATGTTTGGATCTCTATGCCGTTCTGGTTGTGGCTCAACAGATGCCGAGACCCCAGCATATGCTTGAAAAATCTGAAGAAGATTTCAATGGCCCAGCGTTTGGAGTAGATCAGAGCGATCGTTTCGGCAGGAACATCCAGCAGATTGGTGGCGATGCGAAGGATTCCATCGCTATCGATGTCGCTTGACCCGCCGCGATACTTGCCGCGGGTCGTGTGTGGATTAACTCGTACGCAGATCACGCGAACCTTGTGGTCAGGCCTGCGGTCCACACTGCTGTTGTTGAATTCCACAATTTCGTCGCTGATGATTTCACCGAGTCCGGCGTCGTCGTTTCGATAACTTTCAACCACAGTTTCCCAGACACTGTTGTCTCGCAGATGGCACACATAGCTGCTGTTGGCGTCGACAATTCTGTTGAACAACTGGCCCTTCGCGTAGCCGCGATCAGTCACATACAGCCGATCTGCTTCGAGCACCGTTTGCAGCACGGCTCGTTCGTCGTTGTCGCCGCCGCCGTTGGGGGTCACGTCGATGCGAGCGGGAATGCCACGCAGAATTTCAAAGTGCGGGTGCAGTTGCCATTTTACCATGCCGCTGCCGGTCGTCCCTTTGCGGAACGAGGCTTCCATGATTCGTGGCAGAGCGGCAATCAATGATCCATCGACCAGTGTGATGGCCAGGTCGATGTCGTTGAGTCTCCTGTCCTGCGCGAGCGGTTCCAGCTGACCGGCCAGTTTGCCAACGATTTCCTTCAGGCATTCGGGGTCGAATACGGACGCTGCTTCTGACAACGATCCCAATGAAGCTCGCGCACACCCGAGTTTCTTCTGCACTTTCTTCAGCTCGCTGGCCTGCTGCAGACCTCGCAACGAGGTGACGATAGGGTTAAAACAGTACAGCAGCATCAGCAGGCAATACTGATCGAAGTGCAGCGTGCGATTGCCTGCTGTATCGCGTGCGCAGGCGTCATCGTGCAGACGTTCGAGCAGCGGCGCGAGCTGATCGAAATACTTCAGCCCGGTAATATCTTTGTCTCGACGGGAACTAAGGGGTCAGACGGGAACTAAGGGGTCAGACGGGAACTAAGGGGTCAGGCCTCTTTGTTGACGTGGGCCAGCATCAAAGAGGCCTGACCCCTTTGATCCCCCGAATTCGCAAAAGTTGCGCACGGGGAGGCCGTAGTTCAACTAGCCCACGCCATCCGGGATATCGAGTTGCCGATAGCGTGGGCCGGCTTTGCGATCCTCGGTAGGTGTGATGCCGAAACGACGACGGTAGTCGCGCGAGAACTCCTGCACGCGGCCATAGCCGACCGAAAGGGCGACGTCCGTCATTGATCGCTGACTGTGTAGAACCAAGCCCTGTGCGTAGCTGAGCCGAAGTACTTTGATTCGCTTCATCGGCGCCAAACCGACCGCCGCGTGGCAGGCCCGAATGATACTCCGCTGGCTGCGCCGACCGAGCTTCGCGAGACAGGCCAAATCGATCGGCTGCGAGAGGTTGGCGCGCACTTTCGTTTCAATGTCCCACCAAAGTCGCGTTGGCGAGTCAATGTGATGGACAGCGACCGTATCGGGTATCAACTCGAAGAGGATGTCCAGAAGTAAGGCATGGATGCGGATGTGCCGGAACGTCGGCGGCGAGGAAGTATCGCGCCACGCCTGTAGGAGCAGTTCCACCTGCTCTGGTATGCGTCTCCCAACCGGCTTGACCCTTTGGTCCAGCGGCGGCGGAGACAGAGTCGGTGCGATAAAGTTCACCGTATAGAAAGTGCACGGTGAGTGAGTGATGCGGCCTGCGATCGATTCGTTCTCGTGATACCACACCGCGTCGCCGGGTCCGACATGCTGCTTCACTCCGCCGCTTTGTTGCTCGATGTGCCCTGCGGTCACGATGTGAATCAGATGGCCCGGAAGCGATGTTGACTGGAACGACGATTTTTCAGTGCGTGTAATCTGATCGATTAACACCACACTTCGGACTATCGCACCATCAAGCTGCGGAATCGTATCTTCGTTGGTCATGGCAATTACTGCGACACGCGGGCCTCATAAATGCGACAGGAATTGCGACAAAACCTGGAGGATTTGCGACGCCGAACTTCGGGGTTTTTGGCTAAAATCCAGGAATTCGCCGGATTGCTGATGGCAGTTATCGCTGCATCGTCACTGGCGATTCTAGCCACACAAGTTTTGGCTGCCAAGCGCGGCCCCACGGCACGGCCGTGCCACAGGGCTTCTCCGCAGAATTCGAACAACACCACCCGCGGCGAAAGAAGAATAACAATGGCGACTGACGCTCTGAGAATCTGGCACGTCGGCAATTGGTGCATCCACACCGGCAACGAGTATATCGAGTCGCCATTTCTTTCGGCGAAGAAGAATGTCGAGGTGCTCAACTACGCTCAGCCGCTGGTCACAGCCATGCGGGCGATTGACGATGCCGAGGTCATCAGCCAGCCGTCGTGGGAGTTGTACAACCTCTCGCCCGAAGAATTTGACCAACGTTTAGAATGGGCAACGACAATCGTGTTTGGCGACGTGGAGACCAAGTGCATGATGTTGCACCCGGACTTCTTCAACCGTGGCAAGTGGGGAGACGATTATGTGACGTTTCCCGATCGTTTCAACCTCTTGCGACGATGGATCGAAGCGGGCGGGCATTTCCATATGAACGGCGGCTGGTACAGCTTCGGTGGCCAACAGGGAAAGGGCGGTTGGGGCCGCAGCCTGTTTCGCGACGTGCTCCCGGTCGAATGTCTCGAAGGCGACGACTTGCTGGAATCGACCGAGAGTTTTCCGGTGCGCGTCTCGATCGATGATCATCCCCTGTTACGGGGCATCGACATCAGCACACTGCCTCCGCTGCTGGGTTTCAACGAGACGCGCAAACGCGACGACTGCGAGACGATCCTCGAGATACAGTTCGCCGAACGTTGGCATCCACTGCTGGCAGCACGAAAGCTTGGGAAGGGCCGTGTTACCGCATGGACCACCGGCGCCAGCCCCCACTGGGGGATCAATCTTGTCCGGTGGGAACAGTACAACCAGTTCTGGTCCAACCTACTGCGATGGCCGCATGTCGATCACGACGCCGATTCATGTATCAGTTGACGCCGTTGACATCGTTTTTCAATGGAACATTTTTGTGAACATACGCAGGATTCAGATCAGTCTTCTGGCTGTCGGGAACACTATAGGATTGAAATCGCCAGCAGCTGCTATCAGTCACGCCCATAGGAAGACCTTCATGGACTACTGGACAAACTCGATAGTCGTTCTTGCGTTCCTGTTCGGCTCGGCTCGTTTGGCCCCGGCCCAGCAGGCATCAGATCTCCGGCTTGTTCCTTTTCCCAAGCAGGTCCAGCTCAGACCAACGACGTTCAAGCTTGATCGCCGGTTGGTAGTCGACGTGCCCGACAAGGTGAGCGCCCCGCTTGGCGAATTGATTACCCAGGAGTTGGCTCGGGTCGGACTTCCCTCGCCGAGAATCCGCGTGTTCGATGGACAGGAGAATCTCATTCGCGTGGCCGCCGAATCCGATCTCGGGAAACCCCGTTCCGGGATGCCCAAATTCCGAGACAAACGCGACGAAGAGGACTACGCGCTGGATATCCAACCTAACGAGATCGTCTGCGCCGGTCACGGCGAGGCGGGGCTCTACTACGGAGTGCAGACCTTGATCCAACTAATCCGCGCCAATCGGCAGGGCACCGCAATTCCCTGTCTTGCAATCCAGGACTGGCCGTCGCTCCGCTGGCGCGCCTTCCAGGACGACATGACGCGTGGCCCCAGCTCAACGCTCGACACGCTGAAGTTTGAGGCGGCCACCGGGGCCTATCTGAAGATGAACCTCTTTACCTATTACATGGTGTCTCAGTACGCCTTCAGGAAGCACCCCGATATCGGTCCACCTGATGGCTCGCTGGAACCGGACGATCTCAAAGCGCTGGTCGAGTATGCCAGGCTCCGGCACGTCGATATTCTGGGCAATCAACAGTCATTCGGCCACTTATCGAAGATCCTCAAGCACGACCAATACGCTCATCTCCGCGAATCCCCCAACGTGATCTGTCCGGTCACGGAGGAATCCTACCAGTTGCTCGACGATCTCTATTCCGAAGTCTGTCCGCTGTTGCCGTTTCCATGGTTCAACGTCTGTTGCGACGAGACCGCGGAGTTGGGCACGGGGCCGTCCAGGAAACTGGCCGAAGAAATCGGAGTCGGCGGTGTCTATGTGCGTCACATCCGCCGCGTACACGACCTGCTCAAAGATAAGTACGACAAACGAATGATGATGTGGGGTGATATTATCCTCAAGCATCCCGACAAACTGGACCAGATCCCCAAGGACACGATCATGCTCACCTGGAACTACTCGGCGCAGCCGAGTTTCGAGGAGCGTTGGATCCTCCCGTTCGCCAGGTCGGGATACGACTTTTTCGTATGCCCGGGCATCAACAATTGGGGCGAAATCCTGCCCGATTTCGACGAGACCACTACGAACATCCGCAACTTCGTCCGCGACGGAGTCAAGCACGGAGCGCTCGGCATGCTCAACACGGCCTGGGAGGACGGCGGCGAGGCATTGCAGGGCTACAAGTGGCACGGCTACGCCTGGGGCGCCGAGTGTGCCTGGAGCGGATCGGCCACTACGCCCGAGGAGTTCAGCCGGCGAATCGGGGCTGTCTTGTTCGGCGAGGAAGACGATCACTTCGGCCAAGCCATCGGACTGCTCGCCAGGACTCACCGTCTCCCCGGCATGCAGGGCCGAACCTTCCATCGCTTCTGGGTGCCCGACCTGCCGCCTTCCCGAAATCCGGCCGTGGTGAACGACCAGGCCAAACGCCTGCTCGATATTGTCCGCCCGGCCATCGAGCATCTCGAAACCTGCAAGGCCCAGGCCACCACAAACAAACACCTGCTGGACTGCTTTCTTCTGGGGGCCCGTCGAATGGAGTTCATCGGCCAACGCATGCTCGACGGGCTGGAAGCCTGCCGCGCCTATACGGAGGCGTCACAACTTCCCCCCGCCGATGCCGTGCCATTGGTTGAAAAGGCCCATACCCTGGTTGCCAGGACGGCCGAGACCTATGACATGCTGGGCCAACGTTTCGCCCGAATCTGGCTGGCCGAGTGCAAGCCGTACGCGTTGGATCGGGTCACTGGACGGCACGCCAACGCGGTGAAACGGTACGACGATCTGGCCGCCCGCCTGAAGGCCGCAAAGGACGAACTGGCCCACGGCAGGCCGGTGCCAAGCCCGGAAAGCATCGGCCTGGCGCTGCCGGAGGCCTTTGCTCGACGCACCTGGCCCCACCAAATCATCGCTCTTCCACTGACTGCTGATGCCCCCTGGTCTGATCCGTCGGCGACTCATCGTGTTGGCCTTGTAATCAAGACCGGCAGCGTCGAGCGTTTCCAGTTGCCCGTGGAGGTCAACCTTGGCGTACCGGGCCAACTGGCCTCAAAACCGGTGCGGGCATTCTGCTCCGTGGACGGAATGGAACCAGCCGAAATTCCGGCCCAGTTCGATGCGCTCGACAAACCCGACCGGACACGACTGTCGCTGATTATTCCCGTCCGAGTCGCCAAAGATTCACAAGCAACAGTCTGGGTCTACCTGGGCGGGGCAGGCTCCGAGCCACTCCCTGGCGCTGTTTCCACCAAAGACGCTCCCAACGGGATGAAGTGGATCGAAAATGACAAAGTGCGGCTCCTCCTGGGACCTGAGGGCGGCCACGTCTATCGATGGCAGGTCAAGGGCCTGGGGAACCGTGACCTGACCATGCCCGGCGAGGCAGGTTGGTCCGGTTTCAGCGATCTGGGCCACGCCCATCGCAACAGCCCAAACAAGCTCCAATGTACGGCCCGGGGTCCGGCCGTGGTCAGATACGTCTGTTCCGACACCGAAGACAACATCAAGACGATCACCCTCTTTGCTGGCTGCTCCTGGATCGAAGTTGTGCCCAACGATCCGGTTGGAACGTACTGGGATTTCGACAACCCCCGAAACTTCGCGGCCGACGGCCCGACACCGGGCAGCTACCTCTTCTCAAACGGCCAAACCGGCCCCGTGGGCAAACAGGCCGACGGCGTGCCCGCCCAGGTCAAACAGAACAACGCCTTCTGGAGCGTCAAGTTCAACCCGGACGGCCTGGCCCTGGGCATCGCCACACCCGAAGTGGCCTCCTCTCACGTCCTGGCCCCCGGCGGCGGAGCTGGCGGCGTGGGTATAGAACGATCCGCACTCGCAAACCACTTTGTAACCTACGCTGGCTTGCTGGATGCCCCGCCCAGAGAGACGATGACCCGACTCCAGACAACCCTGAACTTCAAGAACCAGCCACAAGTCGTCGTCCACGCAATCCAGAGAAGGTAGTTGAACAGGAATTGAATAAGGACAGGTTGGTAAACGGATCCACAAAGGAACATTCTTATGAACGTACGCGGTATTCAGACTTGTCTTCTGGCCGTCGGTTGTGCAGTGACCGCTATCGCCACGGTCCTCGCGCCGACGACGAAGGCTGATACGCCGGTCGCCAGCCGATTGAATCTCGTGTTCTGCTGCTCGGCCGACAATGACCTCTACCGGATAATGACGCCAGCGGCGAAAGGCACGCTCGATACGATTCTGCCGCGATGGCGATCGACAACGCATCGGCAGGCGCGGGCGTATTGATCCTGGCCGACGGCTATCCGGAAGAGACCACGGCGATCGATCCAGCCCTGTTTGATCGGGCGGAGAAGAAGAAGTTGCGGCTGTACGTGGAGTATCCGGCGTCGCTGCCGAACATGGAGATAGCCAAGCCGCGGCGCACGCGACTGGAACGCGCCGTGGTTGCCAGTGACGCGTTTGGCCAGGCTTTAGAAAAGATGCGCCTGCTGGCGATTCACGATTGCCACTTCGTCGAAACGACGGCCGCCGATCCGTACCTGGTTCTGGCAAGAGTCGCCGGATACGATACAGCGGTTTACGGTTTGGCAGGCACGAAGACCTATCCTATTCTCTTCGAATATCCACACGGCGATGTGCTGGTTTCGACCACGAAGCTCAGTCAGTTCGTCACGGCCCGCTATGCGCCGAAAGACGCCCTGCAGACCGTTTGGACTACGATCCTTGCCTGGCTTCAGCCTGGCCGGAAAGTCTCCGTCGTGGACTGGACGCCTACGGTCAGGCCGACATACAGCCGCGGCGAAGAACTTCCGGCTGGCGCCGTGCGCAAGGCGATCGTCCGGGGCATTGACTGGCACACCAATGCCAACATGCTGATCGGCGAGCCGTGGAAAGACAAATACGATGAATATCGCAGCGATGGAACCGTCGACCAGCATAACCCGATCGGTCCCGCGCCCGATCCCGAATGGCCTGCAGGCGACGGCAAATACGCCGTTATGGAAGGTGTTAATTCAACGATCCGCTACGATGGCACGCAGCCGGTTCGATGGTGGCGGCGAACCGATTCAATCGGAGAAAGTTCGCTGGCCTTTGCGCTGCGTTCGAAAATCGATGGAGATCAACGAAGCGAGAAGATCGCCGCCAACCTGCTGGACTGGGTCTATTTTGAGTCGGGTCTGTTTCAGGACGATCCCGAGAAGGCGAACTTCGGGCTGTGCCATTGGGCACACGACAGTTCCTCGCTGTATGGTGACAACGATATCAAAATCATCCTTGGCTGCATGGGCACGGCGGCCGCACTCGACAGCGATCGCTGGGACGAGGTGCTGCTGCAGAACATAGTGGGAAACTTCCGCACCACCGGCATGCTCGGTTTTCGCGGCGGGAGTCATCGCGACGCCACTGTGCTGCAACAGGGCTGGCAGCATTACTGGCGAGCTCGGACGATCAACTATGCTCCGCACTACGAGGCATGGATCTGGGCATCATATCTTTGGGCGCACGACAAGACCAGGGACCCGTTGCTTCTGGATCGTACTCGAAATGCGATCCGCATGATGATGGCGGCTTATCCTGATAACTGGCGATGGACCAACGGCATTCAGCAGGAACGCGGCCGCATGCTACTGGCACTGGCCTGGTTGATCCGCGTCGACGACCAGCCAGAGCATCGTGCGTGGCTGAAGCGTCTGGCCACCGACATGCAGAAATGCCAGGACGCCAGCGGCGGCATTCGCGAAGAGTTGGGCCCGCTGCAAAACGGGACATACCGTCCGCCCCGGTCGAATGCTGAATACGGGACCAACGAGGCCTCGGCTATTCACGAAAATGGCGATCCGATGGCTGACATGCTCTACACCTGCAACTTCACCTTCCTGGGCCTGCACGAGGCCTACGCCGCCACGGGCGATCCCCAGTATCGCGAAATGGCCGACAAGCTGGCCGAGTTCTTCGTCCGCATTCAGGTCCGCAGCGAGAAACATCCCGAGCTCGATGGCGGATGGTTCCGCTCCTTCGACTTTGAGAAGTGGGATTACTGGGGTGCCAATGCTGACAGCGGCTGGGGCGCATGGTCAATCGAAGTCGGCTGGACACAAGCCTGGATCCCCACGGTCCTGGCCATGCGGGAACTGGACCAGAACCTCTGGGAACTGACCAGGAGCAGCAAGATTGGCAGGCATTGGAAGAAGACCAGGACGATCATGTTGCCGGACGACGATATCAAACTGCCGGAGTCTCAGAAAGTCATTCACGATGCAATTCACAAGCGAGTATCGCTCGCGACACCGGCGCATCCTTCTTACCCCGGCAGCGGTGCGGCGTGCCTGACCGATGGAGCGCTCGGGGTGGCCAATCACGTTGGTCCCGAGTGGCTTGGCTTTTGGGGCGATCACCTGGAGGCGACCATTGACCTGGGAGTGCCAACTCAAATCCAGAACCTGAAGGGCAACTTTCTTCAGTCGATTCGGGTAGGAATCTACCTTCCTGAGCGAGTCCAGTTTGCGATCTCGAGTGACGGAACGAGATTCCGACCGATCGCGACGGTCGCCCCCGAACCGTCGCTGGACAAGCCGGGTCCGTATGCGCTGGCGATTAGTGCCAACGATCTGGATGTCAAAGCTCGATATGTTCGCATCCGGGCCACAAACGTCGCCACGATTCCCGCTGGCCAGCCGTCCTCGGGCAAGAAGGCGTGGCTGTTTGCCGACGAAATCCTGATCAACCCAACACCGACCGAGGTGCGCAATGAGGATCGCCCTTGATGTCTGATCAACGACAGGAAGGTAGTGCATTCTATCTGGCGGGCGTATGTCTGGTGGCATCACTTGGCGGGTTGCTCTTCGGTTTCGACACGGCGGTGATCTCCGGGACGGTCGAGCGGGTGACTGTACAGTTCGGCTTGAGTGATCTCCAACAAGGTTGGTTCACGAGCGCGGCTCTGGTTGGTTGCATTGTTGGTGCCGCTGTGGCCGGTTGGCTGGGCGATCGTTTCGGACGCAAACCGAACCTGACGATCGCGGCGATGTTGTTCTTTCTCTCGGCTCTGTTGAGCGCGATCCCGCCCGGTTTTTCGGCGTTGATCGTCGCTCGCATCGTTGGTGGGGTCGGCGTGGGCATGGCCTCGGTGTTAGGGCCGATGTATATTTCGGAACTATCCCCGCCAAAGTGGCGGGGACGACTGGTTGCGTTCTATCAACTGTCGATCGTGCTTGGCATTCTGCTGGCATACCTGTCGAATTGGATGATCGTGTCGTACGCCCAGGCCCATCCCGGGGCATTTGGCGGCGAGGGAATGATGCATCGCGCGCTTGTCACCGAATTATGGCGAGCCATGTTCGGCGCCGAGATGCTCCCGGCAGCCCTGTTTTTTCTGCTGCTGTTCTTCATACCGGAAAGCCCACGCTGGCTGATCCAGGACGGACAAGAGGAAGTCGCCCTGAAACGGCTTGCGCGCATTAGCGGAACTGCCGTCGCGCAGCGAGAGTTGGAAGAAATTCGGCAGGCCGGGTCGCATGAGCAGGGCTCCGTCGCCGAACTGCTCCAACCCGGTTTGCGTGTTGCGCTGTTGGTCGGGGTGATGTTGTCGGTTTTCGGGCAGCTCTCGGGCGTCAATATCGTGGTTTATTACGGCCCGAAGATCCTCGCCTCGGCCGGTTTTGAAGAGGCCGCGACGCTGCTGGGGCAGGTCGGATTTGGACTGATCAATCTGATCTTCACCATCCTTGCGCTGTTGCTGATCGACCGCCTGGGACGTCGACCGCTGTTGGTTGGGGGCATGGCGGTCGTGACCGTCACACTTGCAATCATCGGGGGGCTGTTCCTCTTCGGTGGTGCCGAGTCAGCTTTGGCCGAGGATGCAGGCGGCGCGACGATGTCTCCTGCCGCCGGGATCGGGGTCGGCATAATGATCTGTGTTTACATGGCGGCCATCGCCTTTTCCATCTGCGCGGTAATCTGGGTGCTGACGCCCGAGATTTTTCCTAATCGAGTACGAGGCCGTGCCGTCTCGATCTGCACGTTCGCCAACTGGTCGACCAACGCGTTTAGTGCGTTCGCCTTTCCCTGGTATGTCACCACGCTCGGCATGCACACAGGTTTCTTTACGTCAGGATTCATTTGCCTGATCGCGACTCTGTTTTTCTTCCGCTACGTTCCTGAAACGAAGGGCAAAAGCCTGGAGGAGATCGAACGGTCCTGGAGCCGTTAGATAGGAAAAAGTCACATGAGTTTGTCCGGTAACAGGATCCCTCAGACCCAGGCCGCCGAGTTGTGCGAGTGTTATCGAGCATCACTGCTGGACGACGTTTTGCCCTGGTGGATGAAGCATTCGCTCGACCCTGAATTCGGCGGCTACGTTACATCACGAACTTCGACTGGACGCCAACCCATTGGCTGGAGTCCGATTTGAAGCTCTGGTGGCCGCATGGCGAGACACTTTACGCCTTGCTACTGGCCTGGGATTTGACCGGCCGCGACGAACTGGCTGAATGGTACAGGAAGGTGCATGATTATACCTTCTCGCACTTCCCCGATCCCGAACACGGCGAATGGTTCGGTTATCTGAAACGCACTCACTTTTTGCAGTCTACATGAGTTCGATCTGCCGCGCCCTGATCTGCGGCGTGATCTCCTTGCCGTGGGTCAGGCCCGGCCAACGATTGATCCCGAGTTTCTTCGGTGACGGGCCGACCCATTCGCTCATCTTGCCTTTAACGCTGATCGTGCCGGCTTTTGGGTCGAAGGTGAGCGTCGTGAACAGTGAATCGCGGTAGGGGC
Source organism: Fuerstiella sp. (assembly GCA_024230215.1). GTDB lineage: Bacteria > Planctomycetota > Planctomycetia > Planctomycetales > Planctomycetaceae > Fuerstiella. The sequence goes on along the minus strand of JAAERP010000222.1, from coordinate 62,943 downwards.
AGGTGTACTGAACCGAGCGATACCTGGCGTGGATCTCCTTCGAATAGCTCTCGTGCTTGTGGCTCCCGCCGACCCATTTGTATGACGCCGAATTCACGTGCAGGTACGGCACCCCCGCGATATTCATGGTGGCATCGATGTGCGTGTGTCCGTTGATGACGAGCGCGACCTTTTCCGCGTGTCGTCCCAGCAGTTCCTGCAGCGGTTTCGCGTTGTCCACCGCCGCGTACCCCGCCAGCGGCTGATGGCTGACCACCACTATCGGCCCATTGCGCTCCGCGAGCTGTTCGCCGAGCCATTCGACCTGCTCCTTTCCGATGTACGAGGGATACCCGCCCTTGTGATCCGGCGAACCCTTGTCGTTTCCATCGAGCACGAGCAGCCGCAGCCCGCCCACGTCGTGGCGGTAGTACCGCCCGCTCATGCCCCAGATGTCGACGCACTGCTGCTTTGTGTGGCCGCTATCGGTGTCGTGATTGCCGATCACGTGCAGGGCCGCGTCGTGTGCCGCGTTGAACTTATCGGTGACCGCTTTGTTCTTCGCGTTGGGGTAGGCGAAATCACCGAGTTGCATAATCGCATCAGGCCTGGTTTCGGCCATCTCCTGGAGAAACGCATCGACCCGCGTCTCCCCATCGTGCATGACATCGTGATGCAGGTCGGCGATCAGGCCGATCGTGATCGGCTTTTCCAGTTGTCGCACGCTCGCGGAGCTCAATGCGGGGAAGGCCGCGGCGGTGGCGGCGACGCTTGCCGTTTGAAAGAAGCCGCGGCGTGTTGAACGGACGGATGAATTCCGCTTTGCGGCGTGCGTGTTCAGTGGGGCGGGTTGGTTGCTAGTCATCATCAGCGTCTCCGATGGTTTACAGTCTATTGCGTAATATCCAACTCATTTTCCGCACAACTCGTTCCGATTATCTCCTAATCTCTCTGTTGCGGAAAGCCTGTCAGCAAGTTGGGAACCTTGAGTTCAAACTGAGCCAGAATGCTCGTTTGGCGCAGCGGCTGGCGGGGGAGCCATGCAGGGCTCGCGCTGCGGGAAGTCCTGGCGAGCCAGGAAGACTTGCGCTCGGTTGAGTTTTTGGCCACAATTCCTGTCTCGAATCCAGCCCTTTCGCTGCAGGAAATCACCCTCATGGAAGTGACTCTCGAAGATCTCCAGACTCTCAGAAACACGTGTCGAATCGTCGACGATCCACGCACGCCGATCAATGTCAACGTCTTCCATCCCGCTGAGAACATCATCGCCGGAGCCGAAGGACCAAAGTCCATCGCCAGGTGGGCCAGCAGCAGGATAGAATGGTTGCGAACATGGATCGATTTGCCGGATGGGAGAACGCCCAGTCCAGACTGCAACAGAAGTTGATGGCGTGGCATCGGGTGGAGCGGGATTGGCCACTCGCCAAAGCTATGAAATGTTTCATGAATGGTTCGACGTTGCAGGTCTTTGTTGGCGGAAGGATTCAGCTTTCCGAGCAATTCGAGGAAGTCAGCTTTGCCCATTCCCCCTTCTCGCCATTGCAGGACATTTCCTTGTGGATCGGTAATCATCGTGACTGGCGAGCCGACGACGTTGTAGCGAGCCAGGACTGCAGCGTCGTCAGGGTTATCCACGTCAATTGCCACGGGGATGAACTGCGCATTGACCGATGCCGTCACCTGTTCATCAGCCCACACTTTGCGTTTCATGATCCGGCAGGGAACGCACCACTTGCCGGTAAAGTAGAGGATGATGGGCTTGCCGGATTGGGCAGCTTGTTGTTGAGCCGAAGTGTAGTTACTGGCCCAGGCGATGCTGTTGGAGGGGACGTAGAAGCAGTACCAGGCGTAGCCGAGGGAAACGACGAGCGTGACCCGCCAGAACCAACGCCACAACCGTAGAACAATTCCTGGGGACGGCTGAGACGTACGCTCTGCGGGTGCCTGTGTGTCTTGCATAATATTCCTCGATTAGACTGAAAGTCAGCGGATTCGATTGGCTTTCGATCAAAGGAGATCTCCAACCCTGGAGGGCCGCCTGAGCCACGATATTGGGCGCATGTGTTCCTCTATCCTGACAACCGCTCAATCTCTGAGCTGCCCGACACCTAAATGGAAAAAACTCTCCCTGTGGGCGAATTTTGCAATCCGCATTCTCGCACCGTTGAAAAAACGGAATAGAAACGTGTCTGATTTCTGATGATCCCGTACTTGTTAGCATCGAAACAAACGTTTTGCCCAATCCCACAGCGTTTCACGCTGACTTGTGGCCGCGAAGAATGATTTTCGGTAACAGCTTCGTTATTCCCACGAGCCAGTATCGTTCACGACAATAAGTAAATTGCTCTAAGGTCTAATCCTGATGAAAACACATTCCGTCTGCTTTGCCCGTTTCACGATCGTGCTGCTGTTTACGTGCTCAGCCGTGAATGCGAACGACGCGATTAGAAAGAAGATTCTGGAACTCTACCCGCAAGCCGACACCAACGGAGATGGCGTCCTTTCCGATGCAGAAGAGGCTGCCGTCAGCCAGCAAGCTCTGAAGAGGTATCCCAAAGCCGATTCGAACGGAGACGGTGTTCTGTCTGATGCGGAAAAGCAGAAGCTGCTTCGGACGGCTGCGAACAGGGCGAAGCGGAAGCCTGCCGGCATCACAACTGACAAGACGAAGAAGACACCCGCCCAGGAAGTTCGCCCGGGCGTGTTTCGCGCGCCGGATGAACGATTCGAGAACCTGAAGGACTATCCTTTCGAGCCTCACTACCTTGAGGTCGACAGCAGGCTCGGGAAGCTGCGGATGCATTATGTCGACGTGGGGCCCCGAGATGCCGATCCAATTCTGTTGATGCACGGTGAACCTTCGTGGAGCTATCTGTATCGCAATATGATTCCGCCATTGGTGGCTGCGGGGCACCGCGTGATCGCGCCGGATCTGATTGGCTTCGGAAGATCAGACAAACCCGCCAATCGCACGGACCACTCTTACCAAAATCACGTCGATTGGATGACGCAATTCGTCACCGAACTCGACCTGAAGAACGTCACGTTGTTCTGCCAGGACTGGGGCAGCCTGATCGGACTGCGGGTCGTCACGGGCGCACCCGATCGATTCGCTTGTATCGTCGCCGGTAACGCCGCGTTGCCCGCCGGCCCAGGCGATGACGGAGTGGTCATCGGAGGCCAGTGGAACGAACCGGACCCAACTGCGGAACTCAGGTTCGAAGAGGGGTTCATGCCGTGGCTGAAGTACAGCCAAACCGTGCCTAAGTTCGACTGCGGACTCATCCTGCAAGAAGCCACCGTACACGAACTGAGTCAGGCCGAATTGGAAGCGTATCGTGCGCCGTTTCCTGATGAGCGCTACAACGCTGGCCCGCGGGTCATGCCGACACTGGTCAGGAGCCAGATGGCGAGCAATCGCAAGGCATGGAAAGTACTCGCCAGGTTCGACAAACCATTTCTTACGACGTTCAGCGATAGCGACCCGATCACCAAAGGGGGCGAGAAGGTGTTCCAGAAACGTGTGCCCGGCGCCAAAGGCCAGCCACACACGATCATCAAGAATGCGAGCCACTTCCTGCAGGAGGATGCAGCTGAGCAACTCGCCACGCTCATCAGCGACCTGATCGCCTCGAATCCGACCACGCAACAAGACGTCAGCCTCAGAAGAAGAAGTAGAGATGATTAACAAGCACTGGCTTCTGTGTGTGATTCTGATCCCAACGCTTCTTCCAGCGCAGACACCAAGCTCTGAAGATGGCGTCCACACCAACGCCGAAGGTCAGTTCACGCGTGGGAAGGTCGCGGCCACGGCGGTCGAAGAGTTTTAGAAAGCGCAAGAGTCATGCCACGCGAGAACCATCGCAGTACGAGTGGGTACCGACTAAATAGAGTGTACGCCATGCCAAGTATCAGCAAAGGAAAAGGCAATGAATCTGGAAATGAATAGAACTCGAGTAACAGCATCACTGGTTATTCTCGCGGCTCTTGTGACTGTCGAAGCGTCTGCCACCGCTTTTGCAGAAAATCCTGGCGTGAAACACGGCTTATTCAAGGCCGAAGAAATTCTTGACGAAAGCACGCTGGAGACAAAGATCCTGCAGGACTGGCATGTGGACGAGGTGACAGGCACGACGCGGCAGAAGCTTATTGAAATCAATGTCGCCGAATGGTGGCCTGGGCAGGATTATCGGATTCCTGTGCGCATGATTGTGCCGCTCAAAGGCAAAGCAAAGGGCTTTAGTATTACAGGTGCAAATCCATATGAAACGCTGATGAAAGATTCGAAACCAACCGACTTTCAGGCAAAATTGCTGGCAGGTGGCGTTGGCGTCGTCAAGACGCACGTCAAGGCGTTTAGGCAGATTCCGGGCAAACAGGGCCTGGAACAAGAAATGGGGCGGGTGTTTCTGAAAGACCTGAATCCGCGGTACACGACTATCTGGATCTGGTCGATGACCTTGATGCGGGCCGCGACAGCGGCGTATGCGGAGGTCGATCATTTTGAAAAAGGCAAAGTGGCCGGATCGGGCGGTTCCAAAAATGGCCTTTCGCCGGCAGTGGCCCTGATCAACGACGAGCGTTTTACGGCGACCTGCTCCGATGTGGCGTTTGCCTGGGCATCGCCGACTCGTAAGGGCGATCGCGGCGAACTGCAGAAAGCGCAAGCAGCCAACAAGATCTTCTTCGAAGCGGCCAAGGCCGGTGAATTTGAGTTGGAAGCAGAACGCGCGAAATGGTATCGGAGCCATGTGGTGGGATCTCGTCCAAGTATGGACATGATGGCGCGGAAAGCGGGAATCTCCATGGACGAACTACACGATAGGACGGATCGTTTTATGACCCGCGTGTGTGTTACGGAGAATTGGGATCGACTGATGGAGCGCGGCGTCGATATTCTTTTTCAGCCGGGAACACATGACTATGTCGCATATGATATTCTCTGGGGAGCGCAAAATCATCCTCAGTTGCCTGTCTATTACGAACCCAATGGCGGGCACTCGCAAACGTCGCATGTCGCTGCGGCAAAAGATAATGAGAATCGCTCTGCCTTCCTCTGGAACCACTTCTTCGGCGGCGAGCCGTTGCTGAGCCCGCCGACCTCGAGCCATGAGGTGATTGGGGACAAGCTCAAGATCCACGTCCGTTTCGAAAACGGGCCGCAGGCGGAAAGCGGACGCATCTGGTGGATGTATGACCGAGCGCCGGCGGGCTCAGCGCCCTTCCTGCACGAGCGGATTCCCGAAGACCACTGGGCGGATATGGAACGGGATCCCAAGACCGGTTCCTGGACCGCCACCATCCCGTTACAGGAACGGGCTTCCCGCATCGATTTCTTCAGCAATCATGGAAAAGAGGTCAACGGCTACCAGCAGTATCTTTCAAGCCCCTACACCCGAGTTGAGCTTTCCCATAAATAATTTACCGACACATTTTCTTCCCGGTAGGAAATTAGACACCAATGAAACGAAACAATCTGATCCTCATCACCGCGCTCATGTTGGCGTGGACCACATCGCCATCAATTGCCGCAAGCAATCCGTTGGAGAAACAGATCCTCAAGCTGCAACCTCAAGCCGACAAGAATGGAGACGGTAAGCTGTCCAAGGCGGAGGAAGCGGCTCTCAACAAGATGATCATGAAGCGCTTCCCCCGAGCCGACGCGGACGGCGACGGCGTTCTTTCGACCAAGGAAATGCAGGCTGTGATGCGACAAGCGGCTTCCCGGGCCAAGCGGCAGGGCGGACAGAAACCCACTGCTACGAAAGACGATGCGGAAGGCGGGCAAGCCCCGACTCATGCCAATGTCAAATACGGTGATCACGAGCGGAACGTCTTCGACATCTGGCTCGCCGACAGTCCCAGGCCCACGCCACTGGCGATCTACATTCATGGCGGAGGGCTCCGCGCCGGCAGCAAGGAGAAGCTCAATCCGGCCGAACGCGGTCAACTGCTTGAGGCCGGCATCTCCGTGGCCGCAATCAACTACCGTTACCTATCCACCGCCACGCCAAAGCCCACCCCGTACAACGACGCGCGGCGGGCTTTGCAACTCATGCGTTCCAAGGCCAGGGAGTGGAACCTCGACAAAGACAAGGTGGCCGCTTTTGGCGGATCCGCCGGCGCGCAGATTTGCATGTGGCTGGCCTTCTCCGACGACATGGCCAAACCCGACAGCAAGGATCCCATCGAGCGGGAATCCACCCGTCTGACCTGTGTGGCAACCTCTGGTGGTCAAACCGCCACCAGCGCTGAATTCTGGCTCAAGACCATCGGCCCCTTGTTGGGAGACAAACAGAAAATCGAATCGCTCGCCCGGCCCTTCGGCGGAGAGAGTGATCCGGAAAAAGCCCACATCGCCATGTGGGGCGCCAAGACTTTGGAGGAAGCTAACGAAATCGCCAGTCGCCACACCGCCTTATCCATCGTTTCGCCGGACGATCCCCCGATCTTCATGAGCTATAGTATGTCGCCCACCGCCAAACTCCCCACCGATCCCAAGCGGATCCGCGGCTGGCTCATTCATCACGTCAATCTCGGCATCGCCCTCAAGGAAAAGTCCGACGCCCTCAAGCACGAAGCCCATCTGAAATACCCCGGCGCTGATATCGAATACCAATCCCAGGTCGAGTTCTTCGTGGACAAGCTGCTTAAGAAATAACGCGGACATGAACAACCGAGCCCGACGGGCGCGAATAACAGCCCCGCGTTTCGATTTACGGGCGACGTCCCCAAAAAAGGGTACATCACCGAGTACGCTTCGGATCGTGTGGACAAGACGGACCATGTTTGGGATTGGTTGTTCAGGCAGAAACGGTAAATCAGAATGAGATCCCAAATGGGAATCGCGGTTCTCAGAAGGACATGAAATGAAAAGAAGACCTTACGTCCTCATCGTTTGCTCACTCATGGCTGTTGCCTGTGGCTTTTCAATGCCCGTTGCAGCGAATCCTCAATCGCATGGCGTAACGCAAAAGCAGATCGATTCGCTTGCTGAGATAATGACTCAGGCCGTAGAGCAAGAGCAGATTGCGGGCGGTTCCTTTCCTGTCATCCATAAAGGCGAGGTCGTGTTTCGAGAGGCGTTCGGCTATGCCGATATCGAAGCGAAGCGGCCGTTCACAACGGAAGAATTGCTTCCGGTGGCGAATGATCGTTGATTATATAAATAACCCTCAGGTGAATTATGAAAAAATTCAGTTCAATTTTGCTATTTCTACTGTCATGCAAACGAACACATCATCAGCGACAAAGGTCACTCATGAAATTCTCTAGCACTATTCTATCAATCTGCCTCACCCTGCTCATCACGGTGTTTTGCTTCACCATGCAAGCGATTGCCCAGGAAGGCGAGAGCGGCTTGTCGACAAGAGCGTATGTCTACAAATCCATCGGAGAGAGAGAACTGAAGATGCATGTCGATTTCCCGCCCGGCTGGAAGAAAACCGACACGCGCCCCGTCATCGTTTTCTTCCACGGCGGCTCATGGAAAGGCGGCTCGGTCAAGGCCTTCGCCCCCCAGGCCAAGTATTTCGCCGGCCGCGGTCTGGTCTGCACCCGCGTCGACTACCGGCTTAAGGGCAAAGACGGCGTGACGCCCGACAAGTGTGTCGAGGATGCTCGTTGCGCCGTCAGGTGGGTGCGAGCCAACGCCGCCGAGCTCGGAATCGATTCCCAAAAACTCATCACTGCGGGCGGCTCGGCCGGAGGCCACCTCGCCGCCTGCGCGATGATACCCGAAAGCGTCGAAGCCGCGGACGCCGACCTGTCGATCTCGACAATCCCGCAAGCCATGGTCCTGTTTAATCCAGTGCTCTCCTTCATGTACGGAGGTCTCCTCAATCGCATCAACGGAGATGAAGAAATAGGCGCCAAGATCTCCCCGATCCTTCACGTCAAGCCCGACACCGCGCCGTCTATCGTCATGTTTGGGACCAACGACAGACTGAAAGCCTTTGGCGACCTTTGGTGGGCCAAGGCCGAGGAGATCGGTTTCCGAGCCGACAAGTACATCGCCAAAGGCGGGGGACACGGTTTTTTCAACAAATCGCCATGGCTGGAGCGGACGATGATCGCCGCCGACAAATTCTTGGCCTCGCTTGGCTACCTCGAAGGCGAACCGACCATCGTCGTTCCCACGGGCGAAAGACTCAAAGCCCTCCAAGCCGAACAGGACGGGGAAGTGACCGCACGCCAGCGCAATCAAAAAAAGAAACCTCAATAGACACGGAAGGCAGCCGGATCGGGAATTCTGAGAAAGACGGATTAAGATTATGAGTAAGATGAAGATAAAGAAGATCGTTTCCGCCACCCTGTTTGCGTATCTGGCTGTGAGCGTTGCTTCCGCGGCAACGCCACCCACTCCAACGCATGCCGACGTGGTGTACGGATCCCAATCCCAAAACGTGCTGGACCTATGGCTGGCGCCCTCGGATATGCCAACCCCATTGCTGGTGAATATTCACGGAGGCGGATTCAGGGGAGGCGACAAGAGAAAATTCAGCGCCAGCCTGATCGAAATGATGCACAAGGAGGGGATCTCCGTCGCTTCCATCAACTACCGGTTCAAGGAAAATGGGAAAGGTCGTTTTGATGGGGAAGACCCTTTGTATCCGGCCATCGTGCACGATGGAGCGCGAGCGCTGCAGTTCCTACGATACCACACAGCCAAATATAATCTGGATAAAGCAAGGTTCGGCGCAACGGGCGGTTCAGCGGGCGGACAGATGTTGATGTGGCTGGGATTTCATCCCGACCTGGCGAAGCCGGACCACAAGGACCCTGTGCTCCGCGAGTCTTCCCGTCTACAAGTGTTGGCGCCAAGAGGCGGCCAAACCAGCGTTCATGGTCCGACACTGAAGAAATGGTTCGGGGTCGAGTCGTTGAACCTGAGTAAACGAAAAGGAGTCGTGCAGAATTCGAGTGAAATGAGGCAACCGACGGAAAAGGCTTTGGCTCTCAGTCTGGACGCTTCGCCCATCACTCATTGGACGAAGGATGATCCACCCATCTATCTGTTTTACAACGGTCCAAACGTACCCGTGAATGAGGAAACACCTTGGGGCACATGGGTCCATCATCCAATCTTTGGAATCAAACTCAAAGAAGCGATGTACTACAAGGGGATGGAATGTTACCTGGAATACAAAGACGGACCGCCTGTTCCTGAATATGATTCTCAGTATGACTTCCTGATTAAGACGCTGAAGTCCCTGCCCGAGGGTGCATCCCAAGGTAATCGAAGAGCCAGTGTTGAGGGCACCCCAGTTCAGACAGGCGAGGAGAAATCGAAATGGAAGACGACCGGCTTGCAACAGGCAAACAGCATGGGCGGCGGTGAAGCGGCGATTCCCAGGAAAGGAATGTTTCGCGTATTCGTGTTGATGGGACAATCCAACATGCAGGGCGCCGGACGGGCGAATGAACTACAGGCGCCTTATACGGAAAAACATGATCGTATCCGAATCTGGGCGAATGGGAGGTGGGAGTATTTCGTGCCGAAATCGCGATTCGGTCCAGGTGTGTCTTTCGCTCATCAGCTCGCCGCATTCTGGCCGGATGACACCATAGGCATCATCAAAGTGGCCAGTGGCGGAACAGGGATTCGAGGCTTTGAAAAGGAATGGTCCTTTGAACGGGCAAATCTCACCTTCGATGGAAAAAAGGGTTCGCTTTACAAGGATCTGATAAACGCAGTCGCCGAAGCCAAACGAATCTCGAAGCCGGAGTTTAGCGGCTTTTTCTGGAAGCAAGGCGCCGCGGATGGAACCAGGAAAGTCCTGGGGACTGAATACTACGACACCTTCAAGCTGTTGGTCTCGGACCTGCGCACAGACCTGGACACTCCCGACCTGCCGGTCTTTATTCCGTCCTACATGAATGACATGGAGTTGCTCAAACTTGTACTGCCTCACTTGAGCGAGGAAGAGTTGAGCCAAGTCAAAAAAACGAAGGGCGGGTCCTCCGCGAAGGATGGAGAAATGCTCGAAGCTGCTTTGAGCTACCTGAATGAGAAAAGTCAGACCCAACTCAGAAAGGCTTCAGGTAAACGGCCGTATATCGCATCCGTCATTGCGGCGCAGAACAGAGCGGATCGAGACATTGCCAACGTGACCACCATCTATCCCGGCAACTTGCCCAGAGGAGCAGATGGAACCCACTACAGCTCCGGCGGCTACATCACTCTCGGAAAGATAACGGCCTCTGCGGTGGAAGACTTCTACAAAGCAAAACCGTAACACAGAGAATAACCTCATGCGAAATCTCACACTTGTCACGTCACTGTTCGTCCTGATCACTGCTGTCTCCGTTGCCGCCGCGCAAAACCAACGCGGTCCCAGGCCTGCGGTGTCTCCTGAAACCATCGCCCTCTACGAACCCGGCGAGTTCAAAGGCGTGAAGTATCGCCTGATGAAACCCATCGACTTCGACCAGGAAAAAGCCTACCCGCTGATCCTCAGCCTGCACGGCGCAGGCGGGCGCGGCTCGCAGAACATCAAGAACCTGCGCAACTGGAACGAGTGGCTGACCGAGGAAAAACTCCGACGCAAACATCCCTGCTTTGTGCTTGCTCCGCAGTCGCCCACTTCCTGGTTTGATCCCTCCGTCAAGCACAGCGTCCTGCCCGAAGCCGGCGCGGTCAAAATCGACGACCTTCCCGTGGGTATGCGCAAGTTCGGCCAGCGTGCGATTGAACTCGCTGCCGCCGTCGCCGAGAACCCCGATGACCCGCGCATCCAGAGCGGCGTGCTTGGCAAGGTTCTCGAATACATCGACACCGAACTTAGCGCGCAATACAAGATCGACGCCGACCGTGTCTACTGCCTCGGTCACTCCATGGGCGGCATGGGAACGTTCACCGCCGTCTATCAGCACCCGGACCGCTTCGCCGCCGCCATCCCCTCGGCCGGCGCCTTCTACCCCTGGCTCGACGCTAAACGTATCAAGGACGTACCGCTCTGGATTTTCCATGGCAACGACGACAAAGTCGTCGACTACGTCGGTTCACGCCATCCCTTCGAGCGTCTCAAAAAACTGAACGCCAACACCAAGCTCACCACCGTCACCGGCATGGGCCACGGCTCCAACCAACTCGCCTTCACCTACACCGGCGACGACCCCGAAAAGGGCTACGTCACCGAGTACGCCTCGGACCGCCCGGACAAAACCGATCATGTCTGGGATTGGTTATTCAAGCAAAAGCGGTCGGGCCAAGTGGGCCGTGCTGACATCAACAAGACGCTGCAGGAGATCAACAATCGATTCAGGCATGTTGATGTTGAGCTGGTTGAGTGGCCTGACGAGCTGCAGAAGAAACTCGGAAAGATGAAGGAGATCGCCTTCATGGCGTATCCGGAAAAGAAGCCGAAAGGGAAATTGCCTTTGCTGATTTCGCTGCACGGCGGGGGCGGGAGAAACATGAGTCTGCCAGAGCAGCTTGCGCGATCGGCGGACGTCAAGGGGCTTGGATTGGCGGAGCTTGCGGAGAAGGATCTGATTTTGCTGGAGCCGAACTCGTCGGACATCTGGGATGCAAGTTCGCTGGATACGATGCTGGACTACGTCCTGGAGAGCTATGAAGAGATCGATGAAAATCGCATCTATGTGATGGGACACAGCATGGGTGGTTATGGAACGTGGGCCTGGATAAATGAGTCGGCCGATCGTTTTGCGGCAGCGTCGCCCAGCGGTATTCCGATTGGCGATAGCGGCGATGTCGCGAGTCTTGTTAATTTGCCGATTTGGGGCATGGTTGGCGGAGGCGACAAGAAAGACAGGGTAGCCGGAATCAAACGGATGGTGGAACGCCTGCGAGCTGCGGGGAACAAGCATGTGAAGTACACGGAATTTCCTGGAGCGGATCATGCTGCAGGAAATGCGGCGGTCTTCAGTTCAGTGGAACTGGTCGACTGGATGCTTGGGTTTTCACAGGCGGAGTAGAAGCGGAAACGGTATCCGACACCGGTTCTGTTCTTTGTTTCGAACTCAGATGAAATGCTATTTGAAATGAAAAAACGTACGCAGTATTAATGGTCTCAATGCTTTGGGGCATGAGCCCTGCCGCTTCCGGACAAACCCTTCCCGAGCCTGCCAGTGTGATTCCTTTGTATGAAGGTGTGGCCCCCGGGTCGGAGAGTTGGGATTGGGAAGAGAAGTATGTCGAGTCCGCTGCGGGACTTCCCATCGTGCAGAACGTGGTCAAACCGGTCCTGATGTACTATCCGCCCGATCCCGGTACCGATGTGGGAACTGCCATGGTGATCGCCCCCGGCGGAGGGTTCAGAAACCTGATGATGAGTTACGAAGGGGTGGATCTTGCCAGGTACGTCAACAAGCTTGGGGTGCACGCTTATGTGCTTAAATACAGGTTGATCCACAAGGAGGGCAGGTCGCAACAAAACGGACAGGATGTTCGTAAGCTGGCCGCCGCGGATGGGCAGCAGGCCGTTCGCCTGGTACGGAAACGCGCCAACGAAATTGGGGTCGAACCCGATCGGATCGGCATGATCGGATTCTCGGCCGAAGGATATGTAACGCTTGCATCGGTCATGGGACCCGCAGACGGAAGACCCGATTTTGCAGTGCCAGTCTATGCTGCGGCAGGATCGAAATGGGGCTTACCTATCGCGGTCCCGGAAAACGCCCCTCCACTCTGCATCTTTACAGCAGCGAATGACCAGGTGATTCCGTGGGAAAGATCCATGGACATGTTTGTCGCCTGGAAGAAGGCGGGTTACCTGGCAGAGCTCCATATCTTTCAAACGGGCCGGCATGGTTTCGTGGAAAAGGGAGGAGCAGCAGACCACTACATGGACCGCCTACAGGAGTGGATGAAGGTGAACGGGTGGCTGAACAGGGAACAATAGAAACAGTTTCAAAACCCCACTTGCACGAAATTTACCGGTGGGCACAGCACTTCCGACATTTGCAATTCGACCAACGGATGAAACGATGAAACAGTCAACATACCATTCGCTCTTGATCACCCTGGTTGCCCTGGCAGGCACAACCGCGGTAACGCCAGTCCACCTGGAGGCCGCAGAGAAGCCCAATATCGTCCTGATCATGGCGGATGACATGGGCTATGAGGCCTTATCGGTCAACGGCAGTGAATCCTGCAAATCGCCGAATCTGGACAAGCTGGCCGCCCAGGGCGTTCGTTTCACCAACTGTTTCTCCAACCCGATCTGCACGCCGTCCCGGGCGAAGATCATGACCGGGCAATACAACGTCCGAAACTACATTAAGTTCGGCATGCTTGATCGTGGGCAGACGACTTTCGCGCATCAATTGAAGGCGGCCGGATATGCAACCTGCATCGCCGGCAAGTGGCAGCTGGGCAAGCAGACGGACTCTCCGCAACATTTTGGGTTTGAGCAGTCCTGCCTCTGGCAGCATACGCGCAGTGGACGGTCGAAGGAGAACGGTAAGACGTTCGACCGACGCTTCGTCAACCCACTGCTGGAGTTCAACGGCAGGCAGGAGGACTACACGAGCGGCGAATACGGACCGCAAATCTGTAGCGACTTCATCTGCGACTTCATCGATAACAACAAAGAAGAGCCCTTCCTCGTTTATTACCCGATGATTCTCACGCACTGCCCCTTTGATCCGACACCGGATTCCACTGACTGGGACCCGAAGCGGCTCGGCTCCACCACCTACAAAGGCGATCGCAACGATCCGCAGCGGCATTTTCGCGATATGGTCGCCTATGCCGACAAGGAAGTCGGGCAAATTGTGGCACAGCTTGAAAAGTCGGGTGTCCGCGACAATACGCTCTTGATTTTCACGGGCGACAACGGCACCGACAAACCGATTGTGACCCCGTGGAACGGCACCACGGTCGTCGGAGGAAAGGGCACCATGACCGACATGGGGACACGCGTGCCGTGCATTGCCAGCTGGCCAGAAGGCATCAAGCAGGCCGGACGCGTCGTTGATGATCTGGTTGAGTTCTGTGACATGATGCCGACGCTCTGCGAAGTTGCTGGTGCCGAGCTTCCGGAAGACTATCCGGGCGACGGTTCCAGCATTGTTCCCGTACTCCAGGACAATGAGAGCACCCGCTCGAAAGACTGGATATACATTTGGTACCGAGGCCAGGTGATGGTTCGTAACAAGCAGTATTCCCTTGTGGCGAAAACCGACGGCAGCAACGCCAGGCTGACTCGCTACAACGGGCCGTTTGACGGGGAGAAGCTTCAGGACTCCACACTCTCGGAATCGGAGCGCGACATCAAAGAACAGTTCGAGGCCACGTTGTCGCGACTTGCGAAGACCCGCCTTTCCAGCGTCAGCGAGGACGTGCGAGCCCAGGTGGAGAAGCCCCCGAAAAAGGGCAGGAAGTAGTTTGCATGGCCGGTAGGAACCGGCACAATTCTGCAATCAGATCAGCGCCTGGCGAAGCTCCCCGTTCAGATCCACAGTATGAACAGACTCATAATAATCACGGCTTTGACACTGCTTTTTGTCTCCGGTGAGGCGTTCGCCGACTGGCCCGCCTGGCGACATGACGCTGGGCGGACCGGCGCGAGCAGCGAGGACGCTCCCGCAGACGCAAATCTCATCTGGCAGCTGGACCTGGGACAACCCGAGCCCGCCTACGATCATCAATTCCGGATGTGTGCCGACCGGGGACCGGCACCGGTGGCGACCGGCGGCACGGTGTTTATTCCGTCCGGAACCAGTGACCAGGTTATGGCCTGCTCACTGGCAACGGGCAGAGTCTTGTGGCGATTTGTGACCGAGGGGCCGGTGCGTTTCGCTCCTGTCGTGGCCAACGGAAACGTGATTTTTGGATGCGACGATGGTTACGTCTACGCGGTCGCCGCGGATAGCGGAGAGTTGGCATGGAAGGTCCGGGGTGTTGAGCCGGGAGTTCCGGATCACCGTCTGCTCCTCAATGACCGCCTCGGTTCACGCTGGCCGGTGCGTGGTGCGCCCGTTGTACACGGCGATCGAGTGTTCTTTGGCGCGGGCATCTGGCCTGAAGAGGGAGTCTATGTCGTTGCCGCCGATCTCACGACGGGCAAGGTCCTGTGGCGCAATGATGCGTTGTCGTTTGTGAAGAAAGGAATGAGCGACCACGGAAAGGCTTACAACCTTGGACTGCCTCCACACGGATACCTTGCCATCATTGACGGAAAACTCGCGGTCCCATCCGCAAGATCTCTGGCTGCATGGTTCGATCCGGAGACCGGAGAGATGGAGCCCTATACAAGTTTCTATGTTAAATCAGCGCCACCCCGCGGTACCTGGTCAGTTTATGGCGTCAATCAGTTGGCCGTTCAGGGCGGCAACTGGTTTGCCACGCGAGCGGAGGCGAAACCACCGTTGCCGCAGGAATTGGAAAACGTGCCGCCTCCTGTCGCCTGGTCGCGAGTGCCAGAGCCACACGAGGAATACGTGTTGAAGCATCGCCCCTTCTTGCGAGCCGATATGATCCGCGTACACAACGAGAACGCGTATACCGATCCTGTGTTGACGGAAGACACTGCCTTCATTGCCGAATTCGCGACCACAGAGCAATACAGTATTCCACGTGGACATACGGCGGTTCGGACTCGTCGCTTCGATCGTATTGTTGCGCGCGACCTGACAAGGCCCCGCTGGGGAACGGCGAAGCAACAATTCAAGTACAACGCGAGCCTTCCCAGGGACTCGATCATGGATGCTCCTGTGTTGGAGTATCCAGTTCTGTGGGAACTGGAATCTCCGCTCAAAGTTCTCATCAAGGCGGGACGCTATCTGATTGTCGGTGGAGAGAATCAGGTCGCCGCCATAGCCATTCCGGGCCCGGGAGAGAAACCGCGAATCGCCTGGGAGGCCCCCGTTGCTGGATCTGCCATCGGCGCCCTGGTCTGCGATGGCACGCTGGTCGTGACCACGGACGTCGGTCGCGTGTACGGCTTTGGCGATGGCCCGACACTGCACCCTGCAGTTTTGCAGTCGGCTTTCGGAGCGCCGCAGGTGCCCGAGCAGGGCTACGCGTTGGTTGTTGGGTGGAATGACGGCGGGCGGGCACGCCAACTGGCGCGGGAGCAATATCGTGTCGTGGTGATCGAGCCGGATGAATCCCGTGCGAGCAGCGCGCGGAATGAACTGGCCAATGAAGGACTGCTTGGCCGGCACGTTCAGGTCTTGAACCGTGGGCCTGATGAAATTTCACTTGCGCCATATTGGGCCAGTCTTGTGGTCCTTCATGATGCGGACTATCTGAATGCTGCGCTGCAGGCACTGCGTCCCTACAACGGTCGTCTCGAACTGCGTGGCACGGATCTGGGCCGATCGGACAGCGAAAACGTGTTGCAGGGTCGCACGGGTTACGTCGTGGCGGAAAAACAGGGATCACTCGAAGTCCATCGGACGACTCCGCCAAGGGGATCTGCCGACTGGACCCACGAAATGGGTGGAGCGGGCAACGAGTATGCCAATGCTGATCAACTGGTGAAATGGCCGCTTGGCGTGTTGTGGTTCTCCGGCGAGATTGATCGCTTCTTCACACCAGCCACGCATTTTCAGCATGAGCGCAATCCACGCCCGACCGTCAGCCACGGCCGGATGTTTCTAATCACCGGGCAGCATCTGCACGCCATTGATGCCTACACAGGGCGGTACTTGTGGAAGGCGACGATGCCGATGACACCATGGGTGCGGACCTGGTATCTGGACAGTCGGAAGTCGGGGCGACCAATCGATCGCAGTTACCTTGCTTCGAAAGACCTGGTCTATGTGATTACCGGCGAGGACATCCTGACCTGGGATGCGGCCACCGGGGAGCAACAGGCCACAATTACGATCCCGGAGGATCTGGCTGACGCTGTCCGCGACAACCCACTCGCGCCAAAGATCATCGGGCGCAGAGGAGAGGAAATTCAAACCGCCCCCGAGTGGATCGAAACGCGATTGTGGAACGATTTTCTTGTGGCCATGTTGGGCAGGAATCTCACCGCACTGGATCGGCGATCGGGCGACGTGCAATGGCTGCGCGGGAGCACTCGGAATGCGAGCACTTACGCCATTGGTTCCGACGTGCTGGTGGGGATGGACTACGAACCGACTCGGCCCGGTCAGAAGCTGCGCGCCGAAGCAGGGAGACTCTTTGCCCTGGATCCGCGGACAGGTAAGGAACGATGGTCAAAGGAAGTCGACTATGGCGGCGGACCCGGCGAGCCTGCCAAACTCGACCGCCCGTGGAACCCGCTGTCCGCCCCGACAGTGGCCTTTAACCGGAAACACCGGCTGATCATTCTCAACGTGAACGCGAACGACGTCCGCGCCTACAACGCGGACGATGGAAAACTGGTATGGCAGAGAACTGTTCAGGAGAGCAACTTCACCAGGAGCTACTCTGTCGTCATGGAAGATGCCGTCATGATCGGCGGAGTGAATGGGCTGGCGGGATATCTCTTCGATATTCGCACGGGAAAAGAACTCGGGTCGCATACGGGGATTCCCCGACCGCGCAGCTGCTCCAGAGTTTTCGGCAACAGTTGCCTCCTCGCTTACCGCGATGCGGCCACGGAACTCTATGACGTTAAAGGAAACCGCATGATCGAATTCAACGCGATGCGTTCCGGATGCGTCACGAGTTTCTTTCCCGCCGGGGGAATTATGAACGCGCCCATGCTCGGGCACGGCTGCGTATGCAACTACCCCATGTTCAACTCGCTGGCACTTGTACATACGCCCGGGCTCGATGAGCTCCGTCCCGAGCGTGTGACCTCGTCCTGGGAAAACGAACTACAGGCGGCCGTGGCCGCCAACCCTGCAACTCCGACGAAAAAGACAGATGTCAAGCCGGTCGATCTGACCCCGTACACGTTTTTGAGCGCCGTGGCCGATCCCGCCGAGCCAGGCTTGATGCTCCGCAGCGACGGCAAGAGGCCGGGCTTTGCAATACGGCCATTGCCAAAGCCCGTTCAGAAACAGACTTTTACGTTCACCGTTGAACATGTGAAAGAATCCGGACGGCATGGCAACGCCTTTTTCGTACTGGGCGGAGCACAACCCGAATCCTGGATCGAATGTCGCTATCACTACGGCGGAAAAAAGAAGCTGAGCATTGCCGGTGCACTTGTTGAGCCGGCGGAGATCACCGGTGAATTCCAACGCTCCACCATAAAGAAAGTCAACGTTGAGGTCGACTTGATCACAAAGGAAGTCACCGTGCGCACCGGCGGAAAGACACTGACCACTTCTATTGCAGGTGACCTGGAACAGATTACCCATATCGGTTACGGCGGATCCAACTTCGCCAATCGATTTACGCCGGCTGAACTCGAATAGTCGGCTTCATCAAGCGGCCTTGTTACCACTGAGTATCCAGAACGTTTCGCAAGAGGCGAGGTGGCCGAGGTTGGCAGAGCAATTGGACAGGGCGTGGTTACACCAGGATTTCCTTGATGGTTCGCGATGGAGAGACACCGGCAAGACGCCAATCGAGGCCCTGGAGCCTGACGGTGAATCGCTGCGAGTCAATACCCAGACAATGGAGCATCGTGGCGTGCAGGTCTCGCACGTGGACAACATCTTCAACCGAGTTGTAGCCCAGTTCGTCGGTCGCTCCGTAAGAGACCCCGCCTTTGATTCCGCCACCGGCCATCCACATCGAAAAGCCTTTAATATGGTGGTCTCTGCCAGCGCCGCCTTTGCCCTGAAACATGGGCGTGCGGCCAAATTCGCCGCCCCAAATGATCAACGTGTCCTTCAGCATGCCCCGCTGTTTTAAGTCGGTGAGCAGCGCCCACGTTGCCTTGTCCGTCAGACCGCAGCATTGATTCATGTAATTGACCAGGCCGCCATGATGATCCCAGCCGCGATGGTACAGGTGTATGAATCGGACGCCACGTTCTGCCATCCGTCGAGCCAGCAGACAGTTTGACGCGTACGATCCGTCGCCTGGCGTGGCTCCGTACATTTCCAGAGTTTCTTTCGTCTCGCCGGACATGTCGACAAGTTCCGGCACCGATGTCTGCATCCGATAGGCCATTTCAAAGGCCGCGATTCGTGTGGCGATTTCCGGATTAGCAAGTCGTTCATTCCGATGGCGGTCGAGTTGCTGGATTGTGTCCACCAGTCGTCGCTGTTGGTGGTCGGTAACGCCGGCAGGATTCTTTACGTAGTAAACGGGGTCGCCACTTGAGTTGAACTGTACTCCCTGAAAACGGCTGGGGAGTGAGCCGGCTCCCCATTGACGAGAAGCGATCGGTTGTGGGTTTCGTCCCCCGACACTTGTCAGCACAACGAAGCCAGGCAGGTCCTCGCTCTCGGTGCCGAGACCATAGTTCACCCACGCTCCCATCGACGGGCGTCCACTGATGGCCGTGCCCGTGTTCATGAACGTATGAGCCGGATCGTGGTTGATCTGTTCCGTGACCATCGAACGAATAATGCACAGGTCGTCGGCCATTTTTCCATGGAAGGGCAAAAAGTCGCTGATCAGCTGGCCGCTCTCGCCGTGCTTCCGGAACTTCGTGAGGTGGCCCTGAACTTTGAGGGTCTGACCCTGAAGCTGAGCGATCGGCTGGCCCGCCGTGAATGAGTCAGGCATGGGTTGCCCGTTCAATTCGTCAAGCTTCGGCTTGTAATCGAACGTTTCCAGATGCGAGGGCCCTCCGGCCATGCACAGGAAGATCACGCGTTTGGCTTTGGGCACGAAGTGTGGGAAGCCGGGCAGCCCTCGGTAACTGGCGGCCGAGTCTGCCTTGGCGGTGCGGTCTTCGCCGGCAAGCAGGGTTCCCAGCGCGGCAGTACCAAGACCTACACCGCTGCCGGAAAGGAATGTTCGACGAAGAATGCTGGTTTCGTTGTTCATAGTGGCTCAATTTCTGGTATTGGTTTCGCTGACGCTCAGAAGGGCTCGCGCAACGCACGTCCATGCGGCAACTTCGGTTGGCGGCAGGTCGTCCGGTCGGGGACTCAAGCCGGTTCCGATTAACTCGCCGGCCGCGGCTTCGTTGGATGTGAACCGGGCGCGACTTTCCGTCAGCAGTTTTTGCATAGCGTCGCGTTCAAATTTATCCGGCGTACGCGAGACAGCCTGACGATACGCATAGTCCAGCCGGGTCTGGTCCTTGTCAGAGTGTCGCAGAATCTGTGAAGCAAAAGCACGAGCGGCTTCGACGAAGGTGGGGTCGTTCAGCAGAGTGAGCGACGCCAGCGGCGTATTGGATTGAGGTCGTTTGGTGGTACACTCCTCGCGGCTGGGAGCGTCGAATGCTCTCAACATTGGATGCAGGAACTGTCGCTGCCAGTGAATGTAGAGCCCGCGGCGCCACTGACGATGATCGCTGTGCTGTTGATAGGTCCGCGTCGGGAAGTTCAGATGTCGGTAGTAGCCGGCCGGCTGGTAAGGCTTAACGCTCGGCCCGCCAATCTCGCGAACCAACAGACCACTGACCGCCAGCGCGTTATCGCGGATGGATTCGGCCGGGATTCGAAACCGCGACTGGCGACCGTAGAGTCGGTTTTCCGGATCGAGCTCTCTTAACGCGGAAGTCATCAGCGAGGACTGCCGATAAGTCCGGCTCAACGCGATCCGTTTGATGATGTGCCGGATATTCCAGCCGCTGTCGACGAACTCAAATGCCAAACGGTCGAACAGTTCCGGATGAGTGGGAGCCTCGCCCTGGCCCCCGAAGTCGGTCAGGTCGCGGGCGAGCCCTGATCCGAACAACAGATACCAGACCCGATTCACAAATACGCGGGCGGACAGCAGGCCCACGCCATCGTTGGGGTCGGTGATCCAGTTCGCCAGCTCGAGTCGGGAGGCGCGGCCATCGTTTTCAAGGCGGCCGAGAAACTCAGGAATCGCCGGCTGCATGATGGGACCACTGTCGTCCAGCCAGTTGCCCCGAGAAAGCAGACGAACAGTTCGAGGCGGAATTGACACGGTGATCATCGACCGCGGGGCGGCGGCTTCGATTTTCGCCCGCTGCTTGCGGAGCGAATCGATCTGTTTCTCCTGTTGTTGTGCTTCCGCCTCACGAAGTTGTTCGTCAATTTCGGCAATCTGCCGGCGATCGGTGTCGGACAGCAGAACAAGCTCCGGGTCACGTCGCGTGGGCAGGCTGTTGCCACCGTTTTTGAAGTGCTTTGCTTCGTCGATGTCCGCGAAAAAAGCTCCCAGCGAATAGAAGTCCTTCATCGTGTACGGGTCAAATTTGTGATTGTGACATTGGCAGCACCCCATTGTTGCGCCGAGCCAGACTTCTGAGAGGTTGCGGATGCGGTCTGCCTGATAAATCGCCAGGTACTCTTTTGGCTGCACGCCGCCTTCGTGTGATGTTTGCAGCAGCCGATTGTAGCCCGTGGCGACACGCTGATCGGTCGTCGGGCTGTCGAGCAGATCGCCGGCAAGTTGTTCGCGGGTAAACTGGTCAAACGGCATGTTGCTGATCAGCGCCTTGATGACCCAGTCGCGGTACGGCCACGAGTTTTGATCCTGATCACCGTGGTATCCGACCGTGTCCGCATACCTGACCAGGTCCAGCCAGTAAGCGGCAAGCCGTTCTCCGTGAGCTTCCGATTCCAGCAACCGATCGACCACTCGTTCCCAGGCGTGGTCGGATTTATCGCCCAGAAACGCAGCGACGTCTGCAGGCGTGGGCGGCAAACCCGTCAGGTCAAATGACACTCGTCGCAGCAAGGTCACGCGATCCGCTTCCGGCGACAGGGGGAGCTTGTGGTGAGCCAGTTGTGCGACAATGAAGTTGTCGATCCAGTTTGTCGGTGAGCCATCAACGTCCGCTGCCGGTGTTTCGTGACGGACCGGCTTCTCGTAGGCCCAGTGTCTTGACCATTTGGCGCCGTCTTCGATCCAGCGTCGCAGTACACCGATTTCTTTCGCGTCAAGCGGCTTACCGTGTTCGGGCGGCGGCATCTTTTCGTCGGGATCGGCTGACAGGATCCGCTGCATCAGCCCGCTTTTGTCCGGTGCTCCGGGGACAGCGACGTAATCGTGATCGCCGTCGGGAGCCACATCGAGCCTCAAGTCGGCCTCGCGCGATTCTTCATCGGGACCATGACAGTGAAAGCACCTGTCCGACAGGATGGGCCGCACGTCGCGGTTGAACACGACCGGCTGCTCGGCGCAGACCAGCGAGACATTTGTGGCCGAAAAGAGAAACACGACCATTCGCAGATTAAGAGATATTCGAATCACAACTTATTCCTCTTGTTTTGCTCGTCTAACCGTGGCTTAAGTCAGCAGGTCATTGACCACCTGGCCCTGGATGTCGGTCAGCCGATAGTGGCGGCCCTGGAACAGGAAGGTCAGTCGTTCGTGGTCGATGCCTAACTGATGCAGAATTGTGGCATGCAGGTCATGAACTGTGACCTCATCGCGAACCGCCCGGTACGAGAATTCATCGGTCTCTCCGTGGCAGAGGCCGGACTTGAATCCACCTCCGGCGACGATCTTGGTAAAACAGTTGGCATGATGATCGCGACCGTAGGACTGGGACACCTGGCCGCTTTGGCTAAAGGTGGTGCGTCCGAATTCGCCACCCCAAATGACGATCGTGTCATCGAGTAATC
Organism: Fuerstiella sp.; assembly: GCA_024230215.1. Taxonomy (GTDB): domain Bacteria; phylum Planctomycetota; class Planctomycetia; order Planctomycetales; family Planctomycetaceae; genus Fuerstiella. The sequence goes on along the minus strand of JAAERP010000222.1, from coordinate 40,422 downwards.
CGCGCTCTTTCAGGTCGGTGATAAGTGCGGCAGTTGCCTGGTCCGTCTCGCGACAGCGTTTTGGAAGGTGAGTCGGCAGATGGAAGTGGTGATCCCAGCCGGAATGGTAGAGCTGTATGAAACGGACATCGCGTTCGGCCAGACGCCGGGCCATAAGACAGTTGAAGGCATATGTTCCGGGCTGCCGGGCATCTTCACCGTAGAGCTTGAAGGTCGATTGCGGTTCGTCGGACAGGTCCGCCATTTCCGGGATGGAACTCTGCATGCGGAAAGCCAGCTCATACTGCGAGATTCGGGTTTCAATTTCCGGATTGCCGGTGCGTTCAAGTTCCTCCTGGTTAAGCTGATTGATCGTGTCGAGAATGCGGCGTTTTTCCTTCAGGCTTTTTCCGGCGGGATCTTTGAGGTAAAGCACGGGCTCGTTGCCGGAACGGAAACGCACTCCCTGGTAACGCCCGGGCAGAAAGCCATTTCCCCAGAGCCGCGCGTTGAGCGGCTGCATATTGCCGAGATCCCCGCGGGAAACGAGCACGACGAAGTCCGGCAAATTTCGGTTCATCGAACCGAGTCCGTAACTGAGCCACGACCCCATGCTGGGACGGCCCGGCAGGTTGTGCCCGGTGTGCATGAAGGTCAGGGCGGGATCGTGATTGACCGGCTTTGTGCTGATCGAACGAATGGTGCAGACATCGTCGGCGATCCTGCTCATGTGAGGCAGCAGTTCGCTTGTCCAAGAACCGCATTCTCCGTGTTGCCTGAAGGCAAACTGCGTGTCAATGACGGGATGGATCTTATGTTTGTTGGTGAAGCCGGTCAGGCGCCCTGATTTTTCCACATGAGCAAAGATGTCCGTTCCATGGTGCTTTTTGAGCGCTGGCTTGTAATCGAAGAGGTCGACCTGGGATGGGCCTCCGGATTGAAACAGGTAGATGACGCGCTTCGCTCTGGCGTCATGATGAATCGTCGGCTTCGAAGATTCCTCTCTGGCCAGCAGGCTGCCGAACGCCATGGAACCCAGCCCGCCTCCGACCGCCTGCAACGCGCGCCGTCGGTCGATACGAGCGAGATTTGCTTCGATTTCGTTATGCATCATTTATGTCCGAGTTAACTATTTTCGAGTTAACGATTCGCCCAGATTGAGAATGGTGTGGCAGACATCGGCCAGTCCGGCCACCTGTATTTTGTCCAGCGCGGCATTCGGTGGGCGTTGACCGACCCGCAGCAATCGCTCGTCGGCCTCCGGATTCATGCGGTAATGTTCCAGCCGCTCCTGATGAAGCGCGGCCAGCAGATGCAGCTCACGATTGTTCGGCTGGCGTGACAGCACGCGACGGAATACGTAACGAATCGGCTCTGACTCGCTCAGCGCAGCTTCTGCCAGGACGCGTGCCGCTTCGAGGTAAGTCGGACCGTGCAGAGTGACGAGTGCCTGCAGGGGCGTGTTGGTAGCAACGCGCTGGACCGTGCACACATCGCGACTCGGAGCATCGAATGCCGCCATGGCCGGGTGAGGCACGGCGCGACGCCAGTAGGTATAAAGACTCTTGCGGTAAAGATCGTCGCCGGTGCTCTGAACGTAGGTCTCGGCGTGTGACGTCGAAGCGTTCAGGTCATCCCACACACCGTCTGGCTGGTATGGAAAGACGCTCGCGCCGCCCACCTTTCGAGTTAGCAGTCCACTCGCAGCAAGGGCCTGGTCACGGATGAGTTCTGCCGGCAGACGAAAGGTCGGCCCTCGCGCCAGCAACCGATTTTCGGGATCTTCCACACCGGAACGAAACCGCGAGGATTGTCGATAGGTCGAGGAAAGCACCACTTTTCGAATGAGATGTTGAAGATCCCAGTCGCTTTCGTGAAACTCCGACGCAAGCCAGTCCAGCAGACGTGGGTGGCTTGGTAGCTCGCCTTGCAGACCAAGGTTATCCAGCGTTTTTACCAGACCGATGCCGAAGAATTGCTGCCAGAGGCGATTGACGGCAACACGGGCAAAGAGCGGATTGTCCGGCGAAGTCAGCCAACGGGCCAGTCCAAGACGATTTGCAGCATGCCCTTTGAAACTCGGCAACACCTCGGGTGCCCGGGGCACAACCTTGTCCCCCAGCTGATCGAAGAGCCCCTGCATGAGGATGCGGGTTTCGCGAGGCTGGTCCTTCATGATCATCGCCAGAACCGGCTTCACCCCGTCCTCCGCCGGCTGATGTTCGAGAAACGGGGCCGCGGCCTTCTGTTTTCGCCCGTCCTCACCCGGCGCGCCCCGTTCCGCACTGGAATTAAAGAACGCGTAAAGCGAGTAGTAATCAGCCATTGTCAACGGATCGTATTTGTGATCATGGCAGCGAGCGCATTCCAGCGTCAGACCGAGAAACAGCGTTCCGAATGTCGTCGTCTTATCATTGGCATACATCACGCGGTATTCTTCGTCGATGATGCCTCCTTCGATCGAATAACCATGATTTCGGTTAAACCCGGTGGCGATGAGTTGATCGTGACTCGGCGTTTCGAGCAGGTCTCCGGCCAGTTGCTCGGTGACGAACTGGTCGTAGGGCATGTTTTTCCGAAAGGCTGCGATCACCCAGTCTCGCCATGGCCACATGGTGCGTTCGTTGTCGAACTGGAAACCATTGCTGTCAGCATAGCGTGCGCTGTCGAGCCAGATCGCGGTCATGCGTTCGGCATAGTCGACACTGTCAAGCAGGCGGTTGACTACCTTTTCATATGCACTGGCTGACGAGTCCGCGGTGAACGCGTCGATCTCGGCAAGCGTCGGGGGCAGTCCGGTCAGATCCTGTGTTACGCGGCGCAACCACGTCGCGCGATCCGCTTCTTTTGAAGGTTCCGCAGCCTTCTTCTTCAATCCCGCCAGGACGAACGCATCGATTTCGTTTCGTGCCCACCGTTTACTCGATGGAACTGCGGGCGGGGCCGGTCGGACAATCGCCTGGAACGCCCAGTGGCCTTCCCACTTCGCCCCTTCTGCAATCCACCGGCGGAGCTTTGACTTCTCTTCGTCTGTCAGTTTGAGATTCGATCCCGTTGGCGGCATTCGCTCGTCTTCGTCGCCGCTCTCGATTCGGGAAATGAATTCGCTTTCGTCCGGCTTTCCCGCCACGATTGCCCGGTGCCCCCCGAGATCGACCGTAGCCCCTTCCTGGGTGTCGAACCTCAGATTAGCTTCCCGTGACTCCTTGTCCGGTCCGTGACAGGCAAAACACTTGTCCGAAAGAATCGGACGGATGTCGAGAACGAAATTCAGTGGTTCCGATGCCCGGATGGGCACACCCGGATTCATCGCCATGAACGACAGTAGAATCAGAACGGTTCTCATACTCATTGCGGTACTATCGCTCCTGAATTGCGCCGCGAGTTCCGGAATCACCTGTGCCGGTTCCACGGCGGTCAATTGTTGGTCTCACCCTCCACATGTTCATCAACTCAGGATGTCGTGTATGACCTTTGTGGGTAAGACGCCGGTAAGACGCTGGTCGAGGCCCTGGAAGGGAAACGTCAGCCGCTCGTGGTCGATGCCGAGCTGGTGCAGCATCGTGGCGTGCAAATCACGGACGGCGACCGGATTCGCGACGATGTTGTAACTGAAGTCGTCCGTCTGTCCGTACACCAGGCCGCCTTTGATCCCACCGCCAGCCAACCAGCCGGAAAAGCAGCGAGGATGGTGGTCGCGGCCATAGTTGTCTCGTTCCAGCGTCCCCTGACAGTACGTTGTCCGGCCGAACTCGCCCGCAAACACGATCAGCGTGTCGTCCAGCAGGCCGCGCTGCTTCAAGTCCTGAATCAAGGCGCCGCAGGGCTGGTCGATGTCGTAACACTGTCCCGACATCTGTTGCGGGAGAATCGTGTGGTGGTCCCAGCCGCGGTGGAAGATCTGAATGAACCGCACGTCCCGTTCGATCATGCGCCGTGCCAGCAGACAATTCCGTGCGAACGAACCGGTCTTGGTCACCTCCGGCCCGTACAGATCGAGAATGTGCTTCGGCTCGCCCGACACGTCGGTCAGTTCCGGAACGGACGACTGCATGCGAAACGCCATTTCCTGCTGAGCGATCGTCGTCTCGATTTCCGGGTCGCCGATCTGTTCGAAGTGCCCGCGGTTGACCTTCCCGACTGTGTCCAGCATTCGGCGGCGAATGCGTGCGTCGATGCCTTTCGGGTTGGATAGAAACAGCACCGGGTCGCCGGACGTCTGAAACTTCACTCCCTGATGCTTCGACGGCAACGGGCCACTGCCCCACAGCCGGCTGTAAAGCGCCTGCACGTTGCGTGTGCCGCCGGTCCAGAAGGCCGAATTCAGGATGACGCACTCGGGCAGGTCCTGGTTCATCGAACCAAGGCCGTAGCTGATCCACGCGCCCATGCTGGCCCGGCCGGGAATCTCGGAGCCGGTGCACACAGATGTCTTGGCGGGGTCGTGATTGATCGCGTTGGTATAAAGCGAATTCACGATGCACAGGTCGTCGGCGACTTTCGACAGATGCGGCAACAGCTCGCACATCCATATGCCGCTTTTTCCCTGCCGCGAGAATTTATACTTTGACGGTGCGACCAGTTGCTGCTTGCCCTTGGTCATCGCCGTCACACGCTGCCCCATACTGACGCTGGGTGGCAACGGTTTGCGAAACTGGCTGGCCAGGTCCGGCTTATAGTCCAGCAGGTCGATCTGGCTGGGGGCGCCGGCCATGAACAGGAAGATCACGCGTTTCGCGCGAGGCGGCTTGCCGGTTGTGGCGGCGGCCCGAGCATTTGGGTTCTGAGCGCGGCTCTTCCGAGCCAACAGGGAACCGAGCACGGTCGCTCCCAGCCCCATGCTGCCTGTTTGAAGAAACTGCCTGCGGGCCAGTGCCCAATCGGTTGAAGGGGAATCGTTTTGCATCGCGGTTACTGCCTGTTTTTCGTGATGTCGAGGTTATAGATCGAGCTGGCGAGCATAGTCCACGCGGCCCACTGCGGACGTGATACTCCCGCGGGAAGCGGCTGGTCTGCGCATAGTTCCTCGGCTAGTTCGGGAGACTGCTGATAGAGCGACTGCAGGTCCGCAACGAGCTTTAACAGCGTCTCGCGTTCCGACTTGCCGGGCAGTTGGGACGTGATCGTTTCGTAAATCGCGTCCACAGAATCCGCCGGTTTGTCCGAGCTGTCCTGCAGGACACTGGCGGCCAGGCTGCGGGCGGCTTTCAGGTATTCGGTTTCGTTGAGCAGTAACAACGCCTGCAGCGGAGTATTCGTGCGTTCGCGACGGGCGGTGCACTCTTCGCGAGTGGGGGCGTTCAGGATCGTCATCTGTGGCGGCGGCATGCCGCGCTTCCAGAACGTGTACAGGCTGCGGCGATAAATCTTCTCGCCCGAATCCGCTTCGAACTGACTCGGGTAGGAACTCGGCATGCTGACAGCAGTCCACAGGCCGTCGGGCTGAGGTGGTTTGACGCTTTTGCCAAACATGGTGCGATTGAGCAGCCCGCTGGACGCCAGCACCTGATCGCGGATCATCTCGGCGTCCATGCAGTAGCGTGAACCACGCGCCAGCAGCCGACTGTTCGGGTCGCCTTTGTAGGCTTCCGGCGCGGCGTGCGACGACTGCCGATACGTTTCCGACATCACGATTTCTTTCAGCAGCTCGCGCACGTTCCAGCCGCCGTCGACAAACCGCACGGAGAGATAGTCCAGCAGATCGGGATGCGATGGCCACTCGCCCTGCGCCCCGAAATCCTCCGACGTCCGCACGATGCCCACGCCAAACAGTTGCTGCCAGAAACGGTTGACCGTCACGCGAGCTGTCAGTGGATGCTCACGGCTGACAAACCAGTCGGCCAGATCCATTCGCGTGGCGTTGTCTTCATCGACGCCTAACGGCGGAAGAAAGGCTGGCGTCGTGCGACCGACCTGCTGTCCCTGTTTGTCGTAAGCTCCGCGAAGCAGGACGAAGGCCGGGCGTTTGTCCGCACGCTCCTTCATGACCATCGCCGCCGGAATCGTGATTAGATAGTTGTCCCGCGCCTGTCGAACTTTGTCCAGTTTCTGCTCCGCCTGCTTCGCCGCGGCTTCCGCCTGCTGCTTCTGATCACCGTTCTTCGGCGCCCCGGCCGCCTCGGCGCGATGTGCCGCCAGTGCGGCCTCCGCGCTGGCGACCTCGCCATTCAGACGCGCCAGTTCCGCCGCCTGTTGCTGGTCTGACAGATTGACATACGGCGGCTGGAGTCCTCGCTGAAAATCCGTGCCGCGGCGTCCACCGGTCTCGGGTGCGGCGTCGATGTTGTTGAAGAAGGCTGACAGCGAATATAAATCCTTCATCGTCATCGGGTCGTACTTGTGGTCGTGGCACATTGCGCATTGAACCGTCATGCCCATGAACGCCGTGCCAACGCTTATCACTCGGTCGATCACGTTTCGGTGGAAACTTTCTTCCGGCAGAGCCGTACCGCGGTCGATGATCAAGTGCAGGCGATGAAAGCCGGATGCAGTCAACTGGTCGCGCGACGGTTCGGGGTAAAGGTCGCCGGCCAACTGGTATCGCACGAAGTCGTCGAAGGGCAGGTTGTCGCTGAACGCGCGAATCACCCAGTCGCGGTACGGAGACAACTCGCGATAATGGTCGTGATGAATGCCGTTCGTGTCGGCGAACCGGACGAGGTCGAGCCAGTATTTCGCCATGTGCTCGCCGTGGTGCGGACTGGCCAGCAACCGATCGACCAGTTTCTCATAGGCCCTGTCCGAGTCGGCGGCAAGGAATTGTCGGATCTCTGTTCGCGACGGAGGCAGCCCGGTCAGATCAAACGACAACCGCCGGATGAGCGTGCGTTTGTCGGCCGCCGGTGCGGGGTCGAGACCTTCCTCCTGTAACCGACGCCTGACAAAGCGATCGATTGGCGCGCCGTCGAAGTCGGCCGGTTGTTTGGGCATGACCGGAGTCACGAACGCCCAAAACTGTCGATATTGGCCTCCTTGTTCGATCCACTGCCGGATGAGTTGCTGTTCTTTGTCGGTCAGCGGCCTTTTCTTACTGTCCGCTGGCGGCATCATGAGATCCGGGTCCGAGGACGTGATGCGTTTCCACAATTCGCTTTCCTCTGGTGCTCCCGGTTTGATGGCGGCGTGGTGAGCCCCTTCCGGACCGTCCGCCTGATCGAGCCGCAGCTCGCCTTGTCGGTCCTCCTGGTTTGGCCCGTGACAATGAAAGCAACGATCCGACAACAGCGAGCGAATGTCGCGGTTGTATTCCAGCGGCTGCTGGGCGCCGGCCGGTGCGCCGCCAATGCAGCTGGCCAGCAGAACGCACACGAAGATTACTCGCTTCGGTTGCATGGATTACCCTCTCGTTGTCTTACCGAACTGTTCACGACACAATTGCCCACATTGAATCAGAGTATGGTATCCAGGGGCGCCACAATCTTGCACACACGGCGCAAAGAATTGTACATTCGCAGCATTTCCTGAGGCGATCCGCGGTTCAATCCGTCCGGCGGACGTGTTTCTGACCAGGCACCAGAAGGCGTTTCCAACAATCGCCACGCCACCGGCTTCGGCCACCGCACGATCAGTTTCGACGGTTGACGTCAAAACTCCGGTTGCCCGATTACCGTTCTGTATCTGCCAGTGACAGGCACTCTATCGGCAAAAGAAATCAAACCGCCGTTGGAATCTTCAATGCTGAAGAGCCGTCCGCCCGCAATAGCCCATACATGGCACACACCATCATGGCACACACCATCAGATTGCGTCAGTTTTGGACCAACTTGCATACGGACGAACTTACCCAGACAGGGCTTTTGACGCGGAGATCCATCTAATCGACGCGAAGACCCCCGCCAAAGTAGTGAGTACGAAATCAGAATTCCACGTGGCGGAGCATGGTGTATACCGTGTATACGCGGTATGCTGTGCGATGTCACACTGGTCCCGAGAACACAGTTATGCGTCCAACGACTCTCCGTCAACAGGCCTATCAACTCCTCCGCAAGCGTCTCGCCTCCGGAGATCTGTCCGCCGGTACGCAACTTTCGGAACCCAATCTGGCAAAGCAGTTTGGTATGAGTCGCACGCCGGTGCGCGAAGCTCTGCGGCAGCTCGAGAACGAAGGGCTGCTTGATTATGCGCCACGATTTGGCGCTGTGGTCCGCGTACTCGAGCGAGATGAATTGGGCGAGATGTACGCCGTTCGAGAGGCTCTGGAAAGCTACGCCGTTGCCGAGGCTGCGCAGAAGATCGGGGCGTCCGATCTTGAAAAACTAGCGAGTACATTTCAGCAGATGTGCGAGACAGCAGACACATTTCGTGAAAGCGGAAACGACGTGCTGGACGGCTCTGAGTTGAAGGCCTTCATCCAGGCGGATCTCACCTTTCACGAGATCATCATCGCCGCCGCTGGCAACCGCTACATGTCCAGGATCCTGGGCGACACGCGGCTACTGGTCCGAGTCTTCACGGCGACATTCTGGCAATACAACGCCGAGAAACTAACTGAAGCTATCCAGTTCCACCGGCAACTGCTTGCAGCCATGCAGAATCGAGATAGTGAATCCGCACAACTTGCCAGCATCGAAGCCATGCGCGTCGCTCGGGACAACGCGCTGCGGGCATGGGATCAGCAGCGTGAAGATTGATTGTATTCGAACTCACCATCTGCGTCACAGGCTGGACGCACCGTTCGGGTTCTCCCAGTGGTACTACGACACGCGCAATACGCTGTTGGTCGAGATCATCGCTGACGATGGAACGACTGGTTGGGGTGAGTGTTATGGACCGGCCGAGGTATACCAGGCAGCGATCAGCAGTTTCTATGGCCCACGGTTGTTGGGGCTCGACCCGCTGGCGACCGATCGCCTGTGGCATGACATGTGGCAATGGTCACTCGATTTCGCCCGCGGCGGGATCATGATGGGTGCCATGTCAGGCATCGACATCGCTCTCTGGGATTTGAAGGGAAAGACGCTTGGGTTGTCCGTATCGGAGCTGATGGGCGGACGCTATCGCGATACGGTCCCCGGTTACGCAACCGGAATGTACTTCAAGGACATGCCTGAGGACGCGTTGAGCGAATCGCTAATTGCCGAGGCCGTGGGTTACCGAGAGCAGGGCTTCAAGGCGATGAAGATAAAGATCGGCAAGAATCCAGCGTTTGACGTTCGTCTGATTGCTGCCATGCGAGAGGCGTTGCCGCACACTACTCTGATGGCCGATGCTAATCATGCGTATGATCTGCCCGAAGCTGTTCGGGTTGGCCAGGTGCTCGACAAGCACAATTACGCGTGGTTCGAAGAACCGTTGTCACCCGAGTTTGAGCTTCAATACCGTCAACTGCGCGAGAAACTTGATGTGCCCCTGGCGACGGGTGAGTGCGAACAGACGCGATACGGATTTCAGCGTCTGTTATCCGCAGGCGGCGTGCAGATCGCACAGCCCGACCTGGCCTACTGCGGTGGGATTTCCGAGGCACTGAAGATCCGATCTGTCGCTTCTTCACTGGGCATCAATGTAGTACCACATTGCTGGGGCACGATGTTGAGTCTTGCTGCTGCCACGCACTTTTTGGCCTCCGGCTATCGAGAACCGGGGCGAGCCGAGGTTGGTGGCGCCATTCTCGAACTCGATCGCACGCCGAATCCACTCCGCGACGAACTCTTTGAGGTACCGGTCACGATTGAAGACGCCACCGCTCGCGTGCCGACGGCTTCAGGGCTGGGAGTGATTGTTGATCGTACTGCCCTTCAGGCCTTCCGCGTAAAGGAAACAGAGATCCGATGAGCAATCCCAGCAATCCCAGCAATCCCAGCACGACCAGCACGACCAGAATGGCAAGACTGCATATCAAAGTCACTCCTGCATGCGCCAGAGTGTGGAAAGGCATCGTCAGACACCGCGTTGCGGCCAGCGCAGCTACAGCGGATTTGAGTCCTGAAGCTGTGCCTGGATACATTCTCATTGCTGCGGTTGTCGTCGGCACAGTCCTTCACGCGGCGTACTCGCCGGCGATTGTTGCTGCGGAACAGTTCTCGCCGTCTGACACGATCTCACTGGACGGAACCTGGGAGATTCTTTTCGATCCGGAGAACACGGGGCGCGAGGCCGGGTGGCATCGCGCCGCAACGTTTTCATCGGTCGACGGTCGGCGAAACATCGAAGTGCCCGGTTGCTGGGAGCTCATTGAAAAAGACTATGAAGGGGTCGCTTTCTATCGTCGGAAGTTCATGGTGCCTCCGGATTGGCAAGGCAAAGTCCATCATTTGCAATTTGACGCAGTGAACTTTCTCTCCGAGGTCTGGTTAAACGATCAAGCCGTGGGCGTACACGAGGGCGGATTCACGCCGTTCGAGTTCTGTGTTGACAAACTGCTCCGGCCTGGCGAGGAAAACACTCTGATGCTGCGTGTGGCAGGCCCGATCCTGCTGCAGGATAAGCGAGTGGACGGCGTCGGAAAGATGGAAACGCCGCAATGGCGCGGCGCGATCACCGGTGGCGTCTGGCAGTCGGTCAGGCTCGTCTCGACAGGCGATGTGTACGTGAAGGACGTTTTCGTCGAGCCAGGGATTTCGAACAACACCGCAACGTTCCATCTGCAACTGGAGCACGCGGAAGAGAGAAACATCCCCGCCCAGGTCGAAGTCGTAATTCGCTCGACCGACAAGCCGGATCAAGTCGCTGCAAGCATGAAGAAGACGTTGGACCTGAATCCGGGTTTGAGCAGGCAAAGGTGGAGCCTGTCAATTCCCGATGCGGTGTATTGGTCACCGGACAATCCCCACCTGTACCGCGCCCAAGTGACCGTGTCGTACGGTGGCGCGGTTTCCGACCGCTGGAGTTCGCGGTTTGGGATGCGCGAATTCACCATTCGCAACAAACAGTTCTATCTGAACGACAAGCCGTTGTATTTAAAAGCCACATTTTTCGAGGGCTTGTACCCGGTCAGGCTGGCTCAGCCCGACAGTCGCGAAATGGCGGTGCGCGAAATCCGTTTGGCAAAAGAAGCGGGCTTCAACATGATTCGACCGTGGCGCAAGCCACCGCCTCCGATGTGGCTCGATCTGGCTGACGAGATGGGCGTACTGACCGTGGGTTCTTTAGCGATTGAATGCATGGATTTTCCGGTCGAATCGGCGCGTCTGCCGGGGTGGGTCGAGAACGAGGTGCGGCAGAGCATTCTCCGCGACCGCAACCGCGCCTGCGTGGTGCAGTGGGAACTGTTCAACGAGCTGAAACGTCCGGTCTTGAACCAGATGCTGCATCCCATGTCGATGCTCGCCCGCCAGCTTGACCCAACGCGATTGATCCTGGACGAGTCGGGTGGTTGGGCGCAAGGCGCGAGAATGTATCTGCCTTACGAATCCACACCGACCCGATTCAACGACATTCACGACTATCCCGGCCAGCAGATCAACGACGAGGTTTACCAGAAGCTCGTGCTGACCGGCAGCAAGACCCATGAACAGATGCGTCAGATGGGGCTGCGCGGTCGAATGCCCGGCAAGAATGTGGTTCCGGGGCTGATGACATTCATTTCCGAGTTGGGATACGGCAGCCTGCCCGACCTGGTGGATAACAACCAACGTTTTGCAGAAGTCGGTAACCCAATCACGCCGCCTATGATCTATCATCGCCGCCTGGCCGATCAGCAAAGGCAAGCACTGGATGCCAGCGGGTTCGACAGAATCTATCCCGATTTCAAGCAGTTCTGTCTCGACCAACAGCAGATTCACGGTACGGCCAACAAACGCATGATCGAAGCAGTGCGTTGTAACCCCAACGTTAGTGGTTATTGCATTCATGCTCTGACCGCCGGCGACTGGATCATCGGCGCAGGCTTGCTGGACCTGTTCCGCAATCCGAAGACTTACGCGTACGAAGCGACCAAAGCCGCTAATCAACCGCGCATCCTCTCGATCCGTGTACAGCCTCGTAATATCTATGCCGAGCAGGGAACAACGATCGAGATCACAGGCGTGAACGACATCAAAGCAGTCAATGGAACACTGATAATGGACGTCGTTGCCAGCAACGGTGAAATCGTGTTCACAAAGACCATCAAAGCCAATATGGTCTCGGGCATCGGGCAACTCTTCAGCGAGCGGCTCGACACCGGGGCATTCCAGGGATCCTATACGCTGAGAGCCAGGATCATCGCAGGGGACGATACGACGCTTGCGGAAAACGAGCACAGCTTTGACGTTTTCACGGCCGAGCAACTGATTATACGTCCCAAGCCCATCGCGGTACTCGATCCGAGCAATTCGCTGAAGCCATTACTGTCGCGTGCCGGCATCCCGTTTGTCGATTTCGATGCGAAAACCAGGAGCGATCTCCCCGTGTTTGTTTCGCGAACCGAAGCAAAAACACCTGTCCAAAGAAAGCTCTTCGGTGAACTTGCTGAGTTTATCAAAACGGGAGGAACCGCCGTCTACTTACAAGGCGGCGGTCCAAAAGTCTCGTTTGGCAAGAGCATACAATCTTCGTCCCTACTGCCCGTCAACGCGCGTACGAAGCGGGCAATGGGGCTTTGGATGTGCATTCCGCGTTTGGTGAGTGACCACCCGATATTCGACGGCCTGCCAACTGGATGCATGATGGGGCCGATCTACGAAAATGTGTGGGCACAGAGCACGCTGTTGGATATCGGCGGTGAAGCGATCGCCGGCTGCATCGGCTACGACTGGTTCCCCGATTACGACTTGAGCAAACGACACTACTACGGGCCGGGTGACACCTGGTGGGGCGCCGATGTGGCCGTGATTCCGCTGGGCAAGGGGCGGTGCATCCCCTCGCAACTGCGTCTGGTCGATAACCTTGGCAAGGACCCGGTTGCGGACCGAATCCTCTACAACCTGATCAAGTTCGCCTCCGCTCATTGAGACGAACCTCAGTCTGATCACACAATTGGCGATGAGCACCCGTGGTGAACTTGAAAGCAGCCGTTTGCCTTATTTCTGTGTCGCGTACGGGCCAAACTCCTGTCCGCTTACAGCGTTTCACGCTGACTTGTGGCCGCAAAGATCGCTATTCTAATAGTAGTTTTGTTACTCCCACGAGCCGGTATCGTCCACGACAATCAGTAAACTGCTTCTCTAATCGGCGTGGCCTTGTCGGCGGTAGGCGCTGGGCGTCTGGCCGGTGTGCCGTTTGAAGACGGTGGCGAAATACTGGTTGGTGTCGAAACCACAGTCGCGGGCGATCTCGGTAATTGCCATCGCGGGCTCGTCGATGAGCAATCGTTTGGCTGCTTCGACGCGACATTGAGCGAGGTATTTGAGGGGCGTCAGGTTGGTCAATTGACGGCAGACGTGAGTGAACCGCGTCGCGCCCAGTCCGCATTGCTCGGCCAACAGCGGTAGCGTCCAGGATTGCGCCGATTGCGACCGATTTCGCCGCAAATCGTCCAGAAGAAGTTGGACCGTACGGCGCGTGCCTGACAACGACTCGTCCAACTCGGGTTTCTGGTGTCGGAACATCTCGAGCACAAGCACGAGAAGTTCGTTGAGGTAGGCCGTGATTCGAGAGATACTCGAGCCGCTTTCGTCGGATTCGACGGCTCGGCCAATCTGTCCGAAGCAACGGCGGATTTCCGGTGTCACGCGCCACACTGGCTGCTCGTTGTGACGCAGGAAGTTGGTTAACTGCTTGATGTCCGGTTTGGTCAACACGACCCAGGGCGGCCAGGTCCAGGGTTGATTCGGCCGTCGGACGCCGACATCGAGAATCAGCCAGTGCAATCGACTCGCGCCGATGTTCGGGTTGCCCAGTCGGTGAGGCTGCCAGGGACGCGTGATCGCCAGATCATCCGGGCGCAGTTCGAACCGCTGACTCTCCACGAGAAAGTCGAGCGAGCCTGTTTCCAGAAACGTCAGTTCGATCCCCTCGTTGCGGTGCCATTCCAGACCCCAATCCTGGGGATGATCGGTGTCCCAATATCCTATCGTCCGGATGCCAGGCAGGACCGATCTCAGCAGACGCCGGCCGGGATAGCTGCCTCGTGCCAGTGCCTCAAGACGTATTTGACCGGCTTCGGCCGCCTGCACGACCGTACGGCAGGCGTCGGCCTGGAAGGTCTGGCCGTGTTCGGTGAAGATCGGGGCGGATCGGGACATGGTGTCATGCAATTGTTCAAAATTGTTCACTGAAATATGTTGAACGGCGCACTGACTCGCTCGAGTGTATACTGCCAGCAACGCATCCTGACCCTGATCCCACGTTGATTCGCCAGTATCCACCGGAATCGAGCCGTCCCCCGAAAGGTTCACAATACTTCAATTCTACCACGCCGGGATTCCTCGACCAGACTTACAACATCGTCCGCATCTGAAAAACACGAAGGAACGCTACATTGGTTGGCATTCAACTTGGCATCAACATGGAATTTGTCCGCTCGGCGGACAAGCCGTTCGCCTGGGGTGTGGCCAGGCCGGAGATGAGTGTCAACTATCTGATCCAGGCGATTCGATTTGCGGCCGAGGTGGGGAACATCTGCGGAGTTGCGTTGAGAAAGCCGATTGTGTCATGAGTTGATCGGCGCACACGTTCCGCCGTTCAGTGCAACAGTCTTTCGTCCGGTCCAGTGACGAGTCAAAACAGGAGAGTTCGCAATGCGTTTCGTCTGCGTGATCTGCTTAGCCGCGGCCATCGTCGTGACATGTGCAGTCGGGACGTCCGATGCAGCGGAAGGCGTGAAGTTCGCCTGGGCCAGGACCGACAGTTCGGTGGCGCTGACGAACCATGGCAAGGTGGTCTGGCAATTCAATCACGGTAAGGGTCACCCCAAGCCCTGCTTCCATCCGCTGGCGAAGCTGGACGGCACAGTCCTGACTGACTTCCGCCCGAGCGACCACACCTGGCATCGCGCCGCCTGGTTCAGCCTGAAAGAAATCGACAATCTCAATTACTGGGAAGAAGACCGCGAGGGCGTATCGGCCGGACGCAACACGACGGTCGACGTCAGCATCGAGACTCAAGCCGACTTCTCGGCCGTAATCCGCCTGCAACAGAGTTACCATCCGCCGGGCGAGCCGGAGGTTCTCGGCGAGGAGCGGATGATACGTGTCAGTGCGCCCGACGAAGGCGGTTCGTACACCCTGGACTGGCAGCATCTGTTCACGGCCAGGAAGCCGATTAGCGTCGGAGCGTCAGCTCATTACGCCGGTTTGTCGCTTCGTTTGAGCAAGCAGCTCCTGAATTGGTCGTTTCTCAACAGCCAGGGGCAGAGCGAAGCAGAGAAAGTGCACGGTGCTCATGCGCGATGGTTAGCCTACAAAGGTCCGCTGGCGAGCGGCGGTGGTGGGCTGACATTTTTCGATCATCCGACCAACCCGCGTTTCCCGATCAAGTGGTTCATCGTCAAGGGCATGCCTTACTTCAGCCCGGCCTTTGTTTTCGATGGGCCGATGCCTTTGGCGAAGGACCAGCAGCTCGCATTGTTCTATCGGATGAAGGTGCATGGCAGCGAGCCGGAGGCGAAGGCGCTCGAGGCCGACTACCAGGCCTTTTCTCAAAGGTTGCCCGAGTTGACGAATCTGAAGGCGACCGGTGAACGCATCAACCTGGTTGCCGCCGGCGCGATGTTGCACCAGGTCTATTGCGGCATGTGCCACTCCCTGAAACCGGAAGGCGAGTTGGGTAAGGCGGGGCCGCATTGGTATGGTCTGATCGGTAAATCGACGCGTCGTCGCGAGGTGTTCGTCAAGCCGACCGGCATCCAGTCGATCATCGTGGACGACGATTATATTGAGAAGTCCATTCGCCAGCCGAACCTGCATTTGTCGATTCGAGAGACCGCTTCGCAGATGGGCAGCCCCTATCCGCCAGGCATGCCGCCTTATCCTCATTTGACGCCGCAACAGGTCCGATCGCTGACTGCATTCATGAAGACGCTCAACAAGCCGGACAACCGCGGGCCACATCAAGTCTGGGAAGTCAAGCAGGCCGAGCCCGAGTTGCCGATGGACCGCTTCGAGGTGGTAGTCAAGGACCGACCACTCGTGTATCGGGTGGCGATGGCCGACGTCTCGACGCGCGCACTAAGCGTGGGCCTGCCCGGCGGTTACAACTACATCTTCGACGCGTCGACGTTCACCGTGAAGCGGGCCTGGGCCGGCGGATTCCTCAATTTGAAGGCCGAACGGACGGGCCGGGGCGCCGGCTACAACCAATACGGCATGGGCAGTCGCGACATCGGGTTCGTCGAGTGTTTGATTCCACTGGGGAAAGGCGGGCCGATCAACCAGGACTTCAAGGACTATATCAACAACCATGCATGGCGGATCGAGAAGTCAGAGTCCGAGATGAAAGAGACGACCGCATTTGTCGACCGTAAGCCGCCGGACGGCGCACAGTTCGGCGGATACCTGTACGCCGGCGCCCAGGCGCCAAGCTTCCTGTTTCGGATCAACGATGTTGATTACACGCAGCAGGTTGCCTTTGAAAACGAACAGGTCATGCACTACTACTTCAAGACGACCGGCGCGACCGAACCCGTGCGATTCAGGATCATTCGAGACAGGATCCGCGACGTTCAAGCCAGCGCAGGCAGCTGGCAGAACGATGTGCTCACGATTGCTGCCGAGGACGCCGCCGAATTCTACATCACCCTGCTGCTCGATCCAGCCAATGCAAAACCGTTGCCAACAGCGGGAAACAACCTTGCCGCGGACGACTCCGCAAGACAGATGGTCGCGAAACTGCGCAAGGTCGGCCTGGACAGGCGAACCAACTACGCGTTGAAAGCCAAGGCGACCAGCGCCGGAAACAAGGACGGCGGAGCGATCGGGCCGCAGGGGGCCGTCGACGGTTCCGCAGACAGTTACTGGGATGAAACCAATGATCGAAAGTCCTATAGCCTGAAACTCACGCTCGCCAAATCGCACGCAGTTTCAGCCGTTACGCTGCTGGGATACGAGCATCACAATTTTGCTCCCAGGACTTTTGAGTTGATCCTCAACGGCAAGCCGGTCAAGGCGGTGACGGACGCGACGTACGAAGACAATCTCCTGATGGTTGAGTTTCCCCGCACGGTGTGTCACACGCTGGAGTTGAATGTCACGTCGTATTACGGCCAGAGTCCGGCAGTCCGCGAGTTGGGTCTGTATGACCTGGAGGAAACTCCGGCACCCGAAAAGCTGCCTTTCGTCAGGAAATGGAAGCTTGACGAGTTGGCCGCCGCGGCCGACATGACTTCGCAGCGAACAACGCCACAAGGTGTGCAACGCGGAAATATCGTGTTCCTGAAAGCCGGCTGCGTCAAGTGTCATCCGGTTGCCGGTCAGGGCGCCCGAATTGGCCCGGATCTGAACAAGATGACGTACAAAGGCAGCAAGCTTCTGCAGCAGATAATCGAACCGTCGAGTGAAATCAACAAGGACTTTCACACGTGGAAGATCGTCACCAACGACGGACGCATGGTCACCGGCTTGATTGTTGACGATGACGGGACGAATCTGATCCTGATCCCGAATTCCGAATTGCCCGAGAAGATCGTGCGTGTCGCCAAGAAGGACGTCGACGAAAAGTCTGCGTCGAAAGTGTCCAGCATGCCGTTGGATACTCTTACGATTCTGACTCGGGAGGAAATCCTCGACTTGCTTGCCTATCTGGAGGCTGGAAAAGTTGCGGGCGGCAACTAGCGTTTCGTGAGCGTGCCTCGAACAAATTGGAAGGACTAACAACATGAGCGCTCAGCGTTCGGTCGTACTCATTCTGTTATCGGTGTTGTGTGCGGTGGGCAGTGCGGCGGGTGATGATACAGACGCCGAACCGCGCACGGAACATGCCTATCAAGCGACAACGATCCCGGCCGGCTACCGAGTCGTGACGATTCCAGGGCCGCTGGAGAACGGTACGCCCGTGCAGTTTGGTGTTGGCGGCATCGACTTCGCCACGGACGGTACCGCCATCGTTGCCGGGCGCACCGCGGGCATCTGGCGTTACAAGGAGGGCAAGTGGTCTCGCTTTGCCGAAGGCGTGCATGATCCTCAGGGAATCCGCGTGATGGCTGCCGACGGCAGTGTCGTGGTCGTGGCGCAGAAACCGGAACTGACACTCATCCAGGACATCGACGGCGACGGACGTGCCGATCTTTACAAAACAATCTGCGACCGCTGGCGCGGCGGTGGGAACTATTGTGAATACGTCCACGGACCGGTCATCGATTCGCAGGGGAACTACTACATCAGCATCAATCTTTCCGACGCCGCCCGGGACGCCGCGTGCGAGAAGGGCGGCGGGGCAGCGATGGGTACGTCACTCGGGTACGACGGGTGGGCGGCAAAGATCACAGCCCAGGGAGAGTTCATTCCCTTTGCCAGCGGTCTGCGATCGGCTGCCGGAATCGGGATCAGCAGCAAGGACGAGGTTTTCATCACCGACAATCAGGGCGGATGGATAGGCACGTCCAGGCTGAACCATCTGGCCGAAGGGGCTTTCTATGGTTATCCCGCGTCTCTGCTCGATCTGCCCGAATACCGTCAGGGCAAGAAACTGGATAAGGCCGAATTCGAGAAACAGGTCAAGCCGCCGGCGGCCTGGATTCCGCATGGCGAGTTAGCGAATTCGCCGGGGAACCCGGAGTTCGACGAAACGGGAGGCAGGTTTGGTCCCTTCGCCGGGCAGATTTTCATCGGTGATCAGACGCGATCGAATATTTTCCGCGCGGCACTGGAAAAAGTGAACGGGCAGTATCAGGGAGCCCTGTTCAACTTCATCGACCACTTGCAGTCGGGCTGCATTCGCATTCGTTTCGATCAGACGGGTCGTTTGTGGGTCGGGCAGACCGGCCGGGGCTGGCGTTCAGTGGGCGGCAAGGTGGAAGGTCTTCAGCGAATCGAGTGGGACGGCAGGACAGTTCCGTTCGAGATGCATTCAATGAAGCTGACTCCGTCCGGCTTTGCCGTCCGGTTCACACGCCCCGTCGATCCAAAAACCGTTCGTGCCGACGGCGCCATCACATTCAAACACTGGCACTATCACTACCACGGCGAGTATGGATCGCCAAAAGTAGACGAGACCGAAGACGCGTCAACGGTGCGCTCGATTTCGGACGATGGACGAACGGTTCACGTTGACCTGCCACTTCAGGTCGGCCAGGTCTATCAGATCATCACTCAGGGCATTCAAGCGGATGATGGGGCGAGCATGACCACGACGACGGGCTATTATACACTGAACAGCCTGCTGAAGTAACGGCGGCCTGCCCTGCAGCGGACATCACGGATCCTGGCACTTCGACCGCGTCGAAGCTGAAGCCAGGCACACGTATATAGGAAAACAGTATGTCTCTCAGCAAACACTCGCTCCGGATGGTTCTCTGTCTCATGTTGGCGATGGCCTCGCTGCCGGCCACCGCCGACGCTGCTGCGGAGAGTCCCTGGGTTGTTTTTGAAGGCGGGCAGGGAAGCGGCGCAGGGAAGCACGTTGTGTTGATCAGCGGCGACGAAGAGTATCGTTCGGAAGAAGCGATGCCGATGCTCGCCAAAATCCTGTCCCAACGCTTCGGCTTCCGTTGCACGGTGCTCTTTGCCATCAACAAAGAGACGGGTGCGATCGACCCGAACGTGACTGACAACATTCCCGGGCTGTCGACGCTGGAGACGGCCGATCTGATGATCGTCTTCACGAGATTTCGTGTATTGCCGGACGAGCAGATGAAGCACGTCGATGCGTATCTGCGGACGGGCAAGCCCGTTATCGGCATCCGCCCGTCGGTCGTGGCGTTTCGCAACAAGCCGGACAGTAAGTATGCCAGGTACAGCAGCAACTACGGAGGTGACGACTTTCTCAGCGGGTTTGGGCGTCAGGTGCTGGGGGCCACCTGGATCTCGCACCACGGCCATCACGGGCGCGAAAGCACGCGCGGCATTCCTGTCGAGGCGATGAAGGACCACCCCATCCTGCGAGGAGTCGACGTGATGTGGGGGCCGACCGATGTGTATACCGTGCGAACTCCGATCCCGCACAACGGCAAAGTTCTGGTTATGGGTCAGGTGGTTCAGGGGATGAAGCTCAGCGATCCACCGTCGCCGAAGGCACAGATGCCGTTGGCGTGGGTGAAGCACTTCCCCACTCCCGCCGGCAACGCGAGGGTGTTCATGTCGACGATGGGAGACGCTCAGGATTTTCAGGATGACAACTTCCGCCGCATGATCGTCAACGCCTGCTTCTGGGCGGTTGGACTGGAAGACGCCATCGAAGAGAAGACAGATGTTGGGACGATCATTCCCTTCGAGCCGTCTCGATTCGGGTTCAATGCATTCAGAAAAGGACTCTTTCCCCACGATTACGCGCATCTCGATGCGGGACGAGTCGAGCCGAAACGAGACAACGTGGAATTCAAGATCAACAGGGGCGATCGCATCTGCTACGTCGGCAACACGCTGGCCGATCGCATGCAGCACTTCGGCTGGCTTGAGACGCTCGTTCAGAGCCGGTTCCCGGAGCAGAACCTCGTGTTTCGCAACCTCGGATTTTCTGCCGACGAATTGACGGTCCGGCCGCGATCAATGAGTTTCGGAGACCCGCATTCCCACCTGGCGCACAGTAAGGCGGACGTCGTCTTCGCCTTCTTCGGTTACAACGAATCATTCGACGGTCCCGCTGGCCTTGATTACTTTCGTCACAATCTCACTCAGTTCATCACCGACACTCGCGGACACAAATACAACGGAAAGACTCCTCCACGGATCGTGCTCTTCTCCCCAGTCGCGCACGAGAACCTGCGCAACCCCAACCTGCCGGACGGCAGCGCAAACAACCAGCGTTTGGCAGCATACACCGCGGTCATGGCCGATGTCGCCAACAGCCAGGGTGTGAGCTTTGTCGATCTCTTCACGCCCACGAAAGCGCTGTACGCGAAGGCTGAGCAGCCACTGACGATCAATGGTATTCACCTGACCAGCCAGGGTAATCGTTTGGTGGCGGAAGTCGTTGACGAAGCTCTCTTTGGCGAAGCCCCGCAATACGTCGAACCGCTACTCGACCAGGTGCGCAAGGCGGTGTTGACGAAGAATCTGCGATGGTTCAACCGGTATCGTGCCACCGACGGCTACAGCACCTACGGGCAACGCTCGCAACTGGAGTTTGTCGACGGCCAAACGAACTACGTCGTTATGCAGCATGAGTTAAAAATGCTGGACGTCATGACGGCCAATCGCGATCGAGGCATCTGGGCCGCCGCACAGGGACGCGAGCATAAACTCGACGACAGCAACGTGCCGAAACCACTGTCGGTGAAGACCAACATTCGAGGTGGCAGCAAGAGTTCCAGCGCGGTCAAGGAAGGATCGCTTGACTATCTCAGCGGCGAAGGGGCGATCTTCAGGATGAAAGTCGCCGAGGGAATGCAGCTCAATCTGTTTGCCTCCGAGGAGCAATTTCCCGACCTGGTCAATCCGGTGCAGGTGGCGACCGACACGAACGGTCGTCTGTGGGTGTCGGCCTGGCATACGTACCCGCACTGGCATCCCAACAAACCGCTCAACGACAAACTACTAATCCTCCCGGACGAGAATCGGGACGGCCGCGCCGATCGCTGCATCGTGTTCGCCGACGAGTTGCACAATCCCACCGGTTTTGAGTTCTGGAACGGCGGCGTGCTCGTCGCCTGTGCACCGGACATTCTGTTCCTGAAAGACACCGACGGCGATGACAAGGCGGATGTCCGGATTCGCTACCTGCATGGGATCGACTCGGCCGACACTCACTGCGGTGCCAACAGTTTCGTCCTGGGACCGGACGGCTGCATCTACTTTTCCGAGGGCATCTTTCATTACACCAACATCGAAACCCCCTGGGGGAAACCGCTCCGCACCAAGGCACCCATGTTGTATCGCTGGAATCCGCGCAGCGGAAAGATCGCCGAGCACTTTCATATCTCGCCGAACCCCCACGGCATTGTTGTCGACGAGTGGGGGAACGTGTTTGCCACCGATGCGACGTCGGGCCGCGGCTATTACGTCGGCTACCCTGGCGGCGGAACGCCGCACGATTTGTACGACAAGCGCGTGCGCCCCGTTGCGGGGTTCGGCATGATCTCGGGCACGCATTTCCCGAAGGAGAATCGCGGCAATCTGCTGATCTGCAACACCATCGGCTTCCTGGGTGTCCTGCAGCACGAGCTGAATATCCACGGCGCGGATGTTACGAGCCGGGAAATCGAGCCGATCGTCGTCTCGACGGATGGCAACTTCCGCCCTGTCGATCTCGAGATAGGCGGCGACGGCGCGCTCTACGTTCTCGACTGGCACAACGTGATCATCGGGCACATGCAGCACAACATCCGTGATCCCAGTCGCGATCACTCGCACGGTCGCATTTACCGCGTCACGGCGGCTGGACGCCCTTTGGCGACGCCGGTCAAGCTGGCGGGCAGGCCGATCGAAGAAGTCATTGGCCATCTGGCCTCGCCGGAAGAGACCGTGAGGTATCGCGCTCGAATCGAGCTGAGCGGGCGCGACAGCCAGGAGGTTGTCGTCGCGGCGAAAGCGTGGGTCGCGACGTTGGATCCCGGCAACGTCGAAGACGCACATCATTTGCTCGAAGCGCTATGGCTGCATGAACAGCACAACATTGTTGATCAACAGCTGCTGCGTCTGCTGCTGCAATCGCCTCACCCCAAAGCAAGGGCAGCCGCAACGCGCGTACTTGGACACTGGGGATCGCTCGTCGAAGACGCCCTGGCGCTGTTGCAACGGCAGGCCCGCGATGAGGAGGCTTTGGTTCGGCATGAAGCGGTTGTTGCCGCCGCGTCGTTTGAAGGGCTCGATGCGGCCGAGGTGGTCTTCCAGGCAGCGAACCTGCCGTTGGATGACCAACTCAAATACGCAATCAGCCAAACCCGCCGTTCCATTGACAAGTACTGGCAACAAGCGATCAAAGACGGCGAGCCGTTGTCGGCGACGGGACACGCGTTCGTGCTGCGTCATGCCGACAACGTCGATTTACTGCGGATGCCTCGAAGCGAAGTGGTCTGTCGCGAGATCCTGGAACGTGAGTCGATTCCGCAACAGGACCGCGTCGATGCCTTGACGCGTCTGGCGGGACTTACCGGCCAGGGTATGAGCCAATTGCTTCTCGATCAAATCAGCCAACTTGCGCAGACCGAATCAGCGGCGTACACCGAGTTGGTTCCGTTGCTACAGACACTGCCCGCCGCAGAATTGACCAGCATCAAACCCCGCCTGGCGACGATCGCAGGTAGCGACGGCAACAGTGGACTGCGTTCTGCGGCCATCGCCGCGCTGATCGATTCGGGCGAGAGAGTCGACTCCGTCTATTCAATGGCTGCCACGAACTACGACGGCGCGATCGCTTATCTCAGTAGCGTCGCTCTGGTGCAGGATACTTCTCGGCGCAGCGCCATGCACGATTCGATCAGGCCGTTGATCTTCGAAGTTCCCACTCACCTTCAGCCCGCTGACGGAGACAGACCTTCGGGCGGCGCTCGCTACGTGCGTATCGAGCTGGCGAGAAAGAGCATCTTGACGCTGGCCGAAGTCCAGGTGTTTTCGCAAGGCGTGAATATCGCGCCCCACGGCAAGGCAACGCAGTCGGGCATCAGCGCTGGCGGAACAGCCGATCGGGCGATCGATGGAATTACCGATGGAAATTGGAGTGCGAATTCGGCCACAGCAACCGCTGATCAACGCAATCCATGGTGGGAAGTTGATCTTGGCGGGGAGTATCCGATCAACCAGGTCACCCTCCACAACCGGATCGATTGCTGTTCCGACCGATTGAACCGCTTCACGTTGACGCTGCTCGACAGCAATCGCGATCCTCTGCTGGTCAGGGAGGACAACCCGCAGCCCAGCCCCAGCGCAGACATTGTCGTCGAAGGGGTCGAAGGCGTTGATGTGACCGTAGCGGCGATACAAGCCCTGAAGCACATCCCGGATCACGATCTGGAAATCTTCGCCGACATGGCTGCTGTGATTCGCAACGGAGGCAAGCATCGCCGTATCGCAATTGACGTATTGCGAGCCACTTCGCCGCAGCACTGGTCAACGAGTGAAATGCAGCCTCTGGCCGACAGCCTGGTATCGTACATCAGTGCGATTCCGCCGAAGCACCGCACGCAGGAGGCCGCCGAAAGCGCGTTCAGCCTGGCCACACGACTCGCGTCGTCACTGCCTCCGGACAAGGCAGCAACGGTCCGCTCGCAGCTGGACGCTCTCCGCGTGCAGGTGATCGACCTGGCAGCGGTACCGCACCGGATGATCTACGACAAACAGATCATTGCCGCTGAGGCTGGTAAGCCGTTGGAGATTCGTTTTTCCAATCCTGACAACATGCCGCACAATTTCGCCCTTGTGCAGCCAGGATCGCTTGAAGAGTTGGGGATGCTTGCCGATGCAACGGGAACTGTACCCAGTGCGGCCAGGCGACACTACATTCCCAGGTCCGACAAGGTTCTCGTGGCCAGCCGCTTGCTCGAACCGGGCGACACCCAGGTGCTGAGATTCCGGGTTCCCGAAGTGGCTGGCGTCTACCCATATGTCTGCACCTATCCAGGACACTGGCGACGCATGTATGGAGCGCTTTATGTGGTCGACGACCTGAAAAGTTACCAGGCCGATCCCGCTGCGTACCTCGCCGGGCATCCGTTGCAGATGATAGACGAACTACTGAAGTACAGCGGCCGAAATACCGAGTGGAAATATGACGAACTCGTTGCCTCGATTCGGCCGTTGCCCCATGGCCGCTCGTTCGATGTCGGCAGGACGGCCTTCACGGTTGCCAACTGCGTGGCCTGTCATCGAATGAACGGAGAAGGAAAAGAGTTCGGTCCCGACCTGTCCAGGCTGGACACCAGGAAGTTCACTCCCGAGCACATTCTGCGGGCGATGCTCGAACCGTCCGCGGAAATCAATGAGAAATTTCAAACAACCAAATTTCTGCTCGACTCCGGGAAGATTGTCACAGGCATGGTTGTTGAGGAAACTGCCACGGCGGTCAACGTAATCGTCGAGCCACTCGTCAGGGACGTTCCGGTCGCCATCAGGAAGACGGAAATCGACGAACGTATCAAGTCCCCCGTCTCGATCATGCCCAAAGGCCTGATGAGCAAACTGACGCGAGAAGAGATCCTGGATCTGCTCGCGTATGTCTTCTCACGCGGCGACAAGAATAACATGCTGTTTCACGGCAACCACAAGCACTAATGGCAACCGCGACATCCTCGCCGACTGGGTCATCTGTAGAATTGAAACATGCTCCCGATAGTTCTCGTCCATGTGCTGGATGGTGGGCCACAGATCTTGAAAGCAGGGTTGCGATCGAGTTATGTATATGGCGCCGGCGATGCCGGCCACGTGAGGTCGAGCCCCGTACAAGGGCTCCTTGAAATCACCTGGTACGAGAGAAACGAGAGAGAGCATCATCGTCAAATTATACAAAAAATGGCCTGCATGATACAAGACGCCGAAGCGGCTTCCTGGGTAGACTCTATCTGTATTGAACCTGGCCCAACTGCCCTGTCAGTGCGGTTCTTCAGATCGATGCCAAAGACATTGAGTTCTGAGAATCGACGGTCACTCTGTCCTGGAAGTGGAGCAGAGAGTACAGCTGATGTTCGAGGACATGGCGATCAAGGAGTCGACCAGTGAATCCCCAAGCGGTCAACAACGAATTGCCGGTGACGCAACAGGCCGAGTCGCTGCCGGTGCAAATGGAACAGAAGTATCAGCAGCGGCTGGCACGATACACCGCGGCGATGCGAAATGAGATGCCGGATCGAATTCCCATTCGTCCCTTCGTAGCGGAGTTCACTTCCAAGTACGCTGGCATGGATTGCCAGCAAGTCACGCAGGATTACAGGCTGGCTTTCGACGCGGCCGTGCGCTGTGCCGAGGATTTCGATTGGGACGCGGTCGTCGCCAACATGGTCTACATCTGGGGCACGATCCCGCAGGTTCTTGGTACGGAATACCTGGCGGTGCCCGGCGTGGGCCTGGATCGGGACACTGGCTTTCAATATGTTGAGCCGCCGGAAGACGAAGCATGGATGAAGCCCGATGAATACGATGCGCTGATCGAAGACCCCACGGGCTACCTGTTGAACGTCTGGATGCCGCGCACTAACCGCCACCTTGCCGGCCCAGGGGAGGTGAATTCCGTCGACAACAATGTCGCCTGGCTTAAGGGTGGCATGGCCATGATGCAGTATTTCAGTGCGTTTGGCCCGCAGGTGCAACGATTGCGTGAACAGACCGGCACGGTGTCGGCAATCAGTGGCATTCTCAAGTCGCCGTTTGACATCATCGCTGACAAATTTCGCGGTTACGTCGGTTTGACGATGGATCTCTTTGAACGGCCTGACAAGGTGCTCGCCGCAACTGAGGCCATGATGCCCCATATGCTGCACGTTGCCCTGTCAACGGCCGACCCCGACAAGCAGGTCCCCGTTACGATATGGATGCACCGCGGCTGTGTGCCCTTCGTCACGCCGGCACAGTTCGACAGGTTCTTCTGGCCAACGCTCAAGCCGATCATCGAGGAACTTTGGTCGCACGGCCATCAAACCCTCTTCTACGCAGAAGGTAAGTGGAAGCATCATTGGAACAGCTTCCGCGAATTGCCCGAAGGTTCGATCATTTATCATTGTGATCGCGACGACCTGTTCGAGACCCACAAGGCACTGGGCGATCGCTTTGCCATCAGCGGCGGCGTTCCAAACTTCCTGCTGTCGTTTGGCAAACCGCAGGAGGTTCGAGACTTCTGCAAGCGAGTGATCGACGAAGTCGCCGTCGATGGCGGCTACATCATGGACGCCGGGGCCATCATGCAGAACGACACGAGTATCGAAAACGTTAAGGCGATGACTGACTACACTCGTGAACATGGAGTCTATTGATACAGACGATATTGATACAGACGATATTGATACAGACGATATTGATACAGACGATATTGACGCACCACACTTGATTCCTCGAAAAGAGAGCCCCCTGATGGCTGATTCCTCAGATCCGCTGAATCGCGAGCATCCACGACCGGCTGGCACGGTTGTGCCGTGGCCCGACAAACGCAAGGAGCTTCCCGAAATGACCGGCGATGAGCAACTCGTCCGGAAGAACTGGGAAGAGATCGACGCATGGACCTATTCGTTTCTTTGGCACTGTGTCGTTTCGTTCTAGAGAGCGTCTCGAATATTCGGCGTTGCCATGACTATGACAGTTAGAAGATCCACAACAGACGAGCTCTTTGAGCTTGAGCCGCGCGTCATCGATCGCGTCGACGAACCAGTCGACCGACTGGAGGTATTGCGCTACCTCGGCTACCCGGTTGACGTCACTCCAAAGGACAGCATCGGCAACATTATTGACCATTGGATCGAACAGGCACATCAGTTTGCGACTCCGCGGGCAACTTACCTGGTTCGGCCGGTGACAGAGTTGGCTCCACGCCAACTTTGCGTCCAGTCGTCTTTGGGCGTTGTCGAATTCAAGGGAGCAATTGGCGAGTATCTCGGTGCGTCGCAAAGCGTGGCGGCTTTCATTGCCACTGCCGGTCCAGCCGTTGAACGTCGAGCGAGTGAACTGCTGCAGGAAGGAGACAGCCTGGGAGCGATGATTCTGAACGCCATCGGAGCCGAACGGGCCGAGGCGGCAGAGGTTGCCGTGATCGGTCAGTTGCGCGAGCTGGCTTTGGCTTTCAACCTGGTGCCAACACTCCCCTACAGTCCCGGCTATTGTGGGATGAAACTGACCGAACAACAGAAACTGTTTTCGCTGTTTAACGGCGAGGATGTCGGCGTCACGCTCACGGCCGATTGTCTGATGCAGCCAGTCAAATCGGTGTCGGGCCTGATTGGGCTCGGCCACCCGGAAGACGTGGTGACGCTCGGCACACCGTGCGAACGATGCACGCTGCAGAACTGCAACATGCGTCGCTAGCGGCTTCGTTTCTCAGGATCTTCGATCTCCAACACTTGTTACCAAAGCAGAACTCGATACGCTCAATAAACCGACATTAACCTCCACATATCCCCTTAGCCACGAGAAAGCCATGGCCACAAGTCTGGAAAGCAATACCGAATGCGGGTTACTGGAGTTCTCAACCGAACAGAGCATCTTTGAAGTTGGTGGCGTTCGAATCGGTGGACATCCCGGCGCGAACCCCACGGTGCTGATCGGTAGCGCGTTCTATCATGGGCACAAGGTCAACGTCGACGAAGACACGGGAGAGTTTGATGCCGAGGAGGCGGAGAAAAGAATCCGCGTGCAGGACGAATTCTCTGAGCTTACCGGTAGTCCCTGCATGCTTGACGTGGTCGGCGCGACTCCTCAGGCAATGGAAAGACACCTCGAGTTTGCCGCGGAGGTGACTCAAGCTCCTCTGCTGATCGACGGCACGACGGTCGAGGTGCGATTGGCCGGCCTGGAGTACGTTGCCAGGTCGGGCCTGGCCGACCGCATTGTCTACAACTCGATCCAGCCCGGCATTGACGACGAAGAACTTACAGCCATCCGCGAAGCTGGCGTCAACAGCGCGATTCTGCTGACCTACTACCTGCAGGATTTCACGGGCAAGGGACGTGTCCAGGCCGTACGAGAGATGTTGCCCCGACTGCAGGAGGCGGGCATCCAGAAGCTGATCGTCGACACGTGCGTCATGGATCTGGCAACAATGGGGCAGGCGTGCAGCGCAATGCACGACGTCAAGCATGAGTTTGGCTTGCCCGTAGGTGGCGGAGTGCACAACGCGGTGTCGATGTGGAGGGGGCTGAAGACGAAGATGGGCAAGGAAGCTGACAAACCATGCACCGCGTCCGCCCTTGCTTTGGCCGTCGGTGTAGGAGCAGATTTCTTAATGTACGGCCCGGTGGAAGACGCGAAGTATGCCTTTCCTGCCGTGGCGATGGTCGACACGATGTTGAGCCAGATATTCATCGAACGTGGCGGTCAGCTGGAGAAGACCCATCCCCGTTTTCGTATCGGGTGAGCCAGTGGTTTCCCGAGAGTTACCTACCCATTCATGAGATGCTGGAGATACCGATGTCGCAGTCAACGCCTGACCTGGAAAAACTCTACGAAGCCATTCTGGCGGGAGACGCCGCTACGGCAGCTGACCTTACACAGCAGGCCATTGATGCTGAAATCGACGCACAAACATTGATCACCGAACGAATGATCCCGGCGATGGACGAAGTCGGACGCCGCTTTGAAGTGGGAGAGTTTTTCGTACCCGAATTGCTCATCAGCGGTCGCGCAATGAAGGGGGCACTCGACTTGCTGCGTCCGCTGCTGGCCGCTCAGGGCGTGGAACCCGTCGGACGAGTCGTGATTGGTACGGTCAAAGGCGACCTGCACGATATCGGAAAAGGGCTGGTCGCCTCGATGCTCGAAGGCGCAGGCTTCGACGTGGTCGATTTGGGCGTCGACGTTTCGGCGGACAGGTTTGTTTCCGAAGTGCGCGATTCGAAAGCCAACGTACTGGCGCTCTCCGCGCTGCTCACGACAACCATGCCGGCGATGAAAGGTGTGATCGAAGCGATGCAAGGCTCGGACGTGTCGGAACAGTGCAAAGTGATGATCGGCGGCGCGCCGATCACGCAACAATATGCCGACGTCATTGGGGCAGATGGATATAGCGAGAGCGCCGCCGGCGCCGTCAGCCTGGCTCGAGCTTTGGTCCTCAACTGATCACGTCACCTGAACATTCAATGTAAAGCAAAGGATTCATTCATGAAAGAACTTGGAATCGGTGTGGTCGGCTGTGGTTTTGTCGGACGCGGCGCGCACGTGCCGTCTTTCGCTAACATCGAGGGCGCTCGTCTGGTAGCGATCGCCGATGCGGACGAAACACGCAGAACCAAGACAGCTGCGAAACACAAAGTGGAGTCGGCATACGACGACTACCACAAGTTGATGAGCGACCCGAAGGTCGATGCTGTCGTCGTTGCCCTGCCCACGCCGTTGCACGTCCCGGCATCGCTGGCCGCGTTGGAAGCGGGCAAGCATGTCATTTGCGAGATGCCGCTTGCCCCGAGCTTGGAGGAGGCCGATAAGTTGATCGACGCGGCCAACCGAGCGAGTGTGGTGCTCATGCCGAGCCTTACGTTTCGCTTCACATCCAGCTATGTGAAGGCTAAAGAACTGATCACGCAGGGCGTCCTGGGGAATCCGACCGGTGTACTCTATCGTGAGTTCATTCCGGCCAGTGACCTGGCCAGCCAATGGCCAGCCGATAGTTGGATGTGGCAGATCGAAAAGAGCGGCGGACCGTTGTTTACACTGTCGGTCTGGTCGATCGACCTCATTCGCTGGCTGTTCGACACTGAGATCACAAGCGTTGAGCCGGCAGTAAATTACACTCCGCTGGAAAAGACGGGCGGCACGCTCGGCTATGACGCCTACGCAACGCTTCGACTGGCCAACGGCATGGTTTGTTGTCTGCAATACAGCGGTTCGGTCAATCACGCGGCCTCGAAATCGAACCTGGAGGTGATCGGTGACTCGACCTGCATGCTTAGCGCCTCGGATAACGATCTCGTCACCCTTTATGGCGAGAATCCACAAACGACGATCTGGAACCTCAAGGAAAAAGGTCCAAGAATGTGGGGGCATCAGCAACAAAATGAATATTTCGTCCGCTGCATTCGCGAGGGACGTCAACCAGACGTCAAGCCGGAGGACGGACGTCGGGCGATGGAGATCGCCCTGCAGATCGGCAGGAGTACGTCGTGACGCTTCAAACAGGGTGCTTCCAGTAACGTCCTGCCCGATTTTGTTCTTTCACTCGTATCGGCTACTGCAAATGTCTGGTCTTAATTGCCAACCGATTTCCCACTGGCGTCTGCCACCTGGAATACACAATTCCCAGGCTGCTGCCGCCTCACCATCCCACCGAACTTCGAGAATTCCGTCATGAAAAAATGTAAGCTAACCCGTCGAGATCTTTTGGCAACGGGTGCGGCTGCCGCACCGCTGTTCGTTTCAGCCAGGACTTTGGGTCTTGACGGCCCGAGTCCAAGTGAGCGAGTGAGGGTCGGTCTGATCGGCCTTGGTGGAAGGTGTATGGGCCTTTCCGCTCATTGCCTTGGTGTCCCGGAATTGGACATCGTAGCGGTTTGTGATTGTTTCGAACCACGCATTGATTCTTTCATGCAGAAGGCGGGCAAGGGCCAATCGTGGAAGGGTTATGTTGACTTCCGCGAGATGATCGAAAAAGAGAAGCTCGATGCGGTGATGGTTGAAACGACAACCCACGCGCGAGCCTGGATCGTATGCCAGGCAATGGCAATGGGCGTTGATGTGTACATTGAAAAGCCGATGTGTCTGACCATTGAGGAAGGACGCCACATGGTGAACGTGGCTCGCAAATACGACAGCGTTACCCAGGTCGGCACGCAGCAGCGTTCAATTCCTTTGAACAACTGGGCCAGCGATCTGGTGAAGAATGGTGCGCTTGGCAGGATCCATACAGTCGAGGCCCCCAATTTTGTAGGGCCCGTCCGCTGGACTCCCGAACCCGGGCAACCGATGCCCGAGGGCGTGGACCCGAAATGGTGGGACGTTTGGACAAATCAAGCCGAGTTGCGTCCCTACCACGCCAACTTACATCGCGGTTGGGGTGGTTGGTGGTCCTACGACGGGGGCGGACGTTGCTTCGGCGTCACAGGATGGGGGGCTCACAGTTACGATCAGATCCAACGTGGACTTGGTACGGACGAAACAGGCCCCGTCGAGATCGTCCTGGAAGAGCCGGCAACTGATCAGGACTGTGGCAAGTTCGATCCGCGAAAACCAACGGACGAAGAGACAGGTGCCCAATACTACCAAATGACGCGGAACGTCATTGGGCCTCGGGCAAAGATGCGAATGCGGTACGCCAACGGAACGGAACTTCGGCTTCATCTAAATGGTGACCGAGGTCCGGGCCTGGGCTGCATCTTCGTTGGTGAACACGGCAAGCTGGAAATCAACCGTGACAAGGTGTCGAGCAACCCGAAGGAACTGGTTTTGTCAAAGGACAACCCCGGTCATCTTCAAGTGCCGGAGAATCAGCCGCACCTGGAAAACTGGATTCAGTGCATCAAATCCCGAAGCCGCTGTAACGCTGATATCGAGTACGGCCAACGCAGTTCAACCATCTGCTACCTGGTGAACATCGCGCGAGAAGTCGGCAGCGTCGGCAGGAAACTGAAATGGGATCCTGAGGCCGAGCGATTCACCAATTGTGACGAAGGAAACGCTCTGTTGTCGCGACCGCGTCGCAAAGGCTATGAGTTGCCCACCTAGCCTGGCACTTGACCGAAACACGATTTCCGAACTCCCTACCCATCACCGACAGGATTGAGGCACCACCATAATGCGTGATCTACTTGTGTCTGTATTGATGATCGCCGCCGCATCCAACTCCCTGACTCAGGCGGATGACAACGCGAAATTTGTATCGATGTTCGACGGCGAAAAGCTGACGAACTGGGAAGGCAAACCAAGTGGCTGGTGGGTGGAGGACGGTACGATTACGTCCAGGAGCACCGAAGCCAAGCCGTGTCTGAAACATCACTATCTGTATTGGACCGGTGGCGAGCCGGCTGATTTTGTCCTGCGTTTCAAGTACAAACTCATCGGTGGAAACTCGGGGATCCAGTTTCGCAGCGAGAAGCGTCCCGACTTCGATACCTCCGGCTATCAAGCGGACATGGAAGCGGGCGAACAATGGTCCGGATGTCTCTTTCAGCACAAACGCGGTGGCGTCGTGATGCGCGGCATGAAAGCAGAAATCGCCCCCGACGGATCTCGAAAAGAGACTCAGTTCGCCGACCCAAAACAGTTGCAGAAAGTCATCCGACCGGAAGATTGGAACGAATACCAGGTCACTGCGATCGGCAGCAAGGTCGAGCTGCGAATCAACGGAGAGTTGATGTGTGAAGTTGATGACCAGGACTCGAAGCAGGCGTGTCGCAAAGGAATCATCGCGCTGCAGATGCACCCTGGTCCGCCGATGCTTGTGCAGTTCAAAGACATTTTCATCAAGGTCCTCGACTAGAGCATTGTCACAGCCAGGTTTAAGGGTTGGCGAGGAAAACGGGGTCAGGTACCAAAAACCGGAACGGCCCGAAGGGTGCTTTGCATTTTTGGTATCTGACCCCCTTTTCCGGGGAATGTTTCCACCCTAACTCTTGCCTGTGACAAAGCACTAGAGCAGATTCCTTACTTCCACGGTCCACAACGGCCCACAACGGTTTACGACAAAAGGCAGTCTGTCCGGGTGTTGAAGCTTTGTGAGAACACGTGCGACTTCTTCCAGTTGCTTCGCTTTCAGCAAGTCCGGGAGTTCATCGTTCGGAATGCCAGAACTTCTGCGTTGGTGTTCTCACTCTGATCCGGAACCACTCACACGAACGACTACAAGCCAGTCGTTGTCATCGTCTGCGGGCGACTTCCCAAGCGAGGCTTCGCCACCAGCAGTAATCGATTTCACTGATCCAGATCTCAACTCGCCTCCGGAACGTGGATGTAGACGACGGGAAAAGCAGAACGGCTGGTAGAAGTGTCAAGACCCCCTCTTGCACGACATCTGGTAACCAGGGGTTATGAAACTACTTGTAAGGTGATTGTCTTCGTGGCCATAAGATTCACTTATTCTTTCCCGGCTTCTGAAGCAGATCGTCGAAGCACACTGACATAGTAAGCTCCGCGCGAAACGCCGGAGTCGTTCGTGAGGCTGGATTTCAGGCGAGTACGTCCCAACTTCAATTCGACATCAAAAAGAATCTGCTTCGCGCCGGAAGGGATTGCCTGCCTGAATCTTTGCCCGCCGACTTCGAGGACCGCGGACGCGGCTGCGATGGAGTGGTTCGCTTCCAGTGGGCGTTCCATCAATGTGACACGGTAATGTCCGGATTCGGCGACCGTGATTTCCCAATGGCCATTGAAGGCGGGGGCTGCGGCGACGACTTCCTGATGCCACGGAATCCTGTCTGTGTGCCAGTCATGGGCAGTCAGGGACGTCGGGTTTTCGTGATCACTTCCCACGGTGATTGGCACAAGCGTTGCGGTGCGGCCGGACGTATTGTTCCACCACTCGTTGTAGGACTTCAACAGTTCGCGAATGACCTCCGGGTGCCGGGCAGCGACGTTGTTCTGCTGCCCGCGATCGTCGTACAGATTGTAGAGCTCATCCTTTCCGACCAATCGCCATGGCTCGGACATGACGACGAAGTCTTTGTATTTCATCGGAACGGCGATGCGCTGATTATTCACAACCAGTGATCGGTGCTCCCACTCTGCGTCCGGGTCGCGGAGCAACGGTGCGAGGCTTCGGCCATGCAACGCCGGACCAGAAGGTCGTGTTGCTCCCGACAACTCCATCAGCGTCGGCAGGACATCGATATGGGCGGCAAGATGAGCAATATCGCGACCCCGGCCGATTCGTCCACCGGGCCAACGAACGAACAGAGGCACGCGATGGCCACCCTCGTAAATCGATCCTTTGATGCCACGCAGCCCGGCCGTGTGGTCGGCGCCTTCTTTCGGATACCACGGCCCGGCTGTTCCGTTGTCGGTCATGAAGATGACGATGGTGTTGTCACGCAATCCTTCATCCTTGAGAAACGCATCAAGGCGGCCCATGTTCTCATCAATGTTAACGAGCATGCCGTAGAAGTTGGCTCGGTCCTGCGAGAAGCCTCTTTCAACGAACGGCTTCGAGTACTTTTTATCCACAAGGTACGGGCCGTGTGGCGCATTGGGCAGCAGGTAGCAGAAGAAAGGATCATCGCGTCTGGTGCTCATGAACCGCACCGCTTCGTCGAACCAAACGTCAGTGCAATAGCCTTTGAACTGCCGCGGCTTGCCATTGTGAAAGTAGCGGTCGTCGAAGTAGTCGTTGCCCCACAGATCAGGCGTTTGGCCAATGCCACCGCCTCCGTGATAAACAGCCTGATCGAATCCTCGGTCATGCGGTCGGCAGGGATAGTTGTCGCCCAGATGCCACTTGCCAAACATGCCCGTCGCATAGCCGGCGTTCTGCAGGACGTCCGCAATAGTCACTTCTTCGGGATGCAGGAAGGATCGACCGGCAATCGTGTGCCACACGCCAGTGCTCAGGGAATATCGCCCGGTGATCAGCGCGGCCCGAGTCGGCGCACATGTGGGATCGACATGAAAGTTCGTGAAGCGAACACTCTGGTGATAGAGCTGGTCAAGATGCGGCGTCTGGACATCGGCATTTCCATGACACGACAAGTCACCATATCCCTGGTCATCTGTCATCACCACGATGATATTTGGCCGATCCGCCAGGCAAGCCTTGCCTGGCATCAGCACTATCAGCAGACCGATAGAGAAGCGCGTGGCGTGTCTGTTCATATTGTTGTTCAAGTCCTTTACCCGCTGGTGTCTTGATCGACGGAGCTTCTATAGCCCGCCTTCCGGCCGGAATCTGACCATGCCATCCATGGCCGTCAGTTCAACGCGAAGTCCGCTTTCCCGTTCTCCAGGACGGAACCCAAACGTCAAAGTACGGCGTCCTCGATCAAACCTGATGGGAGCCGCAGGATCGTTGACTTGTTTACCGTCGATCCAGAGTGTCAGGCCATCGATGGCGTTGATGTCCAGTTGGGCCGTGCCGGCCACCAGGATGTTGACAAAGCCACGGGCGAACACTGTCTCGCCGGCAGGGTAATCCTCTGGCGGCAACTCTCCGCTGACTTTGCTGTAGGCGGTCAGCCAGGCTGCGTCGTCGCCTGGCAATTCAGTTTGTTGCAAATCGCCGCTACCGGAGGCCGGGATCACTCGCCATTTGCGAATGACGGGGCTTTCGTCGTTGGCATATTTTCCCGGCTTGCCTAACACAGAGATGAATCTGACCAGGTCGAGAAACTCTGTGCGGCTCTTCAGTTGGTCCGCCAATCCAGCGGGCATCAGCGACTTCGCAGGAATTTCATCGTCAATATCATCAACTGCGAGTCGTACTTCCTTTCCGATCTGAGCGGAATCGCGGACGACGACTTCTTTCTTGTTTCGGAAGGTCACGATTCCTGTCTGCACTTTGCCACTGGCGAGTAAAAACGTCCGGGTCTCGTAGTGTTCGGCAATTGCTGCATTCGGTTGCAGGATGGACTGAACCATGTACTTCGTTTTTGCGGCGGCTCCCACGGCCACCAGATTCGGACCAATCACCGGGCCAACCGAACCGACCGCATGGCAGCGCGTGCAGGCGACGGTTTTGCGGCGGTAGACCAGCTCGCCTCTCGCTGGGTCTCCAAGTTTCTCAACATCCGCAGTGAGTGCATCGACGTTCTCGGCAAGGAGCTCGGCAGTAAGAGAGCCGGATGTTGTTGACGGTCGGAACATTTCGGCGAGAGTTTCGGGAAGCAGACCAGTGTCGCGATGGAACCTGCTGACACTCGCCAGAACCGCCGGATGAATCTCGATTCCCGGAAGCGATTCGCTCAGCAGCCGTCCGCCCTGGCGAAGCTGCAGAAGCGTCTCGACGATCGGTACCGGATCCGCCCCTTTCGGGTCTTCAGTCATCAATTCGGCTGCCACTTCAACTCCGCGATTCAAATCGGCATGAATCAATCCCACCACGGCAGCATAGCGAGTTTCGAGGTCACCATTGGTGGCAAGATCTGCCAGCGTTCTTCCATAGCGCGTACTGTTGGTGGTCGCCAGGGCCACAGCCAGTGCCTGCCTGACCGCGGCACCGTGCGAATCGGTCTGCAGTGCGGCAATCTCATCGCGACCGGCAACGCCCCAGCGACCAAGATTGCTGGCCGCGAGAACAGCGATCGATTCGTTTTCGTGGCTAACCAACTTCCTCAAACCGCGAAAACTACGTTTAAGCGACTTCGACGCATCAGTTCTTGCCATTCGATGAAGCGTTTCGAGCATCGCGATCGTACTCGCGGACGATTCGAGACCTCCGCCTCTGCTCAGGGCAGTCATGATCATCCGCACTTCGGTATCCGTTCCAACTTCCAGCAACTGAGTCTGAATTTCGGAAATGTCCTTGTCCCCTGGTGATTTATTTCTGAGAAACTCTGCGAGGCGACCTTCCAGGCCGATTCCTGCTCCCTGTTCTGCAAAGTCGCGATGGGACGGTTTCGCGAACTGCAGCTTTCCGACGTCCATCGCGGGCCGCCAGTAGCTTTCCAGTGCCCTCATTGTTTGTGGCAGGGCCTGATCAAGTGTAGCGTCTCCTGGATGATCGAGTGAATGCAATGCCGCCACGAACGCTTCCGCACGAGGAATGAAACCGGCAGAAAGCACGGCTTCCATCCGGGTGCGTGGGAATGAGTCAGCAGATGCTCTGGCAATCATGCCAACCGGATCGGACAGTTTTTCGTGCCAATATCGAATCATCCGCGCGCCGGCAGAACGGGCATGGCCGTCCTTTGCGGCCAGGACTCGTTTCAGGATGTTCTCGCTGACGCGCTCGACATTCTGGCAAGCCCACATCGCTTCAACGAGATGATGATCGTAGTCCGGTGCATTGGCATTTAACGCTTCCACCCAGGCTTCAAGTGCGACAAGAACTTTGTCCGGGTCCTGCTCGCTCAGTTCTTTCCGAGCCTGATGACGAGTCCAGGTTTCCGGGCTCCTGAGGTGATCAATCAGTGGTTCGATCGCAATCCCAACGAGCTTCGGCTTCTTTACGAGCGGCCTCTCCTTGTGCGTGATTCGCCAGATGCGGCCATGATCGTGATCGCGGCGAGAATCGCGGAAGTCGTGCTGAGCGTGGTTGATAATCGAGTTGTACCAGTCAGCCACGTACACCGCACCGTCCGGACCGATCTTCACATCGACAGGACGAAAGTTCGGGTGTCTGGAACTGATCAGGGGAGCCAGCACATTCGCGCTGAAGCCGGCGCCGTTGTCAATGAACTCATAACGAACAACGGCGCGACTCTTGAAACGCCCCGTCAGAAGTTGTCCGCGGATGTCATCACCGACGTGCCTGCCAGTGGCCACGTCGCCACCGCACTGTTTCTCGGTGCTGATGAGAGGTTTAACCTGGATCGCTTCTCCACTGTTTCCCGTCGCCGGTGACAGATACATGATGCGGGGATTGTTCACCATAAATGACTGTCCCCACCGATCGAAGACGTGTCCCCAGGGGTTGCCACCGGTCCCTCGGCAGAACATTCTCAGTTCCCGTGTGCGAGGATTGAACTGGTAGACCCCGCCGTTGAAATTGCGCACAACGCCATACTGCGTTTCGACCTGAGCGTGCAGGAAAATTCCCTCCTGAAAGTAGATCCAGCCGCCGGGACCGCGACGCCAGGCACTGATGGAATGGTGACTGTCCTCAATCCCAAAACCGGTCAGCATCAGTTCCTTCACATCCGCGATATCGTCACCGTCGGTGTCCTTATAGAAGAACACATCCGGCGACTGCGCAACGTAGCAACCGCCATTGGCCAGTTCGATGCCGGTTGGCAGATAAAGCCCTTCGGCGAAGACAGTAGACTTGTCCGCCACGCCGTCGTCATCCGTATCTTCAAGGATGATGATCCTGTCATTGGCCACTTCACCGGGCTTGAGCTGCGGATAAGCCCACGAACAAGCGACCCACAGCCGCCCTTTCGAGTCCCAGTGCATGTGGACCGGGTTTGCGAACATCGGATCCGCGGCAAAAAGATTGGCCTGGTAACCGGGCAGCAGGTCGAAGTTCTCCAACTGCGAAGCCGGATCGTGATTGTTCATCAGATCCAGGTCAGCGCCTTTGAGGTTGGCGACCTTGATGCCTTCCGCATCCTGAGCGACCGCCGTTCCAGTGAGCATGGCCAGCAAGAGGGCGAAACGAATCGGACTGAAAGATGATGTGTTCATAGGGCGTATGAGTCGGAGTGGTTGAAGGCGAATCGTCACTACAGCGTTTCACGCTGACTTGTGGCCGCGAAGGGCGTATTTCAATAGCAGTTTCGCTACTCCCACGAGCCAGTAAGTTTCACGACAATAAGTAAATTGCTCTAGTTATTTGGGAACAGTTATTACAGGTGGCTTCACATCGTTTGGTACCTGACCCCCTTTTCCGGCGAACGATTCAACCTCACTTTTTGACTGTGACAAAGCACTAGCTCCCAGCCCTGACAACCCGCCATTGCCGTGTCCTGAGTCCAATCCTTTTGTTCAGAGCCTTGTCGAGATCGTTTGCCAGTCTGTTAAATTCGATGACTTCCTTTGGCAGTTCCCTGCCGCTGGGAGAACTCTGCCGTTCACCAACAATGTGAACCTGATTCAATGCCTTCCAACTGTAAGTGAATTGCAGGTTCTTATCGTTGACGACAGCGCGATAAGCCTCAGCTTCCTTGTGAAGCGGTGAAGTATCGACGGCCACTCCTTCCGCCCAGGCCGTGGCCGTGGCCGTGGCGACGGGTTTCTCATCGATCGTCAGACGGTATTCTCCCGGCTTGAGGTTTGCGATGATGAGTGTGTCTCGAACGAATTCAAGTTGCGGAGGCAGCGGCTGATCGGTCGGCGGACGGAGCCTCGGAGCAGACTGTTCCGTGACTTGAAAGCTGAGTCCCGACTCATCCCTCGTCAGTTCAGAGATCTCAACACCGCGAGCATCATTCGACCTTGTCGTAGCGTCGATCCTCAGCAGCCACGATTGCCCGTTTGGCACGCGATCGCTGGCAGTCAGTTGATCGTAGAACGCGTGGCTGATGGCCCAGTAGCCATAGGGATTAAGATGAATCCCGTTGTTAGTCAGCTTCGGACCAGTCGGCTCATCCATCAGATAGCGAGAAGCTTCAAACAAATCGACAAATGGAACGTCGGCGCCGGTCGCCACCTCCTGCATGGCGCGAGTGTACGCTTGCAGGTCGCGATTCCGTTTGTTTCGCGCCGGAGTCAGCTTGCCCAGGTCCTCGCACGCGATCGGTGAGACCAGAATCAGCCGTACGTCCGACTTGCCGTTGTATTTCCTGCCAGCGTGCGAGGTGAGAAACGCTTTGACGTGTCTGCCGAAATCTTTGAGGCCTTCTTCGCCAGCGAAGGATTCCCCCATCCCGAAACACGCGATAATCACATCGGTTTTGTGCTCCGTTAGCATCGATTCTTCAGTCGGGAACCCCGTTGGGCGATCTCGAGCAGTCAGCATGTCGCCACCCCAGCCCAGGTTCCGAATCGAAACAGGATTGTCAAACGTGTGTCGTAAGAGCAACGTCTCCAGATAGCCGTGAATGCGCAGTTGATCGGCGAAGGTGTTACCGACGATGGCAATACGATTGCCGGGTTGAATCGGCGACTCGGCAGCTGCAAATGTGGCCGTAAGACAACAGAAAAGAAACGTTGCGATGGAATGGATTTGTTTCATGCTTCTGTGCGTTGAGGCCGGACTGGTTTCGAGGGAGAATCTGTTATTACAGCGTTTCACGCTGACTTGTGGCCGCGAAGAGCGTTCTTCAATAGCAGTTTCGCTACTCCCACGAGCCAGTATCGTTCACGACAAAAAGTAGACTGCTCTAGTGCTTTGTCACAGCCTGAT
>JAAERP010000221.1 GCA_024230215.1 Fuerstiella sp. | reverse complement strand
CAACGGTTACTCAGTTAACTGGAGCTCGAACGGCACATGGAACACTAATAACGCAGCAGCTGACGGAGACGACCAGCTGATGAATGGTTACATAGACGCGATCGGAGGCGACGGAGCCGCTAAGGTTGAAATCAGTGGAATTAACACTGCATTTGCTGACGGATACGATCTTTACGTTTACTTCGGAAGTGATGGCAACAACCGTACCGGTAAAGTTGCATTGACTGACGGAGCTACTTATTCCTTTAACACAGCTTCTGCACAGGCAGGCGACTTCCCAGCTCAGTACGCAAGAACGACTGACGAGGCAGACGGCAACCCAGCAGCTAACTACGCTCTCTATGAGGGCTTGAGCGGAGACGCACAGACCTTGGATCTTATCCGCGGCAGCTCTAACTCAGGATTCCACGGAATTCAGATCGTTGGAACAACGACCGGAGACTATGACGGTGACGGACTCACTGACCTTGCAGAGTACGAAGGAACAACTTCCCCACTCGATCCTGACGGTGATGATGACGGACTCAATGACGGCGCTGAAATCGCGGCTGGCACAAATCCAAACAACTCTGACTCTGACGGTGACGGCGTTGCTGACGGAGCTGAGATCACAGCGGGAACTGACCCTCTTGACTCTGACTCTGATGATGACGGATACACGGACGGAGCTGAGATTGCTAAGGGATCAGATCCAACTGATTCTGACAGCGTTCCCCCACTCCCGACACCGATCGCTTATTACGATTTCGAAGGCAAGTCATCTAGCGCGCTTGACCGCAGCTTCAATGACAACACTGCCACAGCAAGTGGAGCAGTGACTCTCGTTGACGGAGGTGCACCTACTGGATCTTCTCCAGGCGCTGCAGCTAATCTCGACGGAGGACACTTCCGCGTTCCTGGCATCGACATGAATTCACAAATTCGTGACGCTGGTGACGGAAGCTACACCATGACTGCATGGATCAAGCCTTCCGCAACTGACGGTGAACGTTTCATCTTCGGTCAGACTAATCAGGGTATCCACCACGGTATCCGTAATGGTGGATTCCTCCACAGTGCGCACTGGGGTGCGGACTGGAACGGTGACACCAGAATCCAGGAGTACACTCCTGCAGAAGCTCAGGACGGATGGATTCACGCCGCGTTCGTATACGACGGAGCAGCTGACAAAGGTCAGATCTATCTCGACGGTGTTCTTAACGGAGAAAACTCACAACGTGCACCAAATGGTGGCGGTCACCTTATCTTCGGTGGACGTAACAACGGTGAAGCTCAGTACCGCGGACTCATTGACGAGGTCGCAGTCTGGACAGAAGCACTCGCTTCTGCGGAAGTTGCAGGACTCGCTGCAGGAGGAAGCCCAATCGCTTCACTTAGCGACGAGGACGGTGACGGATTCGTTGACGCGTGGGAGCAGAAGTATGCAGGTAACCTGACTACCCTCGGTGGTGGATCCGGCGTTCTCGCTTACTTAGACTTTAATAACCAAATTGATGACCAGTCAGGTAACGGACTCTCTGCAGAGCTCCTTGGACCAGCTGCCATTTCAGCTGACCAGGAAGGATTTTCTGGTGCTGAAGGAGATTACGCCATTAATCTTGGCGGTGTTAATGACCAGTCAAGAGTCGTAATTGACGCAACTCTTGCTTCTGCCGTAGCTAACAACACAATGGCAGTCAGCTTCTGGCAGAACACCTCACAGGTTGGAAACACCAGTTCTTTCTGGATCACTTCACCAACTTCCAATGGTAGCCAGCGTGGATTCCAGGCTCACGTGCCTTGGAGTAACAATACAATCTACTTTGACCAGTCAGGTTGCTGTGCAGCATCTCAACGACTCACAGTCGGAGGAAAAGTCGTTGTCGATCAGTGGCAGCACTTTGTTTTCCAGCGTGACGCGGACGGAAACCAGCAGATCTGGGTCGACGGTGAAAAATCCGCAGAACAAGGCGGAGCTGAAGCTCTCGAAGCATT
>JAAERP010000220.1 GCA_024230215.1 Fuerstiella sp. | reverse complement strand
CCTCATTCGCCGATGGTGCACGCAAGTACACCGCCGGCCTCGGTAATCATGAGGTGTCATGCACACTGATGCTTGCCTACGGCACCAGCGAAGTCGAAGAAAACCTCGCAGCACTCGTCGGCACCACCACCGACGTCGTTATCTACGCAACGAGCAGCACCACCGCATCAGCCACCAACCCCGAATACACGTTCACCGGCATGTATTTGGAAAGCATCACACCGATCAACGGCTCACTCGGAGAACTCCAAACCATAGATTTGTCATTCGCCGGCGGTACATATGTCCGCTCGGTCACACCCTGATAGTTAGCGCAGCGCCGACATGCAACTAACTCTCAGTGTGGACATGGGCGAAGGCCCGTTTGAAGTATCGACAACTCTTTATTGCTGGCTGTTGTGGGAACGCAAAACGAAACAGAAAGTAGCGAACCTTCAAGACGGCATAGGGTTCGACGATCTCGCCTATTTGGCCTATGAGGCTTGCAAAATTCAGAAGATCGTGGTGCCTGCCGTCTATGACGATTTCTGCAAAAAAATTGTGGCCCTTGAACTAGTGGACGGTGAAACAGAGCACCCTACCGAAGCGGCACCTACCGGCGACAACTAGCAGAAGTGCTGGTCGTTGTCGGCTGGTGGCCGCATGAAATACCATTCGAAGCAGCAGACCTTGCCACCGTGGTGGACGTACTGAAAGAACAAAACAAACATGGCAAAAGCATCACTAGGCGTAGCCGCTGAGGCTGACGGTGTTGCTGATGCCATCCGCACATTGGGCCGTGTCGATAAAGAACTGAAAAAAGAGTTAGTGCGGTCGATGAAAAAAGCGGCTGACCCGCTGGTGAACGAGGCCCGCAGCCTTGTCCCCACCGCCAAACCGTTAACGAACTGGTACGGCTGGAAAGGCGGCTACGTCCCAGGCAAAGTGAAGCGTGGAATTAAAGTGTCGCAACGCAACACCGCGCAACGTACCCGCAGCGGCCAGCAACAGGAAAAAATCAAACTGTTAGCCCTGGTGCAAACGAACGCTGCAGGCGCGATCTACGACATGGCCGGCAAAGCCGGTGGTGCCGGTAAAGGTTCAGAGAACGCCGCGAGAGGTCAGGCGATGATCCGTAAACTTGACGAAAGCCGCACAGCGTCACGAACCCTGTGGCCGGCAGCGGAGAGACGTCTAGGTGACGTGCAGGATGCTGTGATAGCGGCTATTGCTGACGTAGAGGACACGATCAACAGGGAGATGCGCTGATGGCTATCACCGTCCCAATTATTTCCGAGTGGAACAAAAAGGCGTTATCGAACGCCACAAAAGACATTGACACGTTCTCCAAGAAAACCAAAAAATCGTTTGACGGTTTGGCGAAGGCTGGCCGAAAAATCGGTTTGGGTTTGGCTGCTGTCGGTGTGGGCGCTGTCGCAGTCGGCAAAGATTTAATTGCCGCAGGTGAGGCTGCAGCCACGTCAAACGCACGAATCGACCAGATCGCTGAGTCAATGGGCGTCTTCGGTGACGAATCCAAAACCGCGACAAAACGCATCAAAGACCTCGCTAATCAGATTGCACGCAAAACAGGCATAGACCAAAACCAAATCAAACAGGCACAAGCCACTCTGCTCACGTTCTCAGAGATCGCAGAAACAGCCGGCGATGTCGGCTCGTCGTTTGACCGAGCCACTCAGGCGTCTATCGACTTGGCTGCTGCAGGGTTCGGCACCGCAGAAACGAACGCTGTCCAACTCGGCAAAGCGTTAAACGACCCGATCACCGGCCTCACAGCGTTGACACGTTCCGGTGTCACGTTCACCGAGGAACAAAAAAACCTGATC
The DNA here is from genome assembly GCA_024230215.1 of Fuerstiella sp. Taxonomy (GTDB): domain Bacteria; phylum Planctomycetota; class Planctomycetia; order Planctomycetales; family Planctomycetaceae; genus Fuerstiella. The sequence continues at coordinate 2,553 of JAAERP010000220.1, read as the reverse complement.
GCGTCACTCGTCGAATCAGGCAACACACTCGAAGCCCAAAACATGATTTTGAAAGCCATTGAGCAGCAGGTGGGCGGCACAGCGGAAGCCACCGCAAACTCGAGCGACAAAATGGGTGTTGCGTTCTCACAACTCAAAGAGGAACTAGGACAAAAACTGCTGCCAGTGTTTGAACAGGTGACCTCCTGGGTTATTGACACGTTGGTGCCAGCCCTCGAGAACGCCTACAACAAAGTAGTGCCAGCGTTTCAAAACGCCTGGCAAAGCCTCTCTGACACGCTCGGCCCCATCATTGAACAGATGCGTGACGTGCTGCAACCCATCTTTGACCGCATCGTCCAGTTTATGAAGGACAACACCGAAGTGGTGAAAGTGTTCTTCGCCGTTCTGGCAGGTGCGGCCGTGATAGCCATGATCGCAGCGCTCGCCGCAGCGTTCGCAGGGCTGCTCAGCCCGTTCGCATTGGTCGCCGTAGCGATCGCCGGCCTTGCCGCAGGTTTCAAATATGCGTGGGAAAACAGCGAAACATTCCGCACCGTCGTCACAACCGTTTTGGACGTGCTGTCCACACTGTTTACGGCATGGTGGGAAACCCTTAAATGGGTGTTTGACAACGTGCTGGGCGGCTGGGACAACATTAAAGGCGCACTAGGACTAGTCAAAGACGCGTTTGTGCTGCAGTTTGAAATCATTTCTGGTGTCGTGATGACTGTCTACGACGCCGTGAAAGCCCTAGTTGACGCAGTCAAATCAGCGATAGATTTTGTTGGTGACCTCGGCGACGTTGGAGGCGGCATCGTAGGCGGCGCAGCAGGAGGAATCAAAAAGGCTGCAGGCTTCCTCGGCGGCCTTGTCCCGTTCGCAGACGGCGGCATAGTCACAGGCCCCACACCGGCCCTAATCGGCGAAGCCGGGCCAGAAGCCGTCATACCGCTCAACCAGTTAGGCAGCATGACAGGCGCCAGTATCACGATCAACATGCCGGCCGGCACTGACGGCGACGAACTGGTCAGGACATTGGAACGTGAAACACGGCGCCGTGGCTCAATGGTCGGCACCTTCACAGGGAACACGACACGCGTATGACGATTGACGCCACCTGGCAGATCGAGATCGGCGTCAAAGGGGCGATGACCGATTACACCAGCAGGGTCGCTGGTTTGAACGTCAAGCAGCGTTTGGGCAGGGCACGGCTCGGCACAGGCAACGCTGTTGTCACAATGCTGAACAATGATGGCGCATTAACACCGAACGGTGGCGGCACCTACTCCACCGTGGACTGGTTCGCCCAGTTAGTCAGAATCAACTGCACCGTGACCGACGGCACCAGCAGCGACACCGTCGAAGTGTTCTCCGGCATCGTTAAAGATTTCAAACTGTCCGACGACGGCACGAACTCAATGGTGCAACTCAAAATGATCGACATGGCCGGCGTGCTCGGTCAAACTGAAACCTACACGTCGCTTGGTTACGACACGGTGGGCGGCATTGTAGGCGCTATCACTCGGGTGTTGCGTGGCGACGGCGCCACCATACCACCAGTACCCACGGCGTCGTTTGGTGGCACAGACTCCAAATATCGGCCCTTCACAATCACGGCTGGCAGCGCCTACTCGTACCGTGTGAACCACGACGGCACAACAGCCGCACAACAAATCAACGACCAAATTCTGCCCTCAGGGCCAGCGTTCGCATGGTCAACCACCACATTCTTCAACACCGAAGGCGCCTTCGATGACCCGACGATCTATTTGCTTGTCGCCGACTACCCGCTCAACCGCACCCTGGCAGACAGCGGCACTTTGAAACGTGCAGCACGACCCCAAACATTCACCGCCAACCCGACAGGCACCGAACTACCAATCAACAGCCTCACAGCCGGCTGGAACCATGACGACGTAAGAAACCAAGCCACCGTGGACGGCACCTATGCCGGTCACACCTCCCAGACAACTTCGAACACCGCTTCGATCGACAAATACGGTGTGCAGGCTGTCACCGTGAACGAATCCGGCGTCACAACCGACACCGAAGCGCTGGAGGCAGCAACCCGTTGGGCCACTCTGTTTGACGCTCCGACCTACGCTGCCACGGCGCTCACCGTGAAACTGTCCAGTATCATTGACCAATGCGACGATGCAGCCTACGAATCGTTGGCGAACCTGCTTGACATACAATCAGGGCTGTGGAACGTCGCCGCTGTGGAATACACACCGACAGGATCAGCCACACAAGTGACGGACGGCTGCCTCATGTTCGGACGTTCAATTAACGCCACACCCTCAGATACCACCGTCACTGTCGAATTTGTGCCGGCCGCTAACTATCAGTACTTCCAACTCAACAGTCCGGTTCTCGGTGTGCTCGATCAGAACAGGCTAGGATGACAACATGGGTTTCCCGTATTCTTCCGGCGACGTACTAACGGCAGCCGACCTCAACGCTTCGTCGGGTCTGGTGCTGGTAAAAGAAACTACAATAGGTTCTAGCGTGTCGTCGGTAACGGTGACAGATGCGTTCTCTTCGACGTTCCAAAACTACCGAGTAGTCGTG
>JAAERP010000219.1 GCA_024230215.1 Fuerstiella sp. | reverse complement strand
TGGTTCGCCCAGTTAGTCAGAATCAACTGCACCGTGACCGACGGCACCAGCAGCGACACCGTCGAAGTGTTCTCCGGCATCGTTAAAGATTTCAAACTGTCCGACGACGGCACGAACTCGATGGTGCAGTTCAAAATGATCGACATGGCCGGCGTGCTCGGCCAAACCGAAACCTACACCTCGCTTGGTTACGACCAGGTGGGTGGTGTGGCTGGCGCTATCACTCGGGTGTTGCGTGGGGACGGCGCCACCATCCCACCAGTACCCACAGCGTCGTTCGGTGGCACAGACTCCGAATATCGGCCCTTCTCGGTCACATATTCAAGTCTCGATTGGTACCGCATAAACCACGACGGCACACCAGCCGCACAACAAATCAACGACCAAATTCTGCCCTCTGGGCCAGGCTTTGCATGGTCAACGACCACATTCTTTGACACCGAGGGCGCATTCTCCGACCCTGCTTTCTACATGCTCGTCGTCGATTACCCGCTGAACCGCACAGGGTCAGATTCAGGCACCCTGAAACGAGCAGCACGACCCCAAACATTTACCGCCAACCCGACAGGCACCGAACTACCGATAAACAGCCTTACAGCCGGCTGGAACCATGACGACGTAAGAAACCAAGCGACCGTTGACGGCACCTATGCCGGCCACACTCCACAGACAACCTCAAACACCGCTTCAATTGACAAATACGGTGTGCAGGCTGTCACCGTGAACGAATCCGGCGTCACAACCGACGACGAAGCGTTAGAACTTGCGAACCGCTGGTCAAAACTGTTCGACGCCCCGACCTACGCCGCCACATCGCTCACCGTGAAACTGTCCAGCATCATCGACCAATGCGACAACGCAGCATTCCAATCGCTAGCCAACCTGCTGGACATACAAACAGGGCTGTGGAACGTCGCCACAGTCGAATACACACCGACAGGCGCCAGCAGCCAGGTCACCGACTACTGCGTCATGTTCGGACGTTCCATCAACGCAACACCATCCGACACCACCATCACCGTCGAATTCGTGCCAGCAGCGAACTACCAGTACTTCACACTCGACAGCGACGCTCTCGGTGTGCTCGACCAGAACAGGCTAAGATGACATCATGGGTTTCCCGTATTCTTCAGGCGACGTACTAACGGCAGCCGACCTCAACGCTTCGTCGGGTCTGGTGCTGGTAAAAGAAACTACAATAGGTTCTAGCGTGTCGTCGGTAACGGTGACAGATGCGTTCTCTTCGACGTTCCAAAACTACCGAGTAGTCGTG
>JAAERP010000218.1 GCA_024230215.1 Fuerstiella sp. | reverse complement strand
GTTTGACGGGGATCGATAACAACACTGGCACTCATGACAACAACTCCTCAATCGGCTCGGCAGCAGGGTCGCCAATTGGAATCGACCGACCCGACAAATCGTGGTCCTCGTAGGTATCAAGGCCGACCGCCGATAGGTAGGTATGGAACAAGTGGCCTGCATCAACCTCCCGTTCAGCGACTTTCGTCCCGTCTGCGTTTGTCTTTCCAACGATGGCTCCCGGCTGTATGCCGCAGCCGCCTAAAGCCATCGACCAAGCAGTGCCCCAATGGTCACGACCATACTTTGTGTTGATCTTTGGAGTGCGTCCCATTTCTGAGTACACCATCACCAGAGTGCTATCCAACATTCCGCGATCGTGGATGTCATCCAGCAGCGTCGAGAACGTCTGGTCGAATTCACCGAGCTGTTCGAGGTGAAAATTGAAATTTTCAGCATGAGTGTCGTAACCGTGATGTGTCACCTTTACACACGTCGCCCCGTTCTCAAGCAGGTTTCGAGCGAGCAGGCAATGTTGTCCGAAGTCGTGCCGACCGTAGCGATCAAGATCCTTCTCCTGAGCTTTCACTTCGAACATGGCCTTTCGTTTCATCAACTTGGCAGCTTGTTCATAGGAACTGTTGTAGACGTCAGTCAGTGCAGGTGATCGCTGCTTGCTGAAACGGCGGTTGAACCGAAGCCGCATCTGCTCGCGCGTCTGATCCGCTG
>JAAERP010000217.1 GCA_024230215.1 Fuerstiella sp. | reverse complement strand
TGCTCGATCAGATGCAACCGTAAGCGGCAGTAAATCTGCCGCAGGAACGCAGCGACGCGGAAGTAGAATCTTTGCGATTGCAGGTTCGCTTGGCGTGGCGGCTTGCTTGTTAATCGCGTTTGTCGTGCTGGGGCCACAGCAAAAAGTTTCTGCAGCGATGGCTTCGCTTGAGAAAGTGATTGAAGCAGCGGCGAAGCCGTTTGATCGAACGTACCGCGTAAGCGTGATTGAAGAATATCCGCGTGGCAAAAAGCCGCGAAATCTATCGCAGGAAGCATGGGAGCGTGAGGCGGAAGAACAAATCGATGGTGCGACGCTCTTCGTGCGGGGAGCGAATCAATTTGTGCTCACCGTGATGCTCCGGTCTGGAATTATGAGAACCTCGGGCTGCGATGGCGAAGTGAGTTGGGCTTTTCGCGAAAATGGACCGGTCCATGTGAGTACGGATCTCAGCCGATTTCGTGGCGGAGTGCCAGGGCAACAGCAAGACCTGCCATTCATGAACATGCACGCGCATTTGTCTCAGTTGCTCAGTGGGTATGAAGTGGAACTGACCGACGAGGTGGACGCCGCAACCGATGGCACGGTCCTTTCGCAGCTTGTCGGTGTGCGGCAATCTCGTGATGTACGTGGTCCAAAGCAGATTGAGATTTGGTTCGATGCCGACAGTGGGACCGTTCACACGATGGTGTTGGATGGACTTCCTCGTGGGCGAGGCGGACCGAAGAGCGTGATGCTCGAATTGGAAGACCAATCCGATTTGGCTCCCGGCTTTTTCTCGCACGCGGCACATCACGAACCCGGAAAACGCATTCGATATGAGGGTTCACAGAGATGAGGCATCATTGGATGAAAGCTGCCGTGGCGTTGGCCGCATGTTGGAGCTTGCCATCGGCGCATGCTCAGCAGGGCCGTGGCGACCCGGTTGCCCGGGCGATCGATACGAATGGCGACAGCTCACTCGATTCAGCGGAATTGAAATCTGCCGCGGCGTCGATTCGCAAGCTCGACGCGGATGGTGATGGTATAGTTTCGCTCAATGAAGTCTCCGGCAGAAACAGTTCGAGCCAGGGACGTGGTGGCGGCAGTAGATCCAGTGGAAGCAGATTGGGTGGATACACGACTCCACCGCCTGCGAACGATGTTCCGGATCATCCCTTTAACATCATCGTGGGTCGGCTTACCGACGACAGCGGGACGATTCGCGTTCTGTTTCACAGTGACGTCAAAGCCTATGTGAGCTATGGCGACCGCCCTGGAAGGTTGCCGAGCAAAACGAACGGCCAAGCCCTGCGTGCTGGTGAGCCGTTTGACTTCGTCATTGATTCGCTTGCGAAGAACACTCGGTACTTCTATCGAGTTGTCTATCAATCAGATGGACGCACGCAGCAGAGCGATGAGTTCACGTTTCATACCCAGCGTGACAAGGACAGCTCATTCGTCTTCACTGTCCAGGCGGATTCGCATTTGGACGAAAACACAAGCGGTGAAGTCTATTTACGAACGCTCGACAACGCGCTGGCTGATCAACCTGACTTCCACTTCGCTCTCGGCGACACCTTCATGACGGGCAAGTATGTCAAGCCGGAACTGTCGCAGCCTCAGTATCTCGCTCAGCGGTATTATCTTGGCAGGCTCTGTCATTCTGCCGCGTTGTATTTCGCGTTAGGGAACCATGACGGCGAATCGGGGAATCGCGGATCAAACGTCTGGGCGACAACAACCCGCAAGCGTTACCTCCCGAATCCGTTTCCGAACGGCTTCTATACCGGCAACGACGGGCGCGAACGAGACGTTGGCCTGCCGGAGAACTATTACCAGTTCGAGTGGGGCAACGCACAGTTCATTGTGCTGGATCCGTTTCGGCACACGACCACACGGTCTCGTGGCGGAAACAGTGATAACTGGTACTGGACGCTGGGCGAGCATCAATACGAATGGCTGAAGCAATCTTTGCGAGAAAGTGATGCACCGTTGCGGTTTGTCTTTCTGCATCACCTCATCGGTGGCAGCGACCGCAATCAGCGTGGCGGCAAGGAAGCGGCTCCGTTCTGGGAATGGGGTGGCAAAGGTGCGTCTGGCAAAGATGAGTTTGCCCAACATCGGCCCGGTTGGGGCAAGCCCATTCATCAGATGCTGGTCGATCATGGTGTCGACATCGTCTTCCACGGTCACGATCACATGTTCATCAAGCAGGACCTCGATGGCATTGTTTATCAGCTTGTGCCGCAACCGGGTCATCCGCGCAGCGGGACGAAGAGCGCGAAGGAATACGGATACCTCAGCGGCGACGTCCAAGGCAGCAGCGGACACGTACGCGTTCGCGTTAGCGGAGATTCGGCTCGCGTGGACTATGTCCGAGCCTATTTGCCAGTAGCCGAAGGCGGAGGACGGATGAATGGCGATGTCAGCTATTCGTACATGTTGTCGAGTGAAAGCGACGGAAGGAGCGATCGATGAGAATCGGACTCAACTTGTTCCTGATGATCGTGGTCGCGTTGCCGTAATGCAAAGCTGACGAACGTCTAACAAACGCATCCAAACCTGAAACCTCCAAAGGAAACGAAATATGAAACGGCTCATTTCTCTTGCAGCAGCGATCGCGTTGCTGACAGTCGCAGACTCTGCGTTCGCTCAGCAAGGCAACAAAGGAAAAGACGGTCAAAGGCAAGGTCAACAACAGGATCGCGGTGCGAGGCAAGGTGGCGAGAAGGGCCAACCACAGGATCGTGGTGAGCGGCAGCGTCGTGGCCAAGGCCAGCAATCTCGTGGACAGGATGGTCGGCGCGGAGGTCAAGGAGGTGGCAGCGGAGGGCTGTTTCGACTGCTGGACACTGACCGCGATGGCAACCTGTCAGCAAAGGAGATCGACGGTGCGGTCGCCGCATTGATGAAGTTAGACGCAAACAAAGACGGCATTCTTGACGCTCAGGAGCTTGTCGTTCGCGGCGGTGGTGGCCGCGGCGGTCAGGGACGCAACCGCGGCGGAGAACGAGGTTCCGAGAACTCGGAACGTCGCGGCGGCGGGCAAGGCAAGGGCAGCAAGGGCAAACAGGCGTCTGAGAATTAATCGAGAGTCACTATGAAGTCCTATCTTTACATCGCATTTGCGGTCTGTCTGGTATCTGCTTCGGCAAAGGCGGCAGATCGCCCCAACATTGTGTTCATGATGTCCGACGACCAGGCGTGGAACGGACTCTCGGTGCCGATGCACCCCGATCTTAATTGGTCGAAGAGTTCGATTGTCGAAACGCCGAATCTCGAAAAACTGGCTGCGCAAGGGATGCGGTTTTCGGCAGCCTACGCGCCAGCTTCGGTTTGTGCACCAACACGGATCAGTCTGCAGACCGGCAAGAGCCCCGCAGCGGTTCACTGGACCAAAGCCTCTCGTAGTGTGACCGCGGCAGACGGTTACAAGATGATCGGTCCCCGCAACGTCCGGCAAATTGATCGAAATGAAACCACGATTGCAGAACTACTTCGTGACGCAGGTTACGCCACGGCTCACTACGGCAAATGGCACATCAATGGCGGCGGCCCGGCGGCGAACGGCTATGACGAGGGCGATGGCGACATTGGCAACGAGTACGCTCACCAGTACGGCGATCCAAACCCCGCCGACATCTTCGGCATGGCGAAACGTTCGATCGCATTCATGGAAAAGAACAAGAAAGCCGACAAACCGTTCTTCATTCAGATGTCATGGCATGCCCTGCACGCTCCGCAGAATGCGATTGGTGCGACTCTTGCCAAGTACGCTCAGAAGATGGGCAGCAGTGTCGACGAAAAACGCGTTGGCAGTGCGGCGATCGCAGAGAATCTGGATACCGGAGTCGGAATGGTGGTCGACGCCATCGACCGGCTCGGACTGACGGATAACACGTTCGTCATCTACATGTCCGACAACGGTAGTGGCGGAGGGGGCGGTGGCAAGCGTGGTGGACGTCGAGGTGGTCTCGCCGGTGGAAAAGGTGGCGTGTGGGAAGGTGGGATTCGTAGTCCTATGATCATTCGCGGTCCCGGCATCCCCGCTAATTCATGGTGCCACGAGCGAGTCGTCGGCTACGACTTCTATCCCACGTACTGCGAGTGGGCGGGCATTCCTGACTCAAAACTCCCCGGAAACATCGAAGGCGGCAGCATTGTCAACCTGCTCGATGATGGCAACGGAACTGTGAAACGCTCACGCGAAGAACTGGTCTTTCACTTTCCGCACTATCAAGGCGGTGACGGGCCACATTCTGCCTTGTTCCTCGGCAATCACAAGCTGATGAAGTTCTATGAAGACAATCGTCTAGCCCTGTTCGACATTGCTGCAGACATTTCAGAACAAAACGATCTGTCGCAGCAGATGCCTCAGAAAGTCAAAGAACTTGACCGCTTGCTGGTGACGTACCTCAACGACGTTGACGCACAGATGGCGACTCCAAATCCAAACTATGACCCGAGCAAAGCACCGATCGCACGTAAGGGCGGCGGTGGTCGCAACAAGACGCAGAAAAGCGGGAGCAGAAAGAAACAGGGAGGAACCCGGTGATGCGTTGTTTTTTCATGATCGCCTCGTTGTTGCTCATCTCGATGACCTACGCGCAGGATGACACGGGAGCGGACAAAGAAAAGACGGCGAGCAACGAGAAACGCGATACGGCCAGTGCACCCGTCGAAAAATTCGTAGAGAGCGGTTTTGTGTTTGTCGATGGCTGCTACCTCGAAGCTCCCTATCGATTTCGAACCGATGAGAAGCGACTGTATATCAACGATCTGCCTTTTGATCAGTCGTCATTCGAGAGCCTCGCCAGCAAGAAGACGCTTGCGAATGGACGGATGATACAACGAGCCTCTCGGCTCCTACGAGAGACACTCGAAAGCGGTGGAGTCGTCGTATTGTTTGCAGAGTCTCCCGTTGCGCAAATCTACGGAACGGACAGCTATGACTTGCTTCGTGTTCTGGTCGATGACGACGCCAGAGCTTCATTTTCTATCACTGACCTTAGACGTGTGTACAGCGGGGCCATCGACCAAGAGGTTTGGAAAGCGTTCGTCAGAGACTTCGACTGCCCTCAGGAACTTCGTGAGCGATCAGCCAAGCTATTGGCAAAAATCCGGACCATTGAGGAAAGCAACGCTCGTCAGAGGTCAGCCAGACTGACATTGCAATCGAGTGCCTACCCGCTGTCTGTGGTAGGCATGCTGCTGGTGGTCTTGGCGTTTGGACATCTACTGAAATGCAAGACGGATTCGGAAGGGGAATCAGCAGAAAAAGGGTTTGCAAATTGTGCTGTCACTAGGTCTCTGACGCTTGTCGCTGCAATGTCCGCCCTTGATCTGAGTTGGACGATGCTTGTCGGGGCTGCGGGCGACATGAAAGAGCTTAATCCCCTTGGCGCCGCTTTGATTGATGACGCTGTGGGACTGATCGCATTCAAGACGTGTGTGACGCTGATGGCCGTGCTTCTTTTGTATTCGCTGCGACAACACCGTAGCGCGAAGGAGGGGGCATGGTGGTCATGCCTCATCTGCACACTTCTGACGGTTCGCTGGCTGACATTCAACTCGATGTTTGTATAGCGAATGACAAACTACGCAACATTTAGCTCAAGAGATACTTAATGATGAAACAATCAATTACATCGGGAGCGATTGGCATTGTCCTTTTATTCCATACCACGTCCTTGGCACAACAAGCACCGCGTAAGCCTCGCATTGACGACACGATCAAAGCCAATATTTATGCGGACAACTCGTTCAAGCTCTACATCAACGGCGAATTAGTTGCCGTCGATTCGATTGCCTTCGTGCCACACAACGTGGTTTCAGTGGATGTCTTGCCCGCCTACCCCATGACGATCGCGGTCATGGGAATCGACAACGCAGATCCGAAGACGGGCATGGAATACGCCAACACAAATATCGGCGATGGCGGTTTTATTCTCAAACTGGGTGATGGCACAGTCACGAATGCAACATGGAAAGCGAAGAAGTTTTCATGGGGACCGATCGACGGCGACGTCAAGAATCCTCGCGTCGAAAACATCCCGCTGCCGAAGAACTGGTACGCGATCGACTACGACGACAGCGGGTGGCCGGGCGCCAAAGAGTTCACTGAGGAAGAAGTCGGACCGAAGGAACCGTTCTTTCAGCACGACTTTAGGGGCGCCAAGTTCATCTGGTCCGACGATGTCAAGCTCGACAACCTCGTGCTGTTTCGCACCGTTGTGAAGTCGCCACCCGACGGAATCGAGCGTCCCGACTTCCGTGGATTGACCGACGTCGTTCCGGAACGCGGCGGGGGAGGCGGTGGTCGCCGAGGCGGAGGTGGAAACCGAGGACAGCGCGGACCGAACCGGTCGAATTAAGAAGCGATCTCAACAAATGAATCACATCTCACCGCGAAAGACGAAAATGAACAACTCACACCGAATTTCAACGTTTGTACTACTGGCTGCAATCTTATCTCCGACAGTGTTGCTCGCTCACGAAGGACACTCGCATGCTCCTTCGCCTCAGGCCCAGAAGAAGATCATACGGCTGAACACCGAGGCCCCGAAGCTTCACTTTGTGGTTCAGCGGCGAACTGCGGAGACAGTTCGTCCGGATCTCGCAAAGCTGTTCGATCCGTTCAAAGATAAAGTCAGCGTCCGATTTGATCGCGATTTCCTGTTCGTTGAGTCTAACGGAATGCCCGATCATTCGATGATGACCGGCATTACAGCTTGGCAGCAACAGGTCCCGCTGCCTCAGTCGTACACCGGTAACAATGCATGGAGAATTCCGCTGCATCCGGTTCCTGCAAAGAATCCGATGTCGACGAAGGAACATTTCTTTCGCGGGGCGATCGCCTTGGCGGTCAACGGCGTGCCGATCTTCAACCCGATCAAAAACGATGGCAGAACGGATACGTTGCTCGCCGGTGAACTCGATCAGTGGGGCGGCCACTGCGGTCGAGCTGACGATTACCACTATCACATTGCTCCCGTACATCTGGAAAAGATCGTTGGTGCCGGAAACCCGGTTGCCGTGGCTCTCGATGGCTATCCGATCTATGGCTACAACGACCCGAACGGAAAGCCGCCAACCGATCTCGACTGGCTCAGCGGCCACAAAGGCGCCGACGGAGAATACCACTACCACGCAACGAAAACCTTTCCCTACTTGAACGGCGGTTTCTATGGCGAAGTTACTGAACGCAACGGGCAGGTTGATCCGCAACCACGGGCACAAGGTGTTCGTCCATCGCTTCCCGGTCTGAAAGGTGCGAAGATTGTTGGCTTTGAGAGACCGAAGCCGGGCAGCTTCGTCGTGCGTTACGAAGTCTTTGGCGACCCGCGATCCGTCCAGTACACCGTCGCCGACAATGGATCGGCAACGTTCAATTTCGTTTCAGCACAGGGAACGAAGACCGAAAACTACACGCCGCGTCAAGGCGGTGGTGGCGACGGTCGTCGAAATGCCGAACGTCCGACCGGCAATGAACTACCAGGCAATCGAGGTCGCGGCAATGAAGGTCGTGGCGGCGAAGGCGGCGGTCGTTTTGAGAATGAAAAGGCCGGCGGCGATCCCATTGTGTCGGCTTTGGATGCAAACGGCGACGGTCGGATTGACAAGACCGAACTTCGCGGAGCCGCTGCGGCGTTACGCAAGCTCGACAAGAACAAGGATGGCCAAATCACGTCTGAAGAGATTCGTGGCCCGGGCGATGGGCGGCGAGGCGGCCCGCGCGATAGACCTCGCGGTGGTGGCGGTCCTCCGGGACAAGCCGGTGGTCCACGCGGCCCTGGGCCGGGTGACGGTCCCCGGCAACCGTGGATTCTGGTTCATGCCGATGAGATCGATCTCGATAAGAACAAGATCATCAGCCGCGACGAAATTGTCGGCGAAGCAACGAAGGCTTTTGCAGGGTATGACACGAACAACGACGGAAAACTCAGCCAAAGTGAACTTAGCGGACGCGGCGGATCACGCAGTGCAATGGGCGGCTTCCTAAAAGGACACTCCAAAGAAATCGATCGTGATGGAGATGGCATCCTGACACGAACCGAAGCCGTCGGTAACGCGGAGCGAATGTTCGCCAAGATGGATCGCAACGAAGACGGCAAGATCACGGCGGAAGAAATGGAGGCTTCCCGGCGAAAGTGAGTGGGTCTCTTGACTTGACTCAGTACTGGCATGCCTCAAGTGGCGTGAACGCGTTCGCTTCGGATATGACGGCCTACACTTCTGATCCCGACTGACCTTCACCTACGATCTATATCGCAGAACATTGCCTTGGAAAAAGGAAAAAATAGCATTGGAGAAGGTTTCTGGACTGCCGGTTCAAGATGAACGATCGACAATTGCCTTCGACTTAATGCGCGTTGGTGAAGACGACCGACCGCACTTACCACCTATTCTTCGAGCGAGAGGATGGACCAACCGCTAACTCGAAGAAAATCCCCTTGGGCGCGGAGGTGGCGGAGACGGAAGCGAGTTCGAGCTATTTTTTCGATGCTCCAGGCCGACTCCGGATTATCGTCTCGCGATCTGCTGGTCGATTAATCCCGAGCACTTTCGGCGGGATTCCTTTCGGTGCGTTTGTCTCTCCGAGCATTTCTCGAAAAATGATTGCTTGTTTCGACTTTTGACTTCGAAAGTTGGAAGGTCTAGAGGTAACGGGAAACATCGATTCCTCCTCTAGATCGTTTGATGGCTGAAAACCTCGAAGATGAGATTCGCGAGAACACGAAAGGGCCGGCGAAGGCGTCGGGCGATGCTGGGTCGGTGGAACAGCACAAGCTGTAGGTGCGTATGCCGTGGCTGCTCACGGTTTTCCGCGGGCGACTGGTGATCTTGATATTTGGGTTCGTGCTAATCCCGAATCAGCCGGTCACACTCAATGGCCAGTGCCATGAGGCGGGACACACATAGAGAGGACCCTGCTTTCCCAAAGTGTGTTAACGCTTCACTTGAGTTTCTTAACAAGCACCTCAACTTCCATTGCCAGTGCAGGCTCCAGTTCAGCGAGGCGGGCGGGAATATCCATTGAACCATGAAGAAGGGTTAGGACGATGATTTTTCCTCGGACGCCGGTCTCGCACACGAGCACATGTTTCTCGATACGATAGAATTTCAGCGAAGCGTGAAATGGCTGCTCCTCGCGTAGCAGTTCAGGATTTTCCTTGAGGCGATTGATTCCT
>JAAERP010000216.1 GCA_024230215.1 Fuerstiella sp. | reverse complement strand
TCCATCAGCCGCCAACTGTGAACTGATGAACTCAGCCTCGGCGATCCGTCGTCCACGAATTCGGGCGTAGTAATCTGTCCAGATTTGTTGTGTGTTGTCAGTCACTGCGATTTAGTCGGATAACGTTCAGGATAACCGGGCCGGAAATCGACGTGATTGAGCGTATGCGAAGCCGCCCGGTAAACCCGGCTCCGGTTCATCCGTTTGTTATCCGACGTCTTCTGCGTCAGATGTGTCGTAGTGGTCGATTTCAATATGAAATCCTAACGCATCTGCACGGTCACGAACAGTTTGCGGAATTGACGGTGGGGTAGATGTCAAGCCACACGAGTAGCAAAAGAAGTCAGCCATCACACCGTTAGCCAGTATTTCATCAATTGCAGTCTGATGTGGCTCGAGCTGTTCGAGAAGCCAAAGTAGATGTATGTGCAAGCGTGGTGATTCGACCCAGTGTTCGGATGACATGCTCCACGATCCTGCACGGAAGGGCGTTCTTTGTTCGACTTTCCCAGATTTTGTGCGCACTAGTCGCGATTCGCCGCGCCGATGTTGCGTGTCGGGCTGTAGAAGTAGGGCTTGTGTGATTGTTAGTGGATCGAGCTCGTCAGCCCGGAAGCGAGCAGATGCGTAAACGCGAGTGTATGTGCGTTTCGGCAATGGGCTTCGCCAGTCGAGTAGCAGCAAATTGAGTCGGATAACGG
>JAAERP010000215.1 GCA_024230215.1 Fuerstiella sp. | reverse complement strand
ATTCCTTTCTAGCTAAAGTGGCTTCAGTTAGTACAACGGGGAATCTGTCTCTAGGCATCTTACGCCTGTCTCAGGAAGACCAATCCTTCTCCTAATCAACGACCTTCACGGCGTGGCCTGTCGGGGCTCACCGATCCACGCGGCTATCACATGGAGGTCAGGCAATTTGACTACAAAGGCATGAACAAAGTCGTTTGCGACGAGAACGGTGTCACCATTCGGTCCTGGCCGGCCATTCACTCGATTGACGGGTCGGTGAGTTACAGTGTCGAGTGGAACGATCTGAAATTCGTGTTCGGCGGTGATACGTATCCGAACAAATGGTATGACGAGTACGCGAAGGATGCAGACCTGGCGATTCACGAGTGTTTCATCACCGTGCCGGACATGATTGAAAAACTCAAATTCACACCACAAAGTGCTCTGCTTGTCGGCACGCAGATCCACACGGCGCCAGAAGCATTTGGCAAGGTGATGTCGCGTATCAAACCGCGGATGGCGGTGGCCTATCACTTCTTCAAAGACTTCGACACCACAGCGGGTATCAATGATCGCATTCGGTCGACCTACGATGGTCCTCTGAGTCTGGCGATCGACTACATGGTCTGGAATATCACTAAGGACGACATCCGCGTGCGAATGGCCAAAGTGGACGAAGATGTGTGGCCACCGAGAAGCCACCGAGAAGCCACAGCTACCGGATGCAAGCATCAGGATTCCTTATTCAAAAGAGATTGCGAGCGGCAAACTTGATGTGAAGGCTGTCATTCAGCCCGTATACGATGAGATCAACAAACATCTCCAGGAGGAACAGGACTGACAATGTGACGCCTCGTATTTCTGTGGAGTGCCGTCACAACCGGGGCGTGTTGTCATGAATGGTCGTGAAGTTGGCCCATTTCGTAGCTTGGGACCATTGTCCCGAACTGCATCAAATCAGTGGACGGGACGATGGTCCTGCTGTCTATGGACAAGTCATTGCGAATGTTGCGTGTTGTTAGTCGCGAAGGCGACTGCGGCACTTAGCCGCGGGTGGCAACCCGCGGAATGAGAACAACATGAACAGGAAAGCCGTGAAACGGCGACAGCATTTCGATCGACGACCGCTGTGACGTTTCACGACTTCAGCCATCATTCGCCTTTCTTCTTCCGTGGGTTTCACCCACGGCTACGTGCTTTGCGGCTCCGCCGCACTTTGTTCGATTTATGTATAAACACGGGGACGATGGCCCATCGTACGCCCAAAACCACAATCCTTGACGGCACCCAAATCCGGTCCTGTCAGCGTTCGGACTTTACGGCTTTGCCGACGACCAGACCGGTGGCCTGCAGGCGCCCACGTAGTGTCGTCCGGGAAATACCAAGCAGCTCGGCGGCGTGCGCCTGGTGCCCTTCGACATGAGCCAGGACCTCTTCCAGCAGGATTGCATCGACAACCTTGTGAAACTGCTGATTCACGTCGCCGGGAGATTCCTGAATCAATCGACGTACCAGCTCGCGTAACGTGGATTCCGCACTGGAGTCCGCATGAGTGCCTGATTGTGGTACTTCACCACGTACGGCGGCGGGCAATGATTCCGGCGTGATGACATCGGTGGTGGCTCTAACCAGCGCATACTTGATTGCACTTTGCAGTTCGCGAACATTTCCGGGCCAGTTGTAGTCACGCAGCAGGTCCAGCGCACTGTCGGAAACTCCGTGCACCTGAGTCCCCAGCTCCGCGTTGAACCGCCGCAGCAGGTAGTCCACAAGTTGCGGCAGGTCAGCCCGACGATCGTGCAGAGGTGGCAAATCAATGGTGAACACATTCAGACGATAAAACAGGTCTTCGCGAAAATCACGGTCGTCGATCGCGGCTCGCAGGTCACGGTTGGTGGCGGCGATGATTCGTGCATCGCTGGAAATCGTTTCACTGCCGCCCACACGTTCAAAGCGACCATCCTGTAGCACTCGCAAAAACTTAGCCTGCGTCGCCAGGCTCATCTCGCCAATTTCGTCCAGAAACATCGTGCCACCGATCGCCTGTTCGAACTTCCCGATGCGACGTCGATCAGCTCCAGTGAAGGAGCCTTTCTCATGGCCAAACAGTTCGCTTTCCAGCAGCGTTTCCGGAATGGCCGCGCAGTTGATCGCGATAAACGGACCATCGTGCCGCTGACTGTGCTGATAAACAGCACGGGCGACAAGTTCCTTACCGGTCCCGCTTTCGCCCAGAATCAGTACATTCACGTTCTGCGGCGCGACGCGCCCGATTTCTTTGTAGACAGACTGCATGGCCGGTGACGTGCCCACGATATGATCGACGCCGATATCGTGCAGTTCGTCGGGAGCATGTTCAAATACAGTTCGCACGCGTGACAGCCGACTGGTCTCAAACGCTTTCGCAACGGTCTCCTTCAGTTCCGTCAGATCGAACGGTTTCAGCAGGTACTCAAAAGCGCCTCGTTTCATGGCTTCGATAGCGGTTTCGGTTGTCGTGTGAGCAGTCATGATGATGACCGGCAGGCGGCGATCCTGTTCGCGAATCTGAGCAAACACATCCAGGCCGGACATATCGGGTAGCCGTACATCCAGCAGGACGGCGTCCGGACAATCCTGCTTAGCCAGCCTCAGTCCCTCGTGCCCGTTTTCCGCAGTGATCACGTCCACGCCGTCCGCGCAAAACGTCTTCTGCAGCGAATAACGCACGTTCGGTTCGTCGTCAACAATCAGCAGCGTGGGCATTACGTGATCTCGGATTCTTCTTTTCTTACAACATCATGACCGGCTTCCGGTAACCGCAGTTCGAACACGGTGCCACTGGCCGCATCAGATCTCACGGTGATGGAACCGCCATGATCTTCGATGATACGGCGACTGATCGATAATCCCAATCCTGTGCCGGCATCCCTGGAACTGACGAACGGATCGAACAGACGCTGTGCGATGTCGGGACGAAGCCCCTTTCCGTTGTCGGACACAGTAATGATAACGTCGCCCTGCTCTGCATCCAGTTTCGCCGCGACGGTGACGCTGCCGCCGTCCGGCATCGCTTCGAAGGCGTTAAACAGCAGGTTCACCAGAACCTGACGTAGTTGTTCGAAATCAGCAACAAGTCGGATCGGCTCTGGCGGCAGACTCGTCCGAAGATCTGCTCCCTGCAACTTTGCTCGCGCGGCGACCAACTGAGTGGTATTGTCAATCAGACTGTGCAGTTCGAATTCACGCTTTTCAAGTTTTGGCGGTCGCGCGAAATCCAGGAACAACTGAATGCCCTCATTCAGCCGCGTCGTTTCCTGATCCAGAATCTCCAGATCGCGATCGTCGAGTGTTTGCTCGGCCGTCTGCCGCGCTGACTGAATGATTGTCTTCATGGCCGTCAGCGGGTTGCGAAGTTCGTGCGCCAGCCCCGCTGCCAGCTGACCGACAGCGGAGAGTTGTTCAGTTCGAAGTCGTTCGTGTTCGCTGGCCTGCAATCGCTCGACAACCGTTCCCACCTGGGAAGCGACCTGATCAAGTCGATTCTGCAGTGATTGTACCTCGGAACCACCCGACACAGCGATCGGTCCGACAACCTGACTCAGCTGACCGGCTGCATCGCGAACGGGGACCTCCAGCCGCAGCAATGACTGTCGGACACGTCGTGAAATCAGAACACCCAGGCCCAGTCCCGCGATCGCTCCGCACACGCCCAGGCCCAGCATGGCCCACGTCGCCCGTTGTGTGAGCAATTCGTGTTGTGTGACTGCAGCCGTCATGGTCCGAATTTGCTCAGCACGCTGCAACTGTGCTTCTTCAATCAGTGCATCGGCGACCCGACCATCCAACAGAACTGAGGCAGCTTCCCGGGCTTCATCCCTGTTTGACAGACCGCTCAGTCCGTCCGTCAGTCGAGTGTAACTTTGTCGCAATCCGGCAACATAGGTTCTGCCGCCACGTGCGACCAGCAGGCGTTCGGTTTGAACCAGCCAGCGTTCCGTTTCCTGCTGTAGCCCCAATGCGGCGTTCAGATGTCGCGGATCACCTGTCCGCATGTAGGAATAGAGATTCGATCGCACCTGGTGCACGGCAGTTTCGAGCTCCCGAATTGCATCCGCACGCTGCAGACTCATCTGCACCAGACTGGCCGCCTGATTCTTCGATTGCTGCATCGACCACGCGGCAATTCCGGTCACGACCAGCAAGGCGAGACTGATCAGAAACAACGGACTCGCGATACGTCCCGCTGTGTCGGCGACCGAGATCTGATCGGGTTGTTTTGATGCTTCGCTCATTTAGTGCGTCAACACAGGTTAGCGTTTTCGACGATGAATTCTGATTGTAGAAAACAAAGTCACGGGCGGGAGTGATCTAACCACACAGATCACGGAGGACACAGAGAAAATGAGCCGTCACGAACGGCTTCCGCAATGAACATAAGGAAACCCGCCGAAAGAAGCGAACTGAACGACCGGAACGGTCTGTAACATTCAGCTCGCCTCCTGGTGGCGGGTTTCGTTGGGAGCGGACGGTTCACCAGTGCTTCACAACCGTTACCTCTTCAGAACAATAAAGCGGGAGGCACTTCCGCTGCGAACCAGCAACAGGACTCCATCGTCGTCGAGCTGTTCCTTCATCGTTTTGGCGAACTCCGCCGCCGATGTGACGTCCATGTCACCGACTCGGGTGATGACCATCTTGGGTGCAAGACCCGCTTTGTCGGCTGCGCTGCCACGTTTCACACTGGTCACAATCACTCCGTTGACTCCTGTTATGTCCAGTTTCGAGGCGACATCGTCGGTTAGATCGGTCACTTCCAAACCAACATCCTTCAACTCAGATCTCCGGATGCCGCCGTTATCGGACTCGGTCAAATTCTGCGGCAGTTCTGAGACACGCACCGTCAATTCCACTCGTCTACCTTTTCGCATGACGACCAGCTTGTGGTCTTTGCCAAACACTGCTCGTTCCACAGTTCCCTGTAACGTACGGGGACTGTCAATTTTGCGGCCGTCGAATTCCACAATCACGTCGCCGGTTCTGACACCGGCTTCAGCGGCGGGTGAGTCAGAACGAATTTCCGTCACGGCGGCACCCGCAACGTTGCCCAGCCCGAACTGCTGCGAAAGGTCGCTGGTCACCTGCTGGATGCCGACGCCCAGAAAGGCACGTCTGACGGATCCGGTATCGACCAGTTGGTCGCCAACCCATTGGGCCATGTTGATGGGCACGGCAAATCCAATGCCCTGATAGCCACCACTGGTTGAGGAAATCGCCGTGTTGATACCAACAACTTCACCATTAAGATTCACCAGCGGACCGCCACTGTTGCCCGGATTAATGGCAGCGTCGGTCTGCAGAAACTCTTCTCGATCTGTGATGCCGATGCCGCGTGATTTGGCACTTATGATTCCGGCGGTCACCGTTTCCTTCAACCCAAACGGCGCACCGACGGCGATCACCCAGTCACCAACGTCCATCTGATCACTGTTCCCTATGGTCGCAGCCGCAAGAGTCTCTCCTGCATCGATGCGGACAACGGCAATGTCCGTTGATGGGTCCGTCTTCACTTCGGTCGCTTCAAATTCACGGCCGTCCTGCAGAATAACCACGACTGTGCCGCCGCCTTTCACGACGTGATTGTTGGTCAGAATTATCCCTGCGGAATCGATGATCACGCCGGATCCCTGTCCACCGCCTCGTCGTGGTCGGTCCGGTAATCGCTGACGACCTTCAGGGGCACCGTCGAAGAACCTCTTAAAGAACGGGTGATCTTTAAGTTCTTCCGGCAGACCATTGTCAAACTGCCGCATGTCCGATCCGGAAACCCGCTCCACATCCGCCGGCATTGTGCGGATGGTCACCACAGCCTGTGTCACTCGATCTGCCGCAGCTCGGAACGCCGACGACAACGAATTCGCCTGAGTCAGCGACTGCTGAATCTGGCCGTCAGTTGCCGCGGGCGTCCCCGATACAGCGGAGGCTCCAGCCAGTCCTGCGACCGCCAGAACACCCAGCATTCCCGGCAACCAATACTCTTTTCCTCGTTTGAAGTTCATGTCTTTTCTCTCCTTGTGTGGAACCCATTGATCTTGAAAGTCAGTTAAACGCGTTGGGACTCAACTGGCTGGCCAGCAGCCAGTCACCGCACCGCGTTGAATGTTGCTGCGATCCCTCTAAAGCAGCGACCGTGCCAGCCGCAAAAACTGTGCTGAGCCTCAAACCGTAAAGTGTTTCCAACACTAAGGTTGTGGCAACGCAAAACTTTCAGTGCATGCTGTAGAGCCAGCCCGACCGGTCAGATACTGTTCGCGAAACGCAGATTCTGGTCGCGTACCGCTACGGCGGCAGGACGGCCGCGAAACCGGGCCGTCTCGACTTCAAATTGCCAGTCGCCGACCGTCGTCCATATAAAACGGAAAGGCGGCAATCGCTGGCGTTCCCCAACGTGCGCCGGCTGGCCGGATCGCCCCTTCTTCCAAAACTCAACAGAGCGGATGTTCGCGTCCTTTTGCGGGAACGACCGTTCGCCCAGAAACACAGTGTGTAACGTGCAGGCACGATCAGAGAACCGAAGTCTCTGGCCTTCTGCTGACCGTCGGCCAATCGTCTCAGACGACGAAAATGCCCGGGAGAGGAACGGACATTCCTTCGCCGCAATACGGCAGAGCAGTCGTTGCACACTACGCCAACTGACTTGAAGGAATTGTGGCTTGGTCTATTCTATAGAGGTCAGGAATATGTTGCGAAGGCACTGTCTGCTCGGAACTGGATCGGACGTGCCGATTGAGTGCGCAAAAGTGTCGTTCACATTCTTCCTGCATAATCGCAATGGCCAACGATCTGAAGGAGGCATCAAGACGAATTGATGCCTCCGAAATGCAAACCCCTTTCTTTCGTGTTCTGTCTCCGGCCTGGCCGGTCTCGCTGACTCTTTTCTGAGGAAAACCAAAATGATTCGAAGCTGTAAACGGCGGTGAGAAAGTGCGGCGCGTTCACGCCTGGAAAACACCACCGACGTGAACACTTTGCTAATGAGATGGTCGTGGGTCTCGAAGGAAAGCGACTCTCGCAAGTGGAACGACATTACCACGACAGACACTCACATGAGCAATCACTAAACGTGTCTCGGTGTTGAAGCCGCCTGAAGCTGTGGTTGCCGGGCGATTCGAAATTGAACCAACCGCACCGAATACTGGTACGTCAGAGTTGTGTCGCTGGAATCTGTGAATTGCCGGCAGTACGCTTCGCTGACCGGTCAGGCAACGAATGTCTGAGAACGGAACAGAAGCTTGTTTTTGCAGGTTAGGGATTTCAACGAATGATCATCGATGCTCACCAACACTTCTGGCAATTGGATCTGCCTTTCAACTACGGATGGTTACACGCTGAGCAGCACGCGCCGATTTGCCGCAGCTATCTGCCAGCGGATCTGCAGCCTCACCTGAAAGCATGTGGCATCGATAAGTCTGTCTTCGTGCAGACACAGCATGACGTGGCGGAGAACCGCTGGGTGCTGAAACTGGCGGAACAGAACGACTTCATTGCCGGCGTCGTGGGCTGGGTTGATCTGGCGTCGGATAAGTGTGAAGAACAGTTGGCGGAGTTCAAAGACCATCCCAAATTCGTCGGCATTCGCCACGTTGTGCAGGATGAACCGGATGACGACTTTATCATTCAGCCGGACATCCTGCGCGGCCTGAAGGTCCTGCAGAAGCACGGTGTTCCGTACGACCTGCTGTTCTACACGAAACATCTGAAGCACGCCGTGGCGCTGGGGCAAACGCTGCCCGAACTGCCAATGGTCATCGATCACCTGTCGAAGCCAGAGATCAAAGATCAAGTGACTGCCGGCTGGGCCGACGACCTGAAGGCTGCGGCAGAATGCCCGAACATCTACTGCAAGCTAAGCGGTATGGTGACGGAAGCTGACTGGAAGAACTGGAAACCGTCGGACCTGAAACCATACGTCGAAACGGCTCTGGAAGCCTTCGGACCGGAACGCTGCATGTACGGCAGCGACTGGCCTGTCTGTGAACTCGCAGCCACCTACGAACAGGTGTACAACGCTCTGGGCGAAGTTCTTGGCTCCATCAGTGAAACAGAGCGGAGCCAGATCATGGGTGGAACCGCTCAGAAGTTCTACGGTCTGTAAACGCCCGGTGTACTCGGAAGGGGGTCGGGGCCGATTCATCGCCGTCATGCAGGGCGTCGTCGTCAAGGCCGGGCGTCTGGCTCCGCCAAGCGTACCGAGGTGATCGTTCAGGTGATCGGGGTGGGGCACAACGCGACTGTGCTCGTCTGCCTCACGGTTTACTCGCTATCCAGCTGCCTCAGCATTAGCCCTGGCCGCTTCCTTTTTCGCTTTTTCAGCACGCTCTTCGGCCCGGGCACGGCTCCGGCCCATCATTTTTTCCTGAGCGTCAATCATACGCGCGACGTAATAGTTGGCAATGACTTCGCCCATTTTCAGATTCAGTCGTATGCCGCCTTTGTCCACGATCACGGTCAGCCCGGCCTGCATTTCACCACCAAGATCGGCCACGCGTTGCAGCAGCGGAGTTGGCTTTTCGTCCTGTCCACCTCGAAATGCGAAACCCATCGGACTCGGCGGAAACTCCTGCACATTCTCATCCAGCCACTGCAGCAACCCGGCCACCCCTGTGGGGTCGTCCTGCGGGTACGACAACCAGCGGTCCATGTCGACCGTCGCTGTCAGCAACGGCGATCTTGCTGCAAGACCGCTGGCGGAGCAGCGGGCGACGGATGACCGAATGATCTCAATCGCGTTTTCACCGCCCACAGCGAACCACAGACAGGAGTTCTGATGGGTAATGTAGGCGTGCGTCAGCGTCAGCGACGTTTCTTCGGCTATTTCACTGGTGATGTTTTCGGGCGACGTAATCTGAATAACTTCCAGTCCGTCCATCTCCACTATCTCAAACGATTCGGCCATTTCCGTCGGTACGTCTGCTCCGACGATCATGTTATGGAGGCTGCGCAGCAACTCCGGATTGTCGTCTACCTGAAGTCCACCGTAGATCACTCCACCCGATGTTTCCGTCCAGCCGACTTTCACGAACGCTTCCAATACCTGATGGTTCGAAATGCCCGTCAGAGTTTCCGCCAGTCGGCTGGCACCATCGACCATCACAGCGTCACCGTTGGTGGCCTCGCCGATTGTTTTCTGCAGCCATGCTCCGGCTGAGGTCAGTAGTGGATCTGATTGCTCAAACGCCCGCAGGCAGACGTGCAGTGTCGCAGCAGCGTCGTCCCTCAGAAGCGGAGCAAATCGGCTGTTCCCCGAGGACACTTCTTCCAATTGTTTCGTAAGTCCACTGTTGCGCCGCGTATCAAAATTCAGTTCTCCTCGAACGGACTGCTGATCGTCTGTCGCAAATCGCAGCCACCCACGTGCCTGGTCCACGTCGAACATCAACGCCTTCGTAACATCCAGGCCAAACTGATACGACGACTTCCGCAGATCCGCGATTGACTGATCTTCGTGATCCCGCTGCTGCATCTGAGTGCTGGCACCAGAACTCAACATGCTCCAGCCGAGTGTCTTGATGGCAGCTGGAATCCTGTCGAAGAACGCATCCAGGCCCATGTCGTTGATAGTATCGACTCCGCTGGTCAGTGAATCCGTGGTAGGCAACTCAATGCTCCACAACTCTTCAAAATTGCCACTGAAGAGCAATTGGTCCTGATAGCGAAAGTACTGAGTCGTAGTCCACGTATTTTCGATCTTCATCTTGCCATCAACTTCAATCACTTTGGCCGTTCGCTCCATGCCGCGGTTGCCAGTGGAGCGTTGAAACTGCTTGACATATTCTTCCGGGTCCTTGCCTTTGGGAACATCATTGCTCCAGCTGTTGTGGTTCACCAATTTGAACATTCCATCAGGTTCTGCATGCAACGTGCCGGTGGCACCGTACCTTTCTTTCTGGGCGTTCAGCATCCGCTTAGCATCTGCCTCGTCGACAACCTCCTGAAAATAGATATTCTCAAACGAAGGGATCAACCCCTGAACCATGTACCATGCCGTACCAGAGATGGCGTCGTCAACCTCGGACCGAAAGCCCTCCAGTTGTCCCTCCGTAACACTGTCGAACATCGACGTGTCCATTTCGAGCCGCGTACTCAGGTGCTTGATGTATTCCAGCATCCGCACCTGGTTGATATTCCGCAGATAGCCAACGCCAAGGGGACGAGCGGCCAGACGGCCGTCCAGCTGTGCAGGTGCCTGGCTGGTGACGCTCACAACCAGGGCGACAACGAGCAGGAGTCGTTTCGACAGGAAAACTGCACAAGCTGAGCGAGGAATGGGCTTACACATAGAAGCTATTTTGAATCTGAAGAGGTCGAGGTGGGCAATTCGGGGGCGAGGTGAGGCAAAGATTGTAGCAATCCACCAGAACGGATTCACGGCACGTTTCTGCGGTCTCACGTCCAAAATGCCGTGAATTCTCGGTATCGCGGAAAGTTCTTCACCTATCTCGCCTGTAAAGACAGAGTCGCCTGGGGCGGTAATTTGTTTGCACGATTTCCCGGAAAATCTAAGGCAAACGTTCCAATCCGTGCTCGGATCGGCCGCAGCCAAGCTGCGACAGTCCTTTTCACCCCAGGGTTCACTTTCCCAGCGATGTCATCTACCGGCGTGTGCATCGCCGCATTTCCGGCGAATCGAAGAATCTTCGCATAGAAAAATCGCGGCCCAACGGGCAACGCGGTTAAGCGATAAGCAGCCCAGACAGCACATGGCCGGTTGGGGCACGAGCAGACCAACTCACTTTGCATTCAACAGTCCCAGGACTCCGAGTCCGTAAAACGTGTATTCGGCGTCGGCCTGCTGGTCCCAGCTGGCGCCACGAAAGCCGCCGGTGGGCAATTCGATCTGTGTCGTCAGCCATTGCAGAACCCGGTCCGCAGGAATGATGTTTCTTCCGCCGACATCGTTCGATGTCAGCAGGCCCGTGAAAGTGGACAAACCGTCAGCGAACGGAATCCGCGTGTTCGCCTGAAACCCACCTTCTGTGCTGACAACATCGGTCAGAAACCCCTGCACGTCGTCTGCGATATCTTCTTCCATCCCGCCCAGACTGTTCAGCAACGCGACTGCGGCGGCGGTTGGGTTTGTTCCGCTGCGTTTCATCGGTGCAATCTCAACAAAACCGCCGTCGTCGCGTTGTCGGTCGTACAGAAACTGAATCAGTCGATTTGGCCGTGGCGGTTTTCGGCCGATCAATTCGTAGGTCAGGGCGACCATGAAAGAATGATAGGTACTGCCCGCAGATCCTTCCGTGCTTTTTGCATACCCGCCATCTTCCACGCGAGTTGCTTCCAGCTTTGCGGCGATCAGATCAGCAAAGTCCGACGGTGCTTCAGATAACAAATCCGCGCCACCTGCCGCCTGAACGACCAGAGCGCTATACAACCAGCTAAGCAGGTCGATCACGCCAAGTTCCGTGGGCTGTTGAGTTGCCAGGAAATCAGAAACATGGTCGCGGTCGGTCGCTTCCAATCCGCCTGAAACGGACAGCCCCCGCACGGCGAACCCCGTGTAGTACAGGTCAGATTCGCCTTCACGTCCTCGGAATCCACCGTCGGGCAATTGCTGAGTGAGCAGAAACCGACGATGGCGTTCCAATCGCTCCGGAGCGACTTGCCGAAGCCCTCGTGAAACTCGTTCCGCCAGCTGAAAAAGGTACATTTTCTCCGTCTGCCTACAGCGTATTACGCTGACTCGTGGCCGCGAAGGACGCGTTCCAACCTGAGAAACGGCATGCCCACGAGCCAGAACGGTTCACGAGAATAAGTAAACTGCTCTCATTGAACAGCATCAGTTTGGGGGCAAACCCCGTGGCTTCAGTCCCGGACTCCCGTTTGAGACTGCATTTTCTCAAAGCTGTGCCTCGGCGGGCATGATTGACAATCCCCTGTTTTTTTGGCGAATCAGAGCTTCGCGGACAGGTGCTCCTCAATCGCCGCCGGAGCCGTCTTCGACGCCCGACTGAAGTTTTCGACGGTCTATTCGACCTATTGCTCGCAAAATACAGGTCCGCCTCCGGCTAGTGCATTGTCAAAACCAAGTTCCAGGGTTGGCGAGGAAAAGGGGGTCAGGTACCCAAAACCGGAACGGCCCGAAGGGTGCTTCGCATTTTTGGTACCTGACCCCCTTTTCCGGCCAACCCCACGTTTGGGCTGTGACAAAGCACTAGCCACATCGCAAAAACGCAAGCATCACGGATTTTCGTTCTCGCGGAAGATTCTTAGGTAGGGAACTGCCGGAAAGCGTCGTCGACTCTATCTCTTGAACAGAGCTGCACGATCGTTAACATTGTCCCTTTCCGCTTTCTCAAGACCCGAATTTGTCTCCGTCAGTGGACGTCGACGGGCCCAATGTTCAGGGGCCGAACCAGGCAACCGCGACAACGCAGACCAGCCGCCACTTTAATAAGTGCGCCGCAAATTGGTATCAACTCAAGAACCGTATTGATGGGCCAGGTCTCTTCGCGAGGCCTGGTCTTTGTTGCTTCATTGACTCGTGTAATCTGAATAAGCGAACCTCAGAAATGACTGAATCAGCATCGGCTGACAACTCCTCAGTAGCCGGCGTCAACTCTTTCGGGCAGGACGATATCGTCCTTGTTCTGGACTTTGGTTCTCAGACTGCCCAGCTGATTGCCCGGCGTGTTCGTGACAATAATGTGCTTTGTAAGATTGTGCGTCACAACCTGACGGCGGAACGAATTCGCGAACTGGCCCCGAAAGGGCTGATCCTGTCCGGTGGTCCTGCCAGCGTGTATGGTGACGGCGCACCGAAGGTTGATCCGGCCATTTTTGACATGGGCATACCGGTTCTGGGAATCTGCTACGGCATGCAGTTGATGTGCCAGACGCTCGGTGGACGGATTCAGCCGGCAGACTCGCGTGAATTTGGAAGAGCACCGTGTTCGACAACGTCAGTCAATGCGCTGTTCGCGGGGATTCCTGAAACATTCACGGCGTGGATGAGTCACGGTGACCAGGTGGACACTGTGGCCGGGAAGTTCAACGTGATTGCCGCTACGGAAACCTGTCCGAACGCTGCCATCCAGCATCAGGATCTTCCCATATACGGAATCCAGTTTCACCCGGAAGTCACGCACACCGAACACGGTGCCAGGGTGCTGGGTAACTTCGTAAGGGACATCTGCGGCTGTAGCGGCTCCTGGCGAATCTCCTCTTTGATTGAACAGCAGAAGCAATTGATCCGGGAGACTGTCGGCACGGACCAGGTGATCTGCGGCCTGTCAGGCGGAGTGGACTCATCGGTCGTGGCAGCTTTGATTTCTGAAGCCATCGGTGACCAGCTATCGTGCATTTTCGTGGACAACGGGCTGTTGCGAAAAGGTGAACGTGAACAGGTTGAGGAACACTTTTCAGATCACTTCAAGACGGACCTGCACGTTGTTGATGCTGGAGAGCGATTTCTGACCGAGCTTGCCGCGGTCTCCGATCCGCAGAAAAAACGCAAGATCATAGGCAAAGTGTTTATTGACTGTTTTCGTGACGAAGCCAAATCCATTCCCAATGCGAAGTTTCTGGCGCAGGGAACTCTGTATCCCGACGTGATCGAAAGCGGGGCCAACCCGGACGGCCCGGCCGCCACGATTAAGTCGCATCACAATGTCGGCGGGCTGCCGGAAGAGCTGGGCTTCGAACTGATTGAACCAGTTCGAGATTTATTCAAAGACGAAGTGCGCCGCATGGGCCTGGAACTCGGCCTGCCGGAACAAATGGTCTGGCGACACCCGTTTCCCGGCCCGGGCCTGGCTGTACGGTGTCTTGGCGAAGTGACTGAAGAACGGCTGGACATCATTCGTGAAGCCGACGCAATTCTGATCGAGGAGTTGCATACGGCTGGACTTTATCGCGATATCCAGCAGGCATTCATCGTGCTGCTGCCAGTGCAAAGTGTCGGTGTAATGGGCGATTCCCGTACCTATGAAAACGTGGCCGCCATTCGAGCAATCGAATCCGAAGACTTCATGACGGCTGACTGGTTTCCGTTTCCACACGAAGTGCTGCAACGGATTTCAACACGCATCATCAACTCGGTTCGCGGCATTAATCGGCTGGTCTACGACGTGAGCTCAAAACCGCCATCCACGATCGAGTGGGAATAGTCAGCAAACCACGCCATAAGAGATGTTCGTGGCGCAGGCTGCCGGCCTGTCTTGAGTTGACCTCACCGTCGTTCTTACAGGCACTGGCTACGCAATATCACTCGCCGGTGCACGGCTCGCCTGGATTCGACTTCGGCGTCTATCTGATCACGGTGGCCATTGCTTCAAGAGCTCCTGCGACATCGTCTGCTGCATTTAGCGGACCAAAACTGATCCGAATCACCCCTGCCTTGTCCGTACCGAGCGCGTTGTGAGCCTGAGGCGGACATTGAAATCCGCCTGAGACGATGAGCCCCTTCTGCCGAAGCCCTTTGGCAATCTCAACAGAGGAAGTGCCCCTGACGGTCATCGCAACCGTTGGCATTTTCTGCTCCATTGCAACATCATCATGAATCACAACGCGGGGAAGACGTCGAATCGCGTCTCTGAATTCCCTGGCCAGGCCTCGTGCATGTTCCAGGCGGTTCTGACGTTCCGGGTCGCTGAGCCAGCGACAGCCTGCAGCCAATCCCGCCAACGCCCCATAGTTTACCGATCCCACGTCACAGTACCCTGGCATCAGTGCACAGTGTGAGTCGGCCTCAGAATCAGCTCGCTCGCATGCCGCCTGGGGACAGTTCATTGTCACATGCGGTGCGACAATCAGGCCACCGATGCCCCATGGCGACTGCAGTCCCTTGTGCCCCGCGAAGGTGAACAGGTCGGCACCCAGTGTGTGCACATCCATGTCCCACCAACCCGCGATCTGCGCCCCATCGATCAACACCAGAGTTCCGAATCGATGCGCCAGGTCAATCGCATCAGCTATTGGCAACAACCGTCCTGTCACATTACATGCGGCCGTGATGGCCAATAACCGGACATCGTTCGACTTCAGCTCTGATTCAAGCACATCAAGGTCGATCAGTTCGTCGCCGCCGGAAGGAAGTGTCTTGACGTCGACGGCATGTTCCTGCAGTTTTACAAGATTGCGATGTACAGCGTGGTGCTCATAATGGCTCGTGATGATTTGATCACCCGGCTTCCACATGTGATCCATGATGGCAACGTTGAGCGCAGCCGTACAACTCGGTGTCAGCAGCAGCCTTAACGGATCCACGTGAAAAAACTCGGCGACCGTTCGGCGCGACTGTTCAAAAAGATCCGGCCAGCTTGCCGGGGACAGATGCATCACTGCGGACGCAGCCAGCGCAACAGATTCCGGGCTGGGCCAGCTTGTCCCGGCATGATTCAGGTAGATAATGTCAGGATCGCTCACTTACCCTCTCCATCATCCAGGCTGTCCCTCGAGAACTTCAACAACATTCCTGATGATCCATCCGCAGGAAAAAACGCCAGGCCGGGGTGGCACCCCGAAAAACAGCCATGCCATGGCACAATCTTCCCACGGCGTTGGACGTCTGCGTCCCGCACCGATTCCGGGATGTGCCGGGGTATCTTGTGATTCCACATCGTTGTTGCTTGATTCTGTATAAGCCCCCGCTACCGTCCGGAGTCAAGTCTACGGTATCCAGAGAGCGGAATGCGCAGTCGCCGCGTATGAAAATCAGGGTTTGCCAAGGCCTCACTGACGACAACAGTCCGACATCTGCGTGCATCCGTTTAAAGATTGTCACCCCCGTCATCAGAGTATCTCGGCATGAGTAATTCATCCACGATTTTCGTCGCCAACAAAACGCAGGACGACTGCCGTTTCTTAAGCGACGTCGTTGCCGGACTTCGTCAGAAACGCAGAACACTGCCGTGCAGGTACTTCTACGATCATCGTGGCTCACAACTGTTTGATCAAATCTGTCAACTTGACGAGTACTATCCAACACGCACAGAACTTGCCATCATGCAACTATGTGCTCCGGAAATGGGTGAGCAGATCGGGCCTGGCGCTATGCTTATCGAATTTGGCAGCGGCAGCAGCACCAAAACACGTCTGCTGCTGGACCACCTGATAGACCCGATTGCCT
Organism: Fuerstiella sp.; assembly: GCA_024230215.1. Taxonomy (GTDB): domain Bacteria; phylum Planctomycetota; class Planctomycetia; order Planctomycetales; family Planctomycetaceae; genus Fuerstiella. The sequence continues at coordinate 115,193 of JAAERP010000215.1, read as the reverse complement.
ATGTGCCTGTGGACGTTTCCCGTGAGCATTTGTATGACACGGCCGCAGGCCTTGCGGAGATGTACCCGCAGATCGACGTGCTGCCGGTGTGCGCCGACTTCACGCGAGACTTTGACCTGCCGGCAGCTGGTCGCAGGGAAACTCACGACGCCGTGTATTTTCCCGGATCCACGATTGGAAATTTTGAGCCACCGGAGGTCACCAGACTGTTACAACAGATCGTCTCGTTGTGCGGCACTGGTGGGGGCCTGTTGATTGGAATAGATCTGCAAAAGAACGTCGATATCGTTACGGCAGCTTATAACGACAGCCAGGCTGTCACGGCACAATTCAACCTCAACATTCTGCATCGCATGAATCGAGAACTCGGGGCCAACTTTAACGTGGAGAACTTCGGGCACGTTGCCATCTACAACCAGGCGCTCGGCCGCATTGAAATGTACCTTGAAAGCCTTTGTCACCAGTCGGTGAACCTTGGGGAACACGATTTCTCGTTCGCAGCCGGAGAACGAATCTGTACAGAGTATTCTCACAAGTATACGATCGATGGTTTTGCTGCGATCGCCGAACGTGTCGGACTGACGCTGCGTCGCCAGTGGCTTGACGACAACAAGTACTTTGCCGTCCTGCACTTCGCGCTGCTGGACTAACCGAATCACGATTGGCTGATGTTGTGTTCCGATCGGTTGCCACGCCACAAAGGCCGATGCTGGATGAATTCTCGACTTGCAGGGACCGTGGGCTGATCCATCTCAAACAGAAAGTGCCTGCAGAAAGATGGTTCGACTCGATCACGTATCCAAAGCATACGATGGCACACTCGTTGTCGATGGCGTTTCGCTGACCGTGACCCCGTCGACAACCCTCGTGCTGATCGGACCGTCCGGCTGCGGCAAGTCGACACTGCTGCGGATGGTGGCAGGATTGGTTCCGCCGGACAGCGGCAGCATCTTCGTCACCGATCGACCTATGAAGTCGGAAACGCGATCGGAAATCCGCAACAGACTGGGATACGTCATTCAGGACGGTGGTCTGTTTCCACATCTGACGGCCCGTGAAAACATGACGATCCGCTCACGGCTGGCACGCTGGTCGGCCGAACGAATCGAATCCCGCGTCCTGGAACTCGCAGAACTCACACGTTTTCCGTTGGCTGGCCTGGAACGATATCCGGCGCAGCTGTCGGGCGGTCAGCGGCAACGTGTAGGAATCATGCGGGCACTGATGACGGACCCGGAAGTCCTGCTACTTGATGAACCGCTTGCGGCGCTGGATCCGATGATCCGCCGAGACCTCCAGGATGATCTGCGACAGATTTTTTCCACGCTCGGCAAGACCGTCATTTTTGTGACGCATGATCTGCACGAGGCAGCATGGTTCGCGGATCAAATCGTTCTGCTGAAGTCCGGACAAATTGAGCAGGTAGGTTCAGCAGCAGAACTTGCGAATGCCCCCGCGTCCGAGTTTGTGTCGCAGTTCGTCCGCGCGCAGCGAACGTCCGATTTCGGAGCGGCAGTCAGATGAAGAAGACGCTCATCATCCTGCTTCTTATGGTGGCCGCCTTTGCTCCGCGTCCGACGCACAGGTCCGCGGTACGCGTTTCCTCAAAGAAATTTACGGAGTCCGTAATCCTGGGTGAGATGTTTCGTATTCTGTCAGAAGACAGTGGCCACTCGACACAGCATTTACGAGAACTGGGAGGAACACGGATCGTCTTCGAATCGCTGACAAACGGAGAAGTCGATATCTATGCCGAATATACCGGCACTCTGGTCAACGAATTGTTTTCAGATCGAGACATCAGGTCCATTGAGGAACTAAGAGCTGCACTTGGTGAACTCGGCATCCGAATGAGCGAACCACTGGGCTTCAACAACACGTATGCGCTCGGGATGCTCAATGACCGCGCACATCATGACCGGATTCACCGGATTTCTGATCTGAATCGGGTGGCAGGTCTGCGGTTTGGTTTCGGCAGCGAGTTCGTGGAACGCGAGGACGGCTGGGGGGGGCTGAAGTCCGCGTACGGACTGACACCAGAGTCAGTGACCGGTCTGGATCATGACATCGCGTACCGTCAGCTGCAACTTGGACTCATCGACGTTACCGATGTCTACACAACCGATGCCCGAATTGATGCCCTGGGTCTGACAGTCCTGGAAGACGACCGTGCTTACTTTCCACGATACGACGCGGTCATTCTGTATCGCGAAGAAACGGCCGACAGGTTCCGTGATGTGATTGATTCGGTACTGAAACTGGAGGGACGGTTGTCTGAGGTAACCATGACCAGTTGCAACCGGCGGGTCGAGATCGACGGTGAAACAGAGCAGCGGGTTGCGGCCGACTTCGTACGTGCTGAACTGGGCGTCGACAGCGTTGTTGCAGAACCCAGCAGATTCGAGAGAATTGCGAATTCCACTTTCGATCATCTGGAACTGGTTCGGCGATCATTGCTGCCAGCCATTCTAATTGCTGTTCCGCTGGGAATCTTCGCGTCCCGCAACGTCTGGTTCGGCTATGTCGCTCTGGCCGTGACAGGGCTGTTCCAGACGATCCCTTCCTTTGCGCTGCTGGTGATGCTGCTGCCGATCGCCGCGATGCTGGGAATGCAAAGTGTCGGGGCGGGATCGGCAACGGCGATTATCGCGTTGTTTCTGTACAGCCTGCTGCCAATTGTCAGGAATACTCACACCGGCCTGACCAGTATCGACTCATCACTGCTGGAATCGGCCGAAGTCCTGAACCTGCCAACGTGGTATCGTCTGCTGGAGATCGAACTGCCACTTGCCTCGCGAGCGATTCTGTCCGGGATTAAGACAGCAGCCGTGCTGAACATCGGCTTCGCAACATTGGGAGCACTTGTGGGCGCCGGCGGGTATGGACAGCCAATTCTCTCAGGTATTCGACTCGCCGACACAGCACTCATTCTGGAAGGTGCTATTCCCGCGGCCGTTCTGGCACTGGTCGTTCAGGCGGGTTTCGAAGTCGTTGAGCGTTTTGCTGTTCCACGAGGCCTGCGAATGAAGCCGACGAATGCTTAGACTGTCCGGAATCGAGCCGCCGTCAACAATCAGCAGGCATGCGTCAACGTGGAATTAAGGTGTAGAAAGGAAAGAGCAGATGGCTAAAGCTTTCTGGAAAGGAGTACAGGTCTCATCATGACTTCCGTTTCTCCCACAGACCCAAAGTACGCGTCCCGTAAACGACAGCAGGAACTGCTGTCGAAATATCTATCCGTACGATCCTTCACCAACCGGATTGTAGCACCGCTGGAACCGGAGGACTGCGTTATACAGTCAATGCTGAATGTCAGCCCCACTCGCTGGCATCTTGCGCACACTACGTGGTTCTTCGAGACATTCGTATTGAAGTCAGCACCGGAATTCCGGGCCTACAATGCTCGATTCGAGTATCTGTTCAATTCGTACTATAACTCGGTCGGTCAACAGTATCCGCGCGCTCAGCGGGGCATGCTCTCCCGCCCAACGGTTGCGGAAGTACTTGACTATCGCCGCGCAATTGATGAGCAGATGATCGCAAGACTTGAGTCAGCGAAACGCCTGACAGATCAAGAACTGGATGTCGTGGAACTCGGCATGAACCATGAGCAGCAACACCAGGAGCTGATGCTGACGGACATCAAGCACGTACTGTCACGCAATCCACTGACGCCTCACTATTCGTCAGATGAATTGCAGGTTGACTCACACCGACTGACCTCCAGCTGGCTTGACTTTGAGGAAGGCGTTTATGAAATCGGGCACTGCGGAGATGTGTTTGCCTTCGATAACGAATCACCGAGACACCGCGTTTTTCTGGAGTCGTTCTCGCTGTGTAGTCAGACAGTCACAGTCGGAGAGTATCTTGAATTCATCAACGACGGTGGCTACGAGCGTTCCGAGCTGTGGCTGTCACTGGGGTGGCATCAGGTGCAGACGCACGGCTGGCAGGGGCCGCTGTACTGGCAGCAGAAAGATGGTGTCTGGACGGAATTCACGCTGAGTGGACAAGTCGACCTGCAGCCATCGCTGCCAGTCTGTCACGTCAGTTATTTTGAAGCCGATGCTTTCGCCCGTTGGGCTGGCGCTCGACTGGCCACAGAAGCGGAGTGGGAAGTCGCATCAGAAGACACTCCCGAGGAAGGCAATTTCGCCACGTCACTGATGGACTCCGGCGCCGCAATTCATCCGAATGACAACGCCTCTACCACGTCCGACCTCCGGCATCTGTACGGAAATGTCTGGGAATGGACATCCAGTTCCTATGCTCCGTATCCGGGTTATGAAGCTCCAGCCGGTGCGCTTGGCGAGTACAATGGAAAATTCATGTGCAATCAATACGTTCTGCGCGGCGGATCGTGTGCCACGCCCGTCGGCCACGTGCGCCGGACCTACCGTAATTTCTTTCCTCCGGAAAGTCGCTGGCAGTTCAGCGGAGTTCGGCTGGCCAGGTAGAAGCAGTCTAAATGTCTGAGAACGACAATTGGCAATCGAATGTCAGGAACCAATTCGTCAGAACGCTCCGGCAGGGGCCACGGCGGCTGTCAACTCTGAGCCTCGCCACGACGAAATCGCACGGTCAGAGACGCAATAAAAACGCAACCGTGGCCCGTCAAACATGCAGCAGTGAACGGTTTTCTCCGTCAGCAGGTTTTCCAGCAGGTCACGCCGTCTGACTGCAGAATCCGCCGAAACTCCTCTTTCTCCTGCGGAAACACGCCTTTCGGTAGTTTTTCATTTCTGCTAAAAGTGCCGGCGTTACACGGACGTTTGGCGATGTCTGACGGGGGCGTCGCGCCATCATTTTTTGTGGCTGGGGAAGGATTCCCATGCAAGCTTCATTCTGGAAAACAGTTTCGGTCGTCGGGGTGATTGGCATTGGCAGCCTGGTCACACTTGAGGTTCAGAATCGACTGTCGCGATTGGATTCCGACGCAGCCACGTCCACTGATACGTCCACGGACGCAGCCCTGGAGAAACTGATTGGCGAGTCCGGTGAACAGTCGTTGACCGCAGCCACGACGAAGTCAGAGTTCGACCTTGCGATGGAGCGTTCCAACGCCGACACACCAGAATTCGCTGTCACCGAACCGCCGCTTGACCAGTCATTCGCCTCCGACGGACACACTGGAAGCGCCCCCCTGCCGCCGCAGGATTTCACTCCGCCGATCGACACGACTGTCCATGCCGAACAATTGGCACAGGGTGGCAATCCTTTCGCACATATGGAGACGCCGGTCGTTGCAGCTCAGTTTGAGGACAGTGACCTGACCTCCGTCGAACCAGTCGGTTTTGAGAAAGAACCAGCGTTCGCTGAAGACACGACACCAACCGGGACGCCGTTTCCCGGCTTGCCTCAGACTGACCCGATGGCGCTGCGGCCCACACCAAACGTCGCCAACGAAGTGACTGCAGACACCTCATTTCCGCCATTCGGAGGTGCTGCGCTTGCTGACCAATTACCGGACACCACGCCTGCAGCGGAAAACCGGCCGACAACGGATCAGGCCGTTCCGGCGGAAAAGAAAGCTGAGCCATTCCTGTTCTTTGGCGAAGAGGCAAATGCAACGACAGACACAACGGCAGCCCCGCAGAGCGTGCAGACGCAGCCGAATGGAACGGCCGGGGTTGACGACTCAGAAGTACCTCTGTTGCAACCGGCGCCAACAGATGGACAGCCTCGATCGTTAAGCAACGGGGTCCCCATGTTTGACCTGCCGTCTGAGAATCAGCCGTCCGGTGGGCAACCGGAACCAGCTTTGCCGGCCGGTGGGCAGAACGAACCGTTTCCCGCCTTTCCCGCGTCAGCACAACCAAACGCGACTGAAACAGACAATGCTCGAGGGTCCTTTACCGAGGACCTGGTGCCAGCCCCACGCGAACCGTTTTCGGACTCCGTCCCCGTAGACGAATCACCACTGACAAGTCAGCCGCGCGATGACACGGCTCTGCCCTTCGCGGAAGACCTGCCATCCAACGGCGGTCTGCGGACAATTCCGGATCTGCCGGACACTTCACCACTGGATTTGCCGGAACCTGCTTTTCCAGGATCAGACAGTGGCGACTCAAACTCCGACAATGGACATTTGAACGATAGGTATCCTGAGACACGGGGCGGTTCCCGTGAAGTGCCGGCGGCCCGTCAGACGAATCCTCACGACACCCGTCCGTTCCCGGCACGGGAACGTTTTGAAGAGACTCCGCCGCTGACGTCTCCCGGTCAGTCAGAACTGAACTCCCGTACATTCGAGGCTCAGCCATCAGCAGCGCCACCACTTCGGCAGCCTGCCAACAACGGTGTTCGCCGATTTCCACCGCGTGATTCAGAAAACGACATCCGTCTCGTCTCTGCTGTCATGCGGCCTAATATTGTGCTGCAGAAGACAGCTCCGGAAAACGCTTCTGTTGGTACACCATTGGACTACAGCATTCTTGTCCGCAATGAAGGTGATGCCACTGCATTTGAGGTCATCGTGGAAGACGAGGTCAATGCTGGCGTGGAAGTAAACGGGGCGCGACCGCAACCGGACCTTGATCGCACGACTGGTAAGCTCATCTGGCACTTTGACAGCATCAAACCTGGCGAAACCGAAGAGATCAGAGTTCAGGTAACGCCCACCGGCGAAGGCAAACTGGATGGTATTGCGTCCGTGAAGTTTAAAGCACGCGTAAAAGCAACGACACTCATTACTGCTCCCAAACTGCGATTGCAGATGGCAGGCCCCAAGGAAGTGAGACTCGGTGAAGAAGTCTCGTATCGATATATCATTGCGAACGAAGGCACCGGCGAAGCTCGTGACGTCGTACTCAGAACCGTGTTGCCGAACGGCGGCGGCTTCAACCACCCACAGGGTCGTGATCTGGAATACGAAATCCAATCCATGAGACCGGGTGAACAACGGGAGATTATCCTCTCTGTCGTTGCCGGGGAACCTGGTGAACATCAAACAAACGCAGAATTAACGGCGAATGGTGGTGCCAATGATCAGGCAGCATGGCAGACCAACGTCATTGGTGCCCAATTGCAGATCGTTCGACGTGGCCCCAAACGACGATACGTTGGCCATCCCGGCGTATACGAAAACGTAGTGACCAACGAAACCAACTTCGATGCCATCGACGCCAAAGTGGTCGAACAGGTTCCCGAGGGCATGCGTTTCATCAGTGCCGACAACGGCGGTCACTACAGCGAAGCCAGCCGCAGCGTAACATGGAATCTTGATCGAATCGGCGCCGGCCAGCAGATGCTGTTGCAGATCGAACTGATGCCAACGTCAGCCGGTTCCAGAGAAAGCACGGTCACGATTCTGGAGAACGCAGGCTTCCGCAGCGATGACTATGTGTCCACAACCGTCGTGGAAGATCTGCACAACGTCAGCGCTGATATCAGCCAGCTTGACGGACCGATAGCGATGGGCGAAACCTTCGGCTTTACCATCACCATTGACAACCGCGGCACTGCTGACGCATCGGACGTTGAACTGACGATTGCAGTACCGGAAGAAATTCAGGTTGTGGGCGCTGGCAGTGCTGAAGTTCAGGCAAAACTTCTTGCTGGAAATCTGGTCCAGTACAACGTCATCGTGAGAATCGCATCAGGTCAGAAACAGTCATTTCAGGTAAAGATGATGGGAGCTCGCCCCGTGCGCAATGGTGTCGTTAAAGCCAGCGTTCGATACCGCCAGATGGAAGAGCCCCTGGTCGTGTCCGAGTCCGTCACCGTCTACCGCGACGACATTTGATTCAGCGGCGTCCGCTTCAGTCGGCCGTTGCGTACGTTGTTGGCAGCAGAGGGTCGGCCGCAGGTGGATTCCGGTTATCCGATAAGCCCCCCTACGAACCGGGGTGTCAGCACCCATGGAAATCTTCCCTCCGCACTCACTGGCTGAAGACTGGTGGCTCTGGTAACATGCCATGCCTACCGTGGTCTTGTTGTTGCGAGGTGATCTGTGACAGAGGTTCTGGACAGTTTCAAAATTGAATGGCACGGCAATGTTGTCGTAGTTGTCCCCGCAAAAAGCGTCGAATCACTCAACTGGGATCTGGTTGAACAGGCGGCTGACGTCATCATGGATCCACTGACGACCCAGGAAGTTCCACTTGTGATCGTGGACCTGAAGGACGTGGGCTACTTCGGTTCCGTATTTCTGGCACTACTGCTGCGGTGCCACAAGTTCCTCAAGCGTCGTGGGGGTGAACTGGTTCTGTGTGGTGCCAACGACATGGCTCGTGAACTTCTGAAGATAACCGCTCTGGATACCATTTGGGCTATCTACAATACTCGCAGCGAAGCTATGCAGGCAATTGACGGCTGAATGGTCAGCAAGGCAACGTAGTGCGCCAGCCATCGCTGATTCGGCGCCCCGGGAATGTGGCGTCACCAGTGAATTCGAACGTCAAACCTGACGAACGTTCTTGCACGGAGGCAATGACCACATGGCGAAAAAGCATCTCACCCATCCGCGTGATTCAGAACTGGATGTGATCGAACATGTTTCGGAGCTGCGTAAGCATTCCGAACTGATTCAGGAGATCAAAGCGACCGCCGACAAGCTGGAAGCCGACGGTGCAACTCGCGGGGACCTGAAGATTCTCAGCCGAGCTCTGCGAGAACTACGTTACGCATTCAAGGTCTTTACACCGTTCCGGCGTAACCGAAAAGTCACCGTTTTCGGATCTGCGCGGACAGCACCGGAATCTCCGGAGTGGAAGCAGGCGGAACTGTTTGGCAAGCGTATCGCCGAAGAAGGCTGGATGGTGGTTACGGGCGCTGGTGGCGGAATTATGGAAGCCGCTCACGCCGGTTCCGGTCGCGAAATGGCCATGGGGCTGAACATTCTGCTGCCCTTTGAACAGGAAGCCAATCCCATCATTGAAGGAGACGACAAGCTGGTCAACCTGAAGTACTTCTTCACCCGCAAGCTGTTGTTCGTGAAGGAAGTTCACGCCGTCGTTTCCTGTCCGGGCGGTTTCGGGACTCAGGATGAAGCATTCGAGACGCTGACTTTGGTCCAGACAGGAAAACGCGACCTGATGCCGATTGTCTTTCTGGACAAGCCCGGCGGCACATATTGGAGGGGCTGGCTGGACTACATCAGAACCGAACTGCTGGAAAAGGGCATGATCTCACCCAGCGACATGAGTCTGTTGAAGGTCACAGACAATGTTGAAGAGGCTGTCGACGAAGTTCTCGATTTTTACAGCGTGTATAACAGCATGCGATTTGTCCGTGATCAGCTGGTCCTCAGACTGCACTGCGAACCATCGGATGAGCTAATCGAGCGACTGAACGATGAGTTTCAGGATGTCGTGGAATCCGGAAGAATTGAGAAGGCGCAGCCTCACAAACTGGAAGTCGACGAAGTTCATCTGAAGGACCTTCCCCGCCTGTCGTTTACCTTCAACCGACGCGCGGTCGGCAGATTACGAATGATGGTCGACGTTTTGAACCAGGAATTGGCCGGCAGTTGAAAACGCCGAAAACAGACCAAGACTGGCCTGAGTGTTCAGTATGTCCTCTACGCGGCCCGACGGTCGGCAACATCTGTGCAAGCCAGCCGCCTGAGTGATTCCACAACCTGCTCCATGCGGGTGGCACGTGAACCTTTGACAAGCACCAGGTCGTTGTCGCACAGCAGACAGTCCAGCATTGTTGCCAGCAGTGCCGGATTGGCGAAACACGAAATCCGATTCAGTGCTCCGCCGCACGCCAGGAATCCCTCGACAACGTCGCCGGCAAAGTCACCCATGAGTGCGATGTGGTCCAGCTTTGACGATGCCAAAGCTGCTCCCATTCCATAGTGCTGATCTGCCGACTGCTCGCCAAGGCCCATCATGTCGTTCAGCACCAGCACGCGATGGCGGCAATGCCTGAATTCTTCCGCCGTCCGAACAGCAGCAGTCACGGAAGCCGGGCTTGAATTGTACGTATCGTCAATGACGGTCCATGAACCGATCTGTAGCGGGCAGCAACGCCCTGGCTCAGGTTCATAAGTCGAGAGTCCGGCGTTGATCTGTTCGGGTGCAAGCCCCACTTCCAGGCCGACAGCGATGGCGGCCAGAACGTTGGTCACATTGTGACGGCCGCAAACTCGCACCGTGTATTGGTCTCCATCAACCGTCACCACAAGTGCATTGTCAGTCATGTCCACAGCGGTCGCACGTACCTCGGCCGTTTCTGCTGTGCCAAATGTAACAACTCGTCCTGGCGCTGATGTCGCCATTTCGGCGACAAGAGGATCATCAACATTCAGGAAGGCAATCCCGTCTCTCGACAGAGAGGTGACGAGTGCCTGCTTTTCCTGCTGTACGGCCTGCAGGGACTTCAGTCCGTCAAGGTGGGCAGGGCTAACACTCGTTACGACAGAAAATTCCGGACGTACGACGGACGCCAGCATCTCCACTTCGCCCGGCGCAGATGATCCGACTTCAATGACCGCAAATTCGTCGCCGGACTGCAGCTCCAGCAGGCTGAGCGGCACTCCCAGATGATTATTGAAGTTGCGGGGACTCTGAATTCCTGTGTGAACAGATTCCAGCGTGGCTGCGATCATGCGACGTGCAGTCGTTTTGCCCACACTGCCTGTGACCGCGATCACCAGCGCGTCGCTGGCCTGGCGATTGTGCCAGCCAAGCTGTGCAAGTGCGACCTGTGCATCAGCCACTTTGATATGCGGCGTGTGACACATGTGTGCCGCTGACTCATCCACAATAACAACGTCAGCTCCGTCGCGGAGTGCCGCTGCAGAATACTCGACCCCGTGGGTCTGCGAGCCGGGAAGGGCAACGAAGACATCGCCGCGCTGCACCTGCCGGCTGTCAATGACGCACCCATCCAGGATGGCTGCAAGCTTAATGTTGCCACAGATGGTTCCATCCACGACTTCGCAAACGTGTTTAACAGTTAACGGGTACATTGTTCAAGCCAGCCTTTTCCGCACCGCTGATGCCGTAGACGTTCTTTCCCTGAATGTCTTTCGGCAATAATTGCCGTCGATGACGGTCTGATGCTCACTTTGACATCGTCCCGTTTCGAATACGCGGATAAGTCCAACTTCATCAATTCCGACGACATCTGCAGAGCTCCCCTGGATGTGCCCGCACGGTTTACCGCTACGACAGGATTCTGAACTTCCCACAGCGGCTCCGGCGAACACAACACAAACCCCCCAGAAGAATGTTGACGCCCAGACGTAGAGCGGCAGCTTCCGACACGCCAGGGGGATAGCTCACGCGAACCTCTGCATGGAAAACTGCGGCTGCAGATCGTCAACAGCTGCGGTATCTGATGCACACAACAGTTGACGAATTACGTCTCGGTCGTCAAATGGCAGCCTTCCGCCAGCTGTTTCCTGTGAGGATTCATGCCCCTTGCCGGCGACAATCACCACGTCGCCGGACTCAGCCTGCTGCAGCGCCACAGCGATGGCTTCACGGCGATCAGCTTCCACCAGGTGAAATGCGTTTGCGGAAAAACCTGCGGTGATATCGTCGATGATCTGGCGGGGATCTTCGCTGCGAGGATTGTCAGACGTGACGATGGAAACGTCCGCGGCCATCGCGGCCTGAGCCATCAGGGGCCGTTTGCTGCGATCGCGTTCCCCACCCGCTCCAAAAACACAGATAAGCCGCCCCGGTACGACCTCACGAATCGTGTGGAGACACTGTGCCAGTGCGTCCGGCGTATGAGCATAATCCACAAGCACCTGGAAAGACTGGCCTTCGTCGATCCGTTCAACACGTCCGGGAACGGCATGCACGGCCTGCAGTCCGTCTACGATATGTGGAAGACCGATGCCCAGCTGTTCGGCAAGGCCGGCCGCAGCCAGACAATTGGAAACGTTGTGTCGACCAATGAGTCGCAACCGAACTTCCGCATCACCCTGAGCCAGCCTCAAACGTACACGCTGAGATCGATGAGTCCTGCTCAGAACGGTCGACTGCAACTCCGCATCTGCATTGTCGATGCCGTAGGTGATAAGGCGTGCACCATGATTGACATCTGCCATGATGTTTCGACAGCCGGCGTCGTCCACGTTCAGCAGCAATGGTGCGTCGGGATACAAGAGGTTCGCAATGTCAGCCTTCGCTGATTGGTATGCCTCAGCGGTGCCGTGATAATCAAAGTGATCCTGTGTTACGTTCGTGATGGCAGCAGCGGACAGGTGGATCCCCGCACATCGCTTCTGAACCAGAGCATGACTGCTGATCTCCATCGCACAGTGAGACGTCCGGGCAAGCATCATGCAGCGAAAGTGTTCGGCAAGAACCCCGGCGGGTGGTGTTGTCAGAGTCGATGGCCTGGATTTGACACCATCGTCCGTGCAAATCGTTCCCACAAGACCTGTGCGATGACCGGCCGCTTCCAGAATCGACCGCAGCACCCACGATGTCGTCGTCTTACCATTTGTGCCGGTGATTCCCGCGACGGTCGTTGCCTGCTGCTGACCAACCGCCAGCGCCATAGAAACGAGGGCGTGGGCAGTGGCTGTGCAGCGCACGACGCACTGAGGAATGGTGCCGTGGCAGACATGGCGCTGCACCACAATGGCGATCGCTCCGTTGGCAATCGCCTGGTCAATGAATGCGTGTCCGTCGCACGTGTTGCCGGCAACAGCAACAAACACCTGCCCGGGAGTAATACTGCGGCTGTCGGTGGAAACACGCGAAACAGCAATGTCCCGACAGTTGACAAATTGAGCCTCTGGCAGCAGCTGCTGCAGACTTAGAGCCGTGTCATTCATTCCTGGCGTCCTGCCGGGAGGTACAGAATACTGGTGAACCGCGCATCGGTGCAGAACACCTCACATCCATGTGGGCGACGATTCTCTCCAAGTCCTTGAATCTCGTCAACAGCGGCCTGTAAGAGACCGCAGGTCCACGTTTTCGGACTGTTTTTGAGAATCGCTGAGGCACTGATGCCGCGCTGTCGGCAACGCTGAATAGAAGATTTCCGCAGCATGTTATCAGTCTCACTGTCACCTGCGATTGCACGCGGTGCACTCCAGCCTGCTGCTGTGATAGAGTACGGCAAAGGAGATCAAACTGATGACATTCGTGTGGCAATCGCCGGTGGAATATGTCTTGTCGATTGTGATGTTTGCTGTCATTCCGTCGCTCTGCGGTGCGGCCGACGGCCACATATCGGTCCAGGTAGTCAATCAGAAAGGCGACGTGACGCCGATTCGCGCGTGGGTTGAGGTCAACGGACGGCAGCTGTTTCAGCCAACTCTGCCTGATACAGCAACGCCCTATGCCAGAGACAGAAGCTTCAGTTGCGACGGGCATTTTACGATGACGCTCCCTGCCGGCAGGGCGGTTGTCCACGTTGAAAGGGGTAAAGAATTTGTACCGTTGGATATTGATGTCGAGATTGTCTCAGGCGAAACGCTCGAGAAACAAATTCGAATCGACCGCTGGATTGATATGCCCCGGGAAGGCTGGTACTCGGCAGATTTGCATGTCCACCTGGGACACGACGACCCACGTATCCTCAAACAGCTGGCGTTGGCGGACGACGTGCATCTGATCCCCTCGTTCACATACTGGCTGCGAGGGAGAGGCGAAACATGGGAGATGCAGTGGCCCGGTGACGAATTCAACCAACCACTGCTTATTGACGACCACCACATCATTACACGAAACAATATCGAAATTGAACGGATCGATGGCAATGCCGCCCCGGGGGCAGCGATCGGAGCAACGTTCCTGTTCAACCTGAATCAACCTGTCACGGCAATGCGCTACGGCGAACACTTTCCGACCGACGCCGAACTGTGTCGCGTGGCCCGGCGGCATTCTCCGCGTGCTGTGTTCGACAGTGACAAACCTTCATGGGCGGAATCCGTCATCGGTGTGGCGTTGGGAATGCTCGACACGATTCAGGTCTGCCACAACCACTATCACCGTACGACAACCCTGCCTGGAGGCTGGGGCATGATTGGACCGCTGGCAAGTGGTGAAACGAATGCGGCCGCGGGCGACGGACTGTTCCATCGAACCAATTCACTCTACTACCGCTTTCTGAATTGCGGCTTCAGGCTCGGTGTGTCCGGCGGATCGGCGATCGGCGTGATGTCTTTGCCGACGGGCTACAACCGGGTTTACGCCCACGTTGAAGGGAAAGTGACCGCGGACAAACTATGGGCGGCCATCAGTGACGGACGCACGTTTGCGACCAGTGGCCCTATGCTGACGCTGACCGCAAATAACGAAACCGTTGGCGGCACAATCGATCTCAGGTCGAATCAATCTCAGGTCGTTTCGATCCGAACGACGGTGAGAGCGATTGAGCGACTGGAGTCACTGCAGATCATTCACGACGGACGTATCGTCGCGTCTCAGGAATTGTTGCAGAAAGCACCGGATCCGATCATGGACTCCGAGCTAACGTTCACGTTGACACCAAAGCGCAGCGGCTGGATCGCAGCGCGTGCACTGTTCAGAGCGCCTGACGGATTGCTGCGCCAGGCACACACGAGCCCGATCTATGTTTCAATCGACGAAAAGCCTGCGGCATCCGGGGACGACGCTCGATACATGCTGCGTTGGGTCGACCGTCTTGCGGCGATTGCGAAATCGCATCCCGATCACTTTCCGGACACAGAGACACAGCAGGCCACATTGGCGATCTACGCAGAAGCCAGTGCGCGATACGAGCAGATCATCGAGCAGGCAAAAATTGAACCGCGTCAACAATAACATGGCCGTTCGTATCTGCTGTGGAGACCTCAACTCTGGCAACGTCCTTAAACGAAAAACGGCCGAGGCTGATGAAGATTCCGTCGATCGGCGGCTCTTCTCGCTGATTGACGATGAGGGTCTTCGTACCAGCCGCGTGAATGACTGTGACGGGAACGTTCTGCGCCCGATTACTGTTGGGCGGGTACGATAGACGCACCTCGTATGAACCGGGCTTAAGCTCTGCTTCGAAGACGGCAGATTTCTGCCCACGGTCGACATTACCGTTGTGCTGATACCCACCATTGACAAACGGCTTATTAGCAGCCGATCGCAGCCATTGTCCGACAAACGATGCAGAACCGTCGTCGACGACCGTTCCTTTCAGCTTCCGAGACGAAACTGCATACGGGTCGTCCATTTCAAGGACCTGACCGTCGGCCAGCAGTCGCGTCTTCAATTTGTCGTAGGGCAGATCCTGGACCGCAACGTCGTTGTCCAGCGACAGGCATGCCGCCGTGGCGGCAGACTGCCCCAGGACCATGAAGACAGGCTCCATGCGAATGGAGCCAAATGCAATGTGACTGGACGACACACAGACCGGTACCAGCAGATTCTGACACTGAGCTTTCTTCGGCACGATCGAGCCGTAGGCAATTTCATACGGTCGCGGCGCTCTTACACCGATGTCACCCTCGTTCTGCACGCGCCCGTCCGGCGTGATGTAGCGTTGTACATTGTGAGAATCCAGCGTGTACGACCCCATGCCGACGGAATGGGGGGTTTCCACGCGGTCAAGACAGTCGTGTTCTGTCATGACGTAGTCGCCGATCATGCGACGTGCTTCCCGCACATAAATCTGGTGAGGCCAGCCCCCATTGTCTTTGAACTCGTCCTTTGCCAGACCCCACTTTGCCATCGCAGCACGAACGTCTTTCGGGACGGCTGGATCATTTGCCATGTAATACATCAGGCCCTGCTGGAAGACTTCGTGTTCGCGAATGATCTCGCGGCGGCGTTCATAGCTGCCGTCCGGATAATCGTAGTTCATCCCGATATTGTCGGTGCTGAACGGACCGTGATTATTGGTGTCCGTTTTATGGTTGGGCATGGGATCGAACTTGTTGAACATCTGTCGCCAGCCGGTGTCAAAGACTCTCCGCAACAATTCATACTGCGACGCGTCATAACCCTCTGGTTTTGCGAAGGGTATGCGGTTTTCGTCAATATCTGTCAGGCACATTCGAAAACAATAGGCCTGCACACGGTGGTCGCCTTCACCCTTGATGCCGGGCGATTGCGTGCTGACACGCGGCAGCACACCGCTCGACGCATCGCCGGGAGTTCGGTAGGGATCCACCGGTTTCTTAAACCAGTGACTGTGGTGCAAAACGCCGACCTGAATTCCGTTCCACGTTTCGTCGTAGACTGCGTTTGCTTCACGTCCGACGTGATAATCAACGCCAGAACACGCGACCAGATCACCTTCATACGTCGCGTCCACAAACATACGTCCGTGAATCGTTTTGCCGCTGAGCATTCTGATGGACCTGATGCGACCATCCACCACGTTTGCACCTGCATCCGGCCTGCGGTCCAGCCATTCATCACGAAACACAGGAATGTTCGCTTCAGCGATCATTTCTTCAAAAATGCGTTCTGCGACGTGCGGTTCGAAGACCCACATCGCTGCTCCGTCGCCAGCACTGCCAGGAGGACTTTGATTGCGATTGCCGAACTTCGCCTGATCCTCCCACTTCCATGCGTCCGAGTTCTGATAGTGCTTCCAGACGCGATGGTAGAAGTTACGGCTGACCCCGCCGATGGCGTTCTTGTTTCCTGAATCTGTCCATCCAAGACCGCCGGCCGTCAGCCCGCCCAGGTGCTTATCCGGACAGACGATGACCACTGATTTGCCCATCGCTTTGCATTGAACTGCCGTGGTCACCGCGGCGCTGGTGCCACCGTAAACGACAACATCGTAAGGATCATCGGCGATCGCTGCGGTCTGACACGCAAGCAGGATCGCCAGCACCAAAGAAGTTGCCGAATTCGTGCTCCCACTTCTGTACGCGGACATCAACATTATTCGCATCATCTTTTCATATTTCCTTCGTGGCACAGGCGTCTGAAATCAATCCTATCGTCACCTGTCGTCTATGCAACTCCCGGCACGCTCCGATCGATGGCGCTCCTGAATTCCATACACTGATCCCGGTCGCGACGGGCTTCACCGATCGCTTGCAAAGCGACACGTGTTTCCCCAGAATCTGCCCCACGGGTGATGAGGCATATCAGTGACCACTACCGCAGGTGCGGATTCGGAATGACACTACATGGCCATCCACACCGTCACCAGGTCCATCGGGATTCGCGCGTTCATACCTCAACTTGTCGAAAGGTGAGTACTTGATGACATACCAAATTCAGCGTTTGAAGCTTGGCGGAGTTCTGGACCAGGCGATTGCTTTGACAAAGAACCACTTCGGACTGTTGTTCAGCATCATGGCGATCGTGCTTATTCCCTACTCGCTGATAACGTCGTTTATCATGCTGGCCGTCTTGCCGACACCACCGCAAATGGGAGCGTCTTCCGAACAGCTCATCGCCTTTCAGCAGGCGATAGCGAAAAACCTGCCGTTGACCGTGGTTTCAGGCTTGTTGTCTATTCTTATTGTTCTGCCGTTGACGAATGCAGCCGTTGTTGATGCCGTAGCGAAAGTCTACCTCGGTAAGCCGGCATCAGCGCTCGATTCCATTAAGGTCGGAATTTCGCGACTGTTGCCCCTGTTCTGGACTTCGATCCTGATGTTTCTTGCCATCATGGGCGGGGTTATTCTGCTGATCATTCCAGGAATCCTGTTCGCTTTCTGGTTCAGCCTGTCAACTCACGTCGTTGTGCTCGAGAACATCAACGGAGGAGCTGCGCTGGGACGCAGCAGAAAACTCATGTCCGGCAACATAGGCACAGTGTTTGTCCTGGGAATTCTGATGGCAGCAATCGGGTTTGGTATTGGAATGGTTGCCGGCTTCGTTCCTCAACCGCATGTTCAGGTGATTCTGCGAATCCTCATGCAGGCGACCATGACAATTCTCTCGACTGCCGCAATGGTCGTATTCTACTTTTCCTGTCGCTGTGGTCACGAAAACTTTGACCTGGAACATCTCGCACAATCTATGGGCCAGGAAACCGCCACCGTCAGTGACGAAGTGGATGAGTTCTGATGTTCGCAAAGTCTGGCTTAACTTTTCTTGCCTATCAGTCGACGGGCACGACCGCAATTCCGGCCGCGTTGAAGTCGCCCGAGACCATTCGTCAAAAGGCTGTCGAGGTCGTGTCGCGTCCGGATTATCAGCTGGACCTGGGGCTTGATGATGAAACGCAGGGGCTCTGGCTGACGGTGCTGTCCTGGATCCTGAAACCGATTGTCTGGATATATGAATCATTGCACGGCCTGCCACCGGTGTTGCAGATCATCGTCGTCGTGATTCTGACCGTGATCATGGTGGCCCTGAGCACCCACATCATCTGGTCCTTCGTGAACGCCATCAAGGGCTCGAAGGTGGAGCAACTGGCAGGCGTGCAAAACCGCGAACGCCACGTTGACCCGCGACATCTGGAAAGATCGGCAGAACTTTCGGCGGCTGATGGTCAATATGTGGAAGCCATGCGGTTGCTATTCAAAGCCGCCCTTATCCGCATCGAACAATCGGAGAAAAGAAGACTGCGTGTGGGCATCACCAACCGCGAATTGCTGAGGCGTTATCAAAAGTCACCATTATCGGGTCCGCTTTCGCAGATCACCGACCTGATTGATCGGAAATGGTACGGTACCGAAAGCTGCGGATCCGCGGATTATGAAGTCTGCCAGTCTCAACATGTCAGTATCTGTGCAGTCCTGCAGGGGAATAGCTGTGTTGTCAGTGCGTAACGCCATCGTCGCTGCGACAGTCCTGCTGGTGCTGTCAATCATGACATCGCTGCTGTCAATGATTCGTGAACCGGATTCCGGTGGCATGGGCAACGACTCGTTCGGGACTCAGGGCCACGGATATCGCGGGCTGTTCGAGACGCTGGATGAACTTGGAATTGAAGTTGATCGTGAATTCGCCCCCCCGGATTCTGCCCGTCTGACAGCCGGCACGGTGGCATTCCTGAACCCTGCTGCGACGATTGTCGCCACAGAACCCACATACCTGACGGCGCTGCAGCGTTGGGTTAACAAAGGTGGTCGAATCGTGGTCGCACTAAGTGCCCCGAACGACTTCAGACTGAAGAAGATGTTGGCACAGCTGAAGGAAACTCCACCAACGTTTCTGGACGCCATCGACCTTCAAGGCGTGAGCCTTATTGACGACGGGGCGGCGGTGCGGCGAAGAATTGCGCGACGGCCGCGGTCCGGAAATTCATCGCGCGACGCTGAGACCATTGCAGGCGATCTGCTGGACGCCTTGAACGCACCACTGCGTCCGCTGCAGGACGTCACTGTCACCGTCGAAGGGAATTTCAAAGAACTCGACGGCGTCGTCAGCCAGCTGACCGTTCCGGCAGATGGCGTCGCCTCACTTGTTTGCGACCAACCGCCCGACGGAAGCGTCACATGGACGGTCGGCGACGAAGTACGAATCCTGGCCGCTCGGTTTAAACGCGGTGAAGGAGAGATCGTTGTCATCTCAGACCCGCTGTTGCTGACAAATCGTCTGATTGCCCGCGGCGACAACAGCATCCTGGCGGCACGCCTGTTGGCACCGAGCGGTAAGCCGGTGTTGTTTGACGAATTCTACCATGGGCTTGGCGTGCGTGGACAACCGCTGTACCTGCTCACACATTTGAGCTACGCGTCCGCAGCGGTCGGAATCCTGACTGTGCTGGGCCTTTCGACATGGCGAAAAGCCGTTTTTCCGGGACCGCCGTTGCCGGATGATCGGGTTCGTCGAAGGGATATCAGAGAATACGTCGATGCCATGGCCAGGTTCTTTTCTGAAGGCAACCGTGGACGCGGGCAATTGGTGCAGGAACTGCGAAACGGCGTTCTTCGCCAGTTGAGTATAGAAATGGGACTGCCACACGACACGACGAACGTCGACAAAATTGCGACGGTCATGGCACGAAAGGAACCGCAACGAGCGAAGTTATTGCGGGACGCCACGCAATCCGTCAATCGGGCGACGCAATCAGCGCGACGTTGGTCACAATCAGAAACTCTTGACGCCATGCGGAGGATGTCAGCTTGTCTTTAGAAGAGCAGTATAAGGCCGTTCGAACGGAACTGGAAAAGGTAATCTTCGGTCAGGACGAGGTGCTTGAGTTTTCTCTGGCGGCGTTGTTCAGCTGCGGACATCTGTTGCTGGAAGGGCCGCCCGGCGTTGCCAAGACGTTGCTGGTGCGGACGATCGCAACAGCACTGGACCTGGACTTCAACCGCGTTCAAATGACGCCGGATCTGCTTCCCAACGACATCACGGGGTCGTCGATCTACCGCGATGACACGCGCACGTTTGAATTTCGACAGGGGCCACTGTTTGCGAACTTTCTGCTGGCCGACGAAATCAATCGGTCTTCCGCCCGAACCCAATCGGCCCTGCTGGAAGCGATGCAGGAGCTGCAGGTAACGTACGACGGCGTGACACATTCGTTACCAGCCCCCTTTATGGTGTTCGCCACTCAGAATCCCAGCGAACAGGAAGGAACCTATCCTCTTCCGCGGGCTCAGCTGGACCGTTTCATGTTTAAGGTCCACGTGTCGTATCCGCCTCCGGAAGACGAAATTCGAGTACTGACAGAACATCACGCGACGGCCGGGCTCGCTTCCGAAGCTCAATCGGACGTTCAGCGGGTCATGACATCAGACGATGTGCTGGCTGCCCGCAGCGTGATTCGGGAGACCTTTGTCCGGGATGAAGTGGTGCGGTATGTGCAGCGACTGCTGCAGGCAACACGAGATGACGAATCGATGAGCGTGGGGGCCAGTCCGCGTGCCGGCCTTATGATGATCATGGCGGCCAAGAGCCTGGCTCGATTTGCCGGCCGCGATTATGTCAATCCCGACGACATCAAGACGGCCCTCCTTCCGGTCATGCGTCACCGTGTCGTCCTGAGTCCGGCGGCGGAGCTGGAAGGCACCACACCGGATGAAGTCCTGTCACGCATGATCGAATTCGTGGAGGTGCCGCGGTGACGTACCGTCCCGGTCGTCGCCTGGTTGTCCTGGCCGGGCTGCTGGCGGTGTTGTCGCTGGGAGTATTCTTCCAGGCAGCATTCGTCGTGGTCCCGCTTGCGGGTGCTGTGGGCCTGGGCGTAACAGCCGAGATCGATCGCAGGAAGGCAGCGAACCTGTTGAAACAACTTTCTGTTCGTCGATCAATACCCGTAATCGCTGCTCGTGATCGTGCGTTCGAAACAGTCCTTCACGTCGAAAACCCGGGAGCACAGGTCGCGATTGCAGTTTTGCGAGACGTCGTCCCAAAGAATTGCATTCCCGCATTTTCGCTGCACGCCTGCAGGATTTCTGCTGCACAGCAGCAGAACGTCGCAATCACGTACCGCATCCCCCGTCGCGGGCGGCACAGTTTCGGTCCGGTCTGGATTCGGGTTGCCGGGCCGCTTAACCTGATCGAAGCACAGCAACCGTTTGCTTGCCCCGGATCCGTCCGCGTCCTCCCGGAGACATTCGCATCCTCTGAAGAACTGGTAAAGGATACCGGGGCACAGCTGCAACTGCTGGACAAGGTCACGCGCACAAGGCAGCATGGATCAGGCACTGAATTCGAATCACTGCATGCCTTTCGCGATGGGGACGATCCGCGGCGTATTGACTGGCGCGCCACTGCCAGAATGCGTCAGCCGATAGTGCGGCGATTTCAGGTAGAACGTCACCGCGACGTGGTCATTCTGATTGACAGCGGCCGACTGATGGGAAGCGATACGGATCGCGGATCGAAACTGGACTGTGCCGTCGACGCAGCACTGAATCTCGCTCGCGTCGCGTTGCAAAGCGGTGACCGTTGCGGAGTGGCCGCTTATGACAGTGAGATTCGTGGCTTTCTGCCGCCAGTTTCCGGAATCAGGTCCCTGGGTAACATCGTTGAATCAGTGTATGACCTGCAAACGCGGTGGAACGAATCGGATTTCACTCGCGTTCATGCCGAACTTCAAACGCGTCAGTCCAAGCGATCGTTACTGGTCGTCCTGTCTGATCTCAGTGATGCAGAAACGTCTCGCCTGCAATGTGCTGCACTGCAACAGCTCAGCCGCCGCCATCTTGTCCTGTTCGCCGCTCTCAGAACACCTCTTCTGAATGACATCATCCGCGAGCCAACAAATTCGGTAAATGACGGTGCGAAAAAGGCGGTCACCTTTCGACTGCTCAGGGATCGAGGTCGAGCCTTACATGTACTGGAAAGAGCGGGCGTTCACGTCCTTGACGTGGAACCACAACAGGTCACGTTGCCGTTGATCAACCAGTTTGTGGATCTACGGCGACGAAATCTACTGTAATATCATCATCAGCTGAAGACTGTGTGATTGCGCGTTCACGCAGCAGGCCATAGGTAAAATACACCGTCCAGAATGCCGCTGTTCCCAGAGCAAACAGCAAACGCATCGACGTCGACCAGTGACTCTGACGCACATAACTTTCAATGACGGCAGCCGCAATCAGCATTCCGGCCACACCAAGACAGACTCCCGCGGCTTCTCGACCAGCGTGCAACAGTTGTTGCCTGCGAGATCTGATACCGGGATTCACGACCGCCTGGCCCAGCATCAAGCCGACGCCGCCACAAAGAATGATCGCCCCCATCTCTGTGACGCCGTGCGGCAGAATCCACGCCCACATCTCACCGCGAATGCCCGCCTGATAATGAATGGCCACGAACACGCCCATCAGCATACCGTTAAAGACCATCAGAAAGACCGTGGGCACAGACGCCAGCACACCGGTTGCCATCGCCAACAGACCAACTTTGAAGTTGTGCTGAAACAGAAACGAAGCGAACAGAAACTTCTGCCCACCTCCGTCATCACGCCCGGACCGCAAAACCGACAGCAATTGTTCCGGCGTAGAACCGGGTTGTCGCGCATCTGCAGCAGGCCACAGTGCGTGAGCAACCAATGGGTCAGACGAAGCTGCAAAAAAACCGATCATTCCACCAGCAATCACCAGAACAGCAGAGATCAGATGCAGCCGCCAGTACCGCATGATGACGCGGCCAAAACCTTCGACCATAAATCTCACGGCTCCACGCCAGATCGAATGACGCGGTGGAAGATAGATCAGACTGTGAGCCGCCGCGGTCAGTCTGTTCAGGTAGGTGATCAGGTGCTGATCTCGAGTCTGAGTTGTAACGCGTGCCAAATGCACGGTCGTCCGACGATAAAGCTCGTCCAGACGCTCACGTTCGTTCGGAGAAAGGCGACGAATCGATTTCCGACCGCGCTGGATCAGGCTCGCCAGTTCATCCCATTCGTGCTTGTGACTACCTGTGAAACTACTCATACTCCCCTTCCACCAACGACACCAGCGTCGGTTTCCGGTGAAGTCTGATGGGTCGGCGGGTGGAATACAACCAGACTCGTTGTCAGACAAATTCAATCATGCGAGCAACGTGACCTCTGATGTCTGATCTGCATTTCGAAACGCCGGAAAACGTCTCCGTTAACTTTTCACCTGCCGGTCTTGGCACACGTTACGTGGCGTGGTTCGTGGACCAGATCTTTGTGTGGATGTTGACTATTGGCCTGCTGTTTGCCTTGATCTGTGCCGGCGCTTCGCTTCAGGGCGTCAGCGACCTGGTTGCCGGCCTTGACGATGGTAACAGCGAATCTGTCATGATTTTCGTCGGCATCATAATGCTGGTCTGGGGACTGGGCAGCTTCGTCTACTTCGGCCTGTGCGAATTCTGCATGCGCGGACAGACGCCCGGCAAACGCATGTCGAATATCCGCGTGATTAAGGCAGACGGATTTTCTCTTGATGCGCCCAGCATTCTGGTACGAAATGTGTTTCGCGTTCTTGACCATATCCCCGTCCTCTGGATCGTGCCGGTTCTCTCCGCACGGAGTCAGCGAACCGGCGATATGATAGCGGGGACTGTTGTCGTGTCTGACAAGCAACACGAACTGAGCGCCGTCCGCACTGAACTGGCTGAGCGATCGGCTCTGGAAAGTGAATTCCGTTTTGACCCCACAACCTTGCCACAACTGAACGACGTAGATCTTCAGGGTGTCGAACAGTTGCTTGAACGCTGGAACACTTTGCCAGTACAACAGCGGGAACAATTGCTTGCGACGATGGTCGAAGCCCTCACAGGCAAACTCAGGGTGGAGTCTCCGGAACCGGCACAGCGTCTGCGTTTCCTGGAAGACCTGCTCGCTGCGGAACTCAGACGTCAACAACGCGGGCTTGGCTGATGTTATTGAATGCAGCAGGCACAGAACACGAAATCGGAACGCCCGCAACATTTCCGGTCGACGACCGGCAGGACGGCAACTTCGGGCCAGGGCATTCGAGTCGGGTATCGGAGAGCATGTCGTGATGCGAGCGGTGTTGATTCTCGTTTTGTTAAGCAACCCGCGGGGAGTCTGGGCGCAGGACGTTCCGCAGTCCGTCCAGCAGACCTGGGCTGACTTTGATCCTCGTTCAGAACCGCTGGAAGCAAAGATCATCCGCGAATCGATTGAAGACGGCATCGTGTTACGACACGTTCGCTACGTGGTGGGAACATGGGGCAAAAAGAAAACTCGAGTCGCCGTGTTCTATGCGTTTCCGAAGGACGGCCAACGACTGCCGGGGATTGTGCAGCTTCACGGCGGCGGTCAGCGGACGAAACCCCACGTTTTACCGCCCTTGTCGAACTGCCTGAAGTGGGAGCGCACTCACTGAAAATCCCCGTGGATAAATTCGCCGCGTCCGACGGAAATGTGTTGCAGAACTACGACTTCGTCACCAGTTTGATTTTGACGCCGGGACAAAAAGAGCGGCCGGACCGGGTGCCCGAAATCTGGCAGGGAAGGACGCCCGTCTTCAGGAACATCCGTTGGGAGGGTGGCAACCTCTCATCGCAACCACGGCCTTACCTCAGGCAGGGCGATTCCGCCGGCAGGCAATAAGAGGGCTTTCTACCTTTCCAAACCAATTCGATGGCCCCGATTTCAATCCCGCGCACGAAGAAAGGCCGGGACAAAAGTCGCCGGCCTTTGATTCTTCAGAATCTTGCTGATGCAAAATCAATCGCCGTATTACTGTGCGGGAGCACAGCAGGATGGTGCGGCTGGGGCACAGCAGGTTACTTCCGCTGGAGCACAGCACGACACTGCAGCCGGTGCACAGCACGACACTGCAGCCGGTGCACAGCAGGTTACTGGCTCGCAGCATGGATCAGGACAGCATGCGCTCTTTCTCTTGAACTTCTTCAACAGACGACCAGAAAACAGGCGACAACGACGTTTGCCGCAGGGGTCGCAACATGGGTCTGGTTCGCAGCAGGCAGGTGCCGGTGCACAGCATGTTGGAGCAACCGGTGCACAGCATGTTGGAGCAGCTGGTGCACAACATGATGCGGCGACTGGTGCACAGCATGATGGCTCAGGAGCACATGAGTCGCAACTGGATCTCTTGAAATGGCCAAACAAGCCGGCATCTGCAGATTGAGTTGCAACGACACTGGTCAGAACAGCCACGGTCAGCAGTGAAAGAACACTTTTCATTGAACAATTCTCCGTTATTTCGACTTCGAAAGGGTGGGGACTTCGTGTTTAGTTCATTTGCCGAAGTATGCCCCAGTTACAGGGCACAGGCTTGATTTGTGTGAAAGATCAAGGGCTACTCCTGGAAAATTGCCCCGCGATGTTCAGGTCCACATGCTTCGGCAAACACTTCTCGTTGGCAAAGGGCTGCCGATTGTGCCTGCTGAAACAATTCCGGTGCCGTAGCAGGTACAGTGGGAAGCATCGTCGGACCTGACGGGGCTGAAAGTCTTTAACTAGTCGATTGGGGGACAGGCGCCGACGGTCGATCGACTGAATAAATCCCGGGCTCAGCCTGAGGTGGATGGAAGCCTCTTCACACGTCGGGTGCAACTGGACCGATGCCTGGAACTCATCATCCCAACGCTACAGGTCGCAAAAGCACAAGGGCGGCATAGCCACACCGGTGTCACCCTGTAGAAAAACGGGCATCTCACAAGACACATAACAGCGCAGGCTGACAACGTTCATCGCGGCGTGCATAATGATCGACACTACGATTTGCAATTTGAGTGGGCCGCGGGTGTTACAGCATTTCCTTGACGTGGTCTGCACACTACGAATCGCAGGGGTCGGTGACTTTCCCACCGGAACTCGTTGGCCGCGGGCCCATCGGAGCGTTTTCTGCTCCAACTACCAGGCCGTACGGATCAACGACATTTCGGCGTCACAGCCCTACGCCGGCACGTTCGGCTCAGAAAACGGGTTTGTCGTCAGTCAAACAAGACAGGATGAAAACATGAACAACCGGAATTTGCGTCTCGTCACCAGGCTAATTGCGTTTGCCGCCGTCGCAGTTTCATTCGTTTCGGTAGCCCTTGCGGCTGAGAATGACTCGAACAAGGCACCCAACTTTGTTGTCATTCTGGTCGATGATCTGGGCTACATGGACGTCGGAGCCAACAATCCCAAGTGCTTCTACGAAACGCCGCATATTGATGGACTGGCGAAGTCCGGCATGCGATTCACCGACGGGTATGCCGCCAATCCGGTCTGTTCGCCGACGCGGTACAGCTTGATAACGGGTAAATACCCAACACGAGTGCGGGCCACAAATTTCTTCTCCGGGAAAAGAGGTGGCAAATACCATCCGGCCCCCCTGAACAACAACATGCCGCTGGACGAAATTACAATTGCACAAGCTCTGAAAGATAAGGGATACGCTACGTTCTTTGCCGGCAAATGGCACCTGGGCAGCAGCGAGGAATATTATCCGCAGAACCGCGGCTTTGACGTCAACATTGGTGGGTACAGCCGCGGCGGTCCTTATTCAGGAAAGAGGTACTTCGCGCCGTTCGAGAATCCGCAGATCAAGGTCGAGAGCCCGGAGGGTGATCACCTGCCGGCCCGACTCGCGCGGGAAACGGCCAGTTTCATCAACGCCAACAAAGACAAGCCTTTTCTAGCCTACCTGGCGTTCTATTCGGTCCACACACCGTTGATGGGACGTCCGGATCTGGTGGAGAAGCACAAGAAGAAGGCCGCGGCCATTGCCGGCGAAGAGTTTGCGGATGAAGAACAGATCTTTGGTGACAGCCCGCGCAAAGTCAGAATACTTCAGAAGCACGCTGTGTATGCGGCGATGGTCGAGGCCATGGACCAGGCCGTCGGTAAAGTCCTGCAGCAACTGGAAGACTCGGGAGTCGCGGACAACACCGTTGTACTGCTCACCTCGGACAATGGCGGACTGTCCACTTCCGAAGGCTCACCCACCAGTAACCTGCCGCTGCGAGGTGGCAAAGGCTGGGTCTACGAAGGCGGTATTCGCGAGCCGTGGATCGTGAGATACCCAGGCGTCACGAAGGCGGGCGCTGAATGTGCAGAACCGATCTGCTCAATTGACCTGTTCCCGACAATCGCTGCGGCAGCCGGAATCCCGGTAAATCATAAAATTGACGGCATCGACATCCGCCCGGCACTCAGGGGCGAAGTCCTGAATCGTGAATCGCTGTTTTGGCACTACCCGCATTACAGCAATCAGGGCGGCATCCCCGGTGGCGCCATTCGAGAAGGTGACTTCAAGCTGGTTGAACGCTACGAAGACGGTCGCGTGCACCTTTACAACCTGGTATCCGATATCGGCGAGACTAACGACCTTGCCGCCGAGATGCCGCAGCGAGTCAAACAGATGCGGAATCGCCTGCATGCTTGGTATCAGTCCGTCGACGCACAGTTTCTTCAGGAGAAAGCAGACCGCATTCCCTGGAAGCCGGAATACCTCCGGTAACACGACTTCGCGGCAGGCGGCCGCAAATGCCCTCCGCGTATTATCGGCCGGTGCGATCCTGAGCGTATGATGGATATCGCACCAACACACCTCCGTAAGAGTAGAATATAGAGGCATGAAATCCTTCGTCCTGATTATCTGCGGCATCCTGCTGGCATCGTCTCACGCTGCAGCGGCAGCAACGCCCAACATCGTTTTCATCTTTGCCGATGACTGGGGCTGGGGTGATCTTGGTTGTCATGGACATCCTTATGTGAAAACGCCGAACATCGATCGGTTGGCCAGAGAAGGAACCGACTTCCATCGGTTCACCGTCGCCAGCGGAGTTTGTTCGCCCAGCCGAACAGCCGTTATAACGGGACATTTTCCGGCGCGCTATAACATTGACGGACATTTCGCGTGGGTGCCCAGCAATGCGAAACGCAACATGCCGGACTGGCTAAGCCCCAAGGCTCCGCTGTTGCCGCGGTTTCTTCAGCACAGCGGATATGCCACCGCACACTTTGGAAAGTGGCATCTGTCCAACAACATGATCCCGGATTCGCCTTTGCCGAGTGAATATGGATATGACACATACGGTGCTTTCAACTGCGCCGGAGAGCAGATGCCGGTGCACGAGGACTCGCGGCATGCCAGTGCCTTTATTGAAAAAAGTCACCACGACGGAAAACCATTCTTCGTCAACCTGTGGCTGCACGAACCGCATACACCGTTCCACACAGTGCCAAAATATCGCTGGCGATTTCGCGAACTTGAAGAACGCGACAATATTTATGCGTCGGTTCTGTCCCACGCTGACGATCGAATCGGCGAAGTTCTTGACACACTGGATCGATTGGAAGTGGCCGACAACACGCTGGTCATCTTCAGCTCGGACAATGGACCGGCGCGAGCTGCCAGGCCAACGGAACTCACGTTATCACACGACACCGCAACTGGCGCCGGTTACGGAATCGGCGCCGCACGAGGAATCACGGGAGGTCGAAAAGGCTACAAGAGTGCATTGTTCGAAGGCGGAATCGGCGTTCCCTTCATTGCTCGCTGGCCGGGAAAAATCGCTGCTGGCAAGGTCGACAAAACTTCTCTGATTTCCGCAGTGGATCTGCTTCCGACCTTCTGCGAAGTAGCCCACGTAAAGCTGCCGAAATCATACACACCTGATGGATTGAGTCAGGTGGCCGCACTGATGGGCAACGGAATCCCCAAACGCCGGAAGTCACTTTTCTGGAAAATGAATTCCCGTTGGCCTAACAAAAACCAGCCGTACCATTGGGTTTCCTGGGCCGTCGTGGATCAGGACCGGAAACTCATGACCAACTCAAACTCCAGCTACGTGGAACTCTACGACATTGCCACTGATCCTTACGAGAACAGCGACTTGAAGAAAGAGGAACCGGAAACCGTCAAGCGATTGCTCGGAAAACTGTCCGAATGGAAGGCAACTCTTCCCGCAGAACCGAGTGGGAACGTTTTTTCCGACGAACGATCGCAATAGTATCACCGGCAGGGCTGGCGGCCCGAGCAAGCCCCCTGAAAGGGGCGGCAGTACAAGCTCGAATTGCCAGCGAGTGGGCCTGGTGCGTTTGAGGAACACACTTGCTTGCGCTGCGAGCTGTTATCGGAAACTGAAGAGCACATCCGAACGAATTCCGATCGTGAGCAGGTTATTTTGCCATCCTGAAGGCCGGCATTGAATGCGGAGCCCCCGACCATGAAACAAAAGTTAATACTCATCGCGACGATCCTGATAACATCGCGAGGAACGGTGCACGCGACGGATACCAGACCGAATATCATTTTTCTGTTCGCTGACGACCAACGCGCGGACACGATTGGGGCTCATGGAAATCCGCACATTCGAACTCCGAATCTGGACAAGCTCGCTGCCGGCGGCTTCAGCTTCCACAGAAACTACTGTGCCGGCTCCTTCAGCGGCGCCGTCTGCGTTGCCAGTCGTGCCATGCTGATGACCGGGCGGCACTGGATGCAGATTCCATCCGAAAAGGTCGCATCCGACTGGAAGAAGCTGCCGTTGCTGCCTGCGGTGTTGAACTCGCAGGGCGACTATCGCACGTTCATTGTCGGCAAATGGCACAACGGCAAGGCGACACTGCACAGAGCATTTTCGTCCGGCCAGTCGGTGTACATGGGGGGAATGGCCAACCATGCGGATTTCGAAGTGCAGGATCTGACTGATGGCGAATTGAGTCCCAGGCGAGCAGCGGGAGGATTCTCCAGTTCTGTCTTCGCGGACGCGGCGGTCAATTTTATTCAGGACACAGATACGGAGCGGCCGTTTTTCCTGTACGTCGCCTTTATGGCCCCGCATGATCCTCGAAATCCGCCGGAAGAATATCGGAAGATCTACTACGACAAACGCCCTCCATTGCCAAAGAATTTTCTGCCGCAACATCCCTTTGTGAACGCTCCCCAGGCAACGATGGGACGCGACGAAGGCTTGGCCCCGTGGCCCAGGACAAAAGAAGTCATCAGCGATCAGCTGTGCGAATACTATGGCCTGATCACTCACCTCGACCAACAGGTGGGACGCGTTCTGCAGGCATTGAAAGACAGTCCTCACGCAGACAATACGTATATTGTGTACACCGCCGATCACGGGCTTGCGATGGGCAGTCACGGCTTGCTGGGTAAGCAGAACGTTTACGAGCAGAGTATGCAGTGTCCGCTGATTCTAAGTGGCCCGAAAATCCCGCAGGGCAAGTCAAGCGACGCGTTCACCTATGTTCACGACCTGTATGCCACGGTCTGCGGATTTGCCGGCATCAAGCCTTCTGTAGACATCGATTCGCGCGATCTGACACCGATCATGGAGGGCAAGCTGAACGGCGTGCGAGATTCCGTGTTCCTGCCATTTCAGGACAACCAGCGCGCCGTTCGTGACGAACGTTGGAAGCTGCACATCTACCCGAAAATCAACCACCAGCTACTGTTTGACCTGAGGTCAGATCCCCACGAGACGAACAATCTGGCTGAAGACGCGGCGCATGCATCGCAAGTCGAACGGATGATGACGTTGATGCGGTCGTGGAGGACGCGACTCGGCGACAAGGCTCCGCTCAGTGTCAATGATCCACAACCGAAAGAGCCAGCGTACAACAACAGCAACCGCAGACTGGATGTCTGGCAGCCGAAATGGATTCGCGACAAGTATTTCGGTGGTCGGGACAATCCGAATCACGGCCCACGAAAGTAGTCTGGCGCAGGGGGTCGGGATTCTTTTTCGGATGATGATCAATCAATCGTTAGAGTCGTTCGTTCGAAAAAAACTCCCGACGCCGTTCCACCCGTACCACATCCAACAGAAGATCCTGTCCTCATGAGTCCTGGCAATCTCGAAATCCTCGCGTACGAAGCCACACCGCTCGGGCCGTTGTGTCTGCGTCGACGCGAATTGCTGTCCGAACCCGGAACCGTTGTCACTGAGGTAACGCTGAACCATGAGTTCCTGATGAGCAGTTACAACACGGATTCGGAACGTGCTATCTCGAATCGATCGATTGAAATTCATGGCGGCAACCACCTGACAACACTGGTCGGTGGTCTGGGCCTGGGTTATACGGCTCGGGAGTTACTGACACACGAAAAGATAACATCGGTTGAAGTCATCGAATATCTGCCTCAGGTGATCGATTGGCTGAGAAGTGACCTGGTTCCGCTGTCGAGCGAACTAAACGCCTGCAAACATCTTAAGATCACCGCCGGCGACGTCTATCAGCGACTGCTGGCGGAGCCGACGGAACAATTCGATCTGATCGTGATTGATGTCGATCATTCTCCTGACGATCAGCTTGGCGAAGAAGATCACGCGTTCTACACGGCGGCGGGTCTATCGAAAGCCAAAGCCCATCTGCGTGAAGGCGGCCTGCTGGCGGTCTGGTCCTATGCCGAAGACAGCGACTTCTCCGAGGCTCTGCGCAGCACGTTTGACACGGTGCATGTGGAACCGATCACGACGATCAACACACTCGTGGACCACGAGCAAACCGACTGGTTGTTCTTTGGCGTCAAGTGAGCGGCGATTCAGACGTTTCATCGACAGACCCACTCGCTGGCGCTTACAGCTGGTAGTCGAAACAAACGGACGCCCCCCTGTTACTCGTCACTGACCATTAGGTCCGCGTCATTCTGCACCAATTCAAGCCCAACGCCGTCACCGCGGTCCGGAGTCAAACGGTATACGCGGTCTGCATGACGCAGGAAGTTCGACACGTCGTGGTGACTGATCATCAACACCTGAAAACCGAGGGCTGTTCCTGCTTCGTGAACAATTTTCACCAGCCGAGGCACCAGATCCGGATGCAACCAGCAGTCCTGCTCGTCCAGCACAAGGAACTTGCGGTGCCGTCGGTCGTCCAGAGTCGTGATGGCAAACATTCGCAGCCCGACCGACACGACGTTGGCTACCGAGCCTCCCTGACCACGCATGATGTCTTCAGGGTTTCCGTCCCGCTCTATTGAGAATTCGACGCTGGCGGCATCCCGCTTAAACGACGCCGTGGCCTTGAACACGACCGGCTGATCCAACACCTCCTGCAACGCCTTCGTCAAGGTCGATTCGATCACCGTGAGCTCCTGCTGAAACACGTCGTTGCTCAACTGCTCAAGCGCATCGGTTACAGAATCGGCGATCGCGAGGTACGTATTAATCTCATTCAACCTGACGTCCAGGGCGTTCTGCCGCGTGACAAGTTCGTCTCGCTTGCCCTGCAGACGGTCCAGCCGTCCGCGAACCTCCGCCAACAGGTTCTTTGCCGCATTTGCTTCGGGCTCAGGCATCATCCGTATTCCCGGATTTCGTCTGAGACGCCGATTCCTGCTCGACTTTCGCCAATTCTCCGGAGATCTGTTCGAGCAATTCCTGATAGTCGCAGCGCCGCTGTTCGTTCTCGGCCTCCATCTGTTCAAGCTTGCTTTTCAGTTCGTTTATATCACTGGTTTCGAATTCAGCGATCGCTTCTTTCTGCAGCGCTTCCAACTGTTTTGTGGCTTCCTCCAGTTGGGTCTGAGCCTGAATCTTCCGCTCGTTCAGCCGTTCGTATTCTCCTTTGAGATCGTCGATCGAGCGTGCCGTTTTTTTGTTAGCTTTTGCCATCGCTGACACCGTCCATTTCGTTTCAAAGATCACGATTGTGGTTGTCCGGGTCTTCAGAAGTCACCTCGGCCGCCAATCGCATGATTTCGGCGGCCACGGGCGCTTCGAATTGATCCAGGTGTTGCTTCAGATATTCGTTCAGCCCGGCACCGGAATCGGTGCGACGAGCTGTCAGTTGGCGCAGGTCGGCGATGAAGCCGGAGCCACGTCCCTCATCGGATTCTTCGGATTCGACATCCGGATGAAAGACA
This sequence comes from Fuerstiella sp., assembly GCA_024230215.1. Classification (GTDB taxonomy): domain Bacteria; phylum Planctomycetota; class Planctomycetia; order Planctomycetales; family Planctomycetaceae; genus Fuerstiella. Next base: position 82,174 of record JAAERP010000215.1, on the reverse strand, counting down.
GCGTCGAAGGGTTCATGCGGCACGGTCTTCCATTGAATCTGCCAGCGTTGCCCTCCTTGTGCCTCGAACGCAAAGGCGTCCGAAGCATCATCAGCAGGAACATCGCTTGCCGGGATCAGGCATGGCACGGCTGGAATATGTTCACGCGACGCATCGCTGCGTGCGCGCCGTGTGATGTTTCCTGCAGTGACCCAATGGGTGCCACCTTTGCTCACCGGTTGCAGTCGCCGATGAATATGTCCGTTGACGATCAAGTCAATCCCGGGAAGCTCACCCGGCCGAATGCGACCGGCTTCTTCATATCCGGGGATGAAAATGTCGTGATGAGTGACCCAGACGACAAGGTCGGCTGGGCCAGCGTCGTTGGTAAATTCCTTTGGAATTCTGTCACCCCATGTCGTCCCGCCAACCACGACCCGCCGTCCGACAACCGTGCCGGTCCAGGGAGATTCGGCAGAGACGTGTTTCAGATGTCCGCCGGCAAACAGAATGTGAATGGAATCGTTCGGCTTCAGCGAGTTTTCCCGAACATCGTGGTTGCCGTAGATCGCGGGCAGAGGCTCATCGATCGATTCGATAATGGCTGACAGCAGCCAGTTTGGATTATCCTGAGGCAGCTGGAACAGGTCTCCCAACAGGATCGGCTGCAGTTGCTGTTCCCGAGCATATTGCAGGCACCAGCGAAACTTCTGCAGGGCGACGTCCGGATAATCGTCCTTGCGAAACCCGGGAACGCGAGCCTCAAGGTGCGGGTCACCGATGAACAACAAGCCCCGGACGTCAATTGACGTGCTGTGATCGCTCATGATGCGTCACCCCCATCGGCCTGGTCTGCGTCCGTCACGGATGTCGCGGATGTCACGGAATGATCATGAAGTGACGGGACGGTCGACATCAGAGTCTCCGGATCAATGCTGGCTCCGCAGGTGGCACACCTGGGATTGGATCTAACAAACTGTCGAATTTGTGTTTCACAATCGGCCGTGTTCTTCCGGGCCGCATCGACATTCCCGGCAGCTTTCGCGGCGGCGCCGAGACACTGACTCAGTTTTTCAATCGTTGCCGTCAGGCTGTCCACGTCAATTGGATCGGCCGGCGTGCTCAGCTTTGCCAGAGCTGCCGCACCGGCAATTGATCCAGCCACGACTGCCTGCCGGTCAGTGAGATCAGCGACAAGTTGGCGCAATCGATCTGTGGGAGTTTCCTCTGGTGGTTTTCGCAAATGAGTGAAAGCCGCCTGCGCAGAATTCGTCGTTCTATTTCGTCGCGCGACGTCAACCAACTTCGAAATAACAGCCTGCAGTGCGTTCGTGTCACTCAGATGCGGAGCTGATTCGAGTACCCACAACGACTGACTGACCCTGTCGACGTGGCGTTGCCGAACCGACGCTGCGGAAAGTTGATCGAGTACACGGCGGCACGCGTCAGCTGGTTCCAACTCGGGAGGCGCAGTGACCGGGGAACAACAGTCGAGAATCTCGTTGGCAGAATCCCTTCGCTGCGTCCCCGCAGCCAGGTCCACAATGAGGCTTTGGATGCGGTTAACCTCGTGCAGTTCAGGCACGGATTTCAGCGTCGCCAGAGTTTCAACCTGAGCCCCGCAATCTCGTCGTCGCTGCTGGAGATTCGACATTTCAACCACGGCAGAACGCAACTGCGTGGCGGATTGAGTCACGCGTTCCAGATCGGCGGGAGTCGTCATTGCCTGATCGAGTCGTGCGAGTATGCTGCGCTGTATTCGCAGTCGTTCGCATTCCGTACGGCTGTGACCCAGTCCACTGGTGAGGCGTTTCAAGAGGTGAATCCGCTGTTCAGCAGCGCGGATCGTTTCAAGGGACGAGTCCGCCTGCGTGATGTGGTCAGCGATTTGATCGATTGGTTCGAAAGACATCAGGCGAGCTGTGTTGTTATTGCTTTCAGTCCTCAGACGTTTCGCTTCGCTTTTCTGGTCCCGCAGTTTCAACCGATGTCGGTGCTGCATCTCAACCAGCCGGGACGCATCAGAGGAAGAGGCAAAGAATGAAGCCGCTCGGCTGCCGGATTCGCCCAGCAGAAAAACGGGTGCTTTCTGTTCACCGAAATGGATGTCGTATTCGTGTTTGCTTTTTCCTGTCTCTGCTTCGACTCGGTCCAGACGCAGCAGCTCGTGCAGTGAATCGGGAACCGACGTGCCGACTCGGTGGATATCTTCGCCATCGAGCGTGTACTTGACGGTCGTCTTCTTTCGTTCCCAGCAGATCGTGTGACCGTCGTCGGTCTCAACGGTGATCCGACAGCATTTTGCTCCGTGCCGCATCACGTGGGTCGAACGCCCGTTTGTCGCCAGAATCTGCAGCGCTGCCACGACGGCGGATTTGCCACAGTTATTCGGCCCGGTCAAGACCGTCAGACCGTCCGCCAGATCGATCTCGGTCCGCGCGTGCGACATAAAGTTTTCAAGAATGATTCGTCGCAGCATAATTTGGAGAGAGCCGTTGTTTGCCGAGGCCAGTTCTGAACACCGAGGAATCCGATAGGTTTATCTCGCCTTCTTGCCGACCTTTTTCTTGGCGGACTTTTTGGCGGCGGACTTTCTTCCTGTCGCTGACCTTCTTGTTGCCACTTCGGTCGTTGCGGCTTTCTTTTTCCTGCCTGGCTTCTTCTTTGCAGACGGTTTCACCGCTGCTTTCTTGATCTTTGCAGGTTTCTTCCTGGTCGGCGGATTTTCGACGGACTCTGATTTCACTTTCTTCGTTGCGGCCGTCTTCTTCACGCCCTTTTTCGCCGCCGCCTTTTTCACGCCCCTCTTGACTTTGGTCTTTGTGTCAGACTTTTTGCCAGCGACTTTCTTCGCTGTTGACTTTCTTTTCCGCGCCGCGGGCTTCTTTTTCGAGCTCAATTCGGTTGTCGTGTCGATTTCGATGCCGAAGATGGCTCCCAGATCTTCGCCAGCAAGATCAGAAGATGGTTCACCGAAGGCGCTGCTGAGATTTCCTTCGGACACCGCTTCGCTGACCAACTCAGTGTGATCGACACCCCGCAACAGAAACAGCAGTTCCGGGTGTTTGTCCAGATGAGCACCAACACCATAAAGTACAGCCGCCAGATGCTTGCACAGCCCGGCCCAGTCCGGACAGTCACATTGCATGTTGATTTCTTCAGGAGCCGGGAACAGACCGGCCGGCCGACTGGTCAGCCGCTGCATCACGCCGTCCGATAAACGTCCCCCCAGCAGATCCAGCAGTGAGTCAATTGATGCAGCGCAGTCGTTGCGGATTTCTTTCCATTTCGCCGGTTTCAGCTGGTCTATGTCCACTGTGATTTCATAGACATCGGAACCACCAACGATTGCTTCCAGACGACCGGAGGATATCTGCAGATCAACCACCGAACCGTTGCGGGCATACGTCCGGCCACGTGGAAGACGGTTCGCGTAGTCGCTGTAACTTTCCAGGTGATCGCACCACGCCTTCCCCCAGAAAGTCTTCGCGATCTTCTGGCCTTCGATCATCACCGGTTGAGTTTTGCGTTTCTGCTTTTTGGCCCGTGCAGCGGCGAACTTGCGGGCCTGCGCTTTTCTCTGAGCGACGGGCACATACTCACGATATTCGTATCCATAACCCCATGACATGGTGAACCTCCCTGATGCAGCATGACCACACCCCCTATCGAGCCGTCTGTGACGGTGTTATCCGTCACTGCTCAAAATCTATGGCCCGCTCTCGTTCGGTACAATGAAGGCGTGAACGATGCCTGATCGTCGAACCTGATTCGCTGCGATCCCCAGCGAAGAATAGCTGCCCGTACGTCAAATGTCATCGTTCGCAGCACGTGAAAGATCGATCGAGACAAAGTCAAGCAGTTCTGCGTCACTCATTTCGGTCAGTTGTGCTTCGGCCCCGTCGCTTAGGATTTCGTCGGCCAGATCCTGTTTACTGCGAATCATTTGATCGATACGTTCTTCAACCGTGCCGCGACAAACGAATTTGTGGACCAGAACATTGCGTTTCTGGCCGATGCGAAACGCTCGGTCTGTCGCCTGGTTCTCTACCGCCGGGTTCCACCAGCGATCGAAGTGAACGACATGCGAAGCAGCTGTCAGATTCAGCCCTGTGCCCCCGGCTTTCACAGAGATTACGAAAAAGGGTGGTCCGCCGTCGGCCTGGAACTCAGCCACCAGGTGCTTGCGTTTCTTCACCGGTATACCACCGTGCAAAACAACTCCGCTGCGACCAAAGACGCCTGTCAGAAATTCGGCCAGCGGACCGGTCATTGCCTGAAACTGCGTGAACACCAGCATCCGCTCCTGACGCTCCATGATCGGCTGACAAATCTGCTTCAGACGCTGAAACTTGCCGCTGTCTCTTTCCGCGTAGTCGTCCTGTTTCAGAAACTGCGATGCATGGTTGCAGATCTGCTTAAGCTGCATCAGCGTTGTCAGTACCAGACCTCGCCGCTCAATTCCATCCAGTGTTTGCAGTCGCTTTTCCAGATCCTTCAACGTCTTTTGGTAAAGTGTGGCCTGTTTCTTCGACAGTCCGCACTCGGCCCGCATCTCGGTCTTGTCTGGTAGATCGGGGACAATACCCGGATCTGTTTTCAGTCGCCGCAGGATGTACGGCCGGACCAGCTTGCGCAATGCCCCATAAGCTGCCGCATCCTGCTGCTGGCTGAGTCCCTTGACAAACTTTCTGAACTGAGATGCGTTCCCCAGCAGACCTGGGCAGCAGAAGTCGAACAATGACCACAATTCCCCCAGATGGTTTTCAATTGGCGTACCTGACAGCGCGACCCGTCCGGACGACCGAAGCTTTCGAACAGCCTTGGCCTGAGCCGAAGATGCATTCTTAATTGCCTGAGCTTCGTCCAGAACGATCAAACGCCAGTCGAGTGTTGACAGCCACTCGAACCGTCGAGCCAGGCCATACGTCGTCACAACGGCGTCGAATTCGTCGACCGCTTTGCCGGGAGACTTCGCCACGGCCTGAAGAGTCTGTGCATCGCATTCCGACCGATGAGCGTACAGAACTCGCAGTGAAGGGGCAAATCGTTCAAATTCGCTTTTCCAGTTGCCGACCAACGATGCCGGGACGACCAGCAGACTGGTCGTCGTCTTCTTTTCCGTCTGTTTCCTCTGGCTGTCTTCACGTTTCAGCAGCAGCAGCAGATCGATAACCTGAATCGTCTTGCCAAGCCCCATGTCATCGGCCAGACAGGCCCCCAGTCCCAGTCGCGTCAGGAACCACAGCCAGCGAACACCGTCAATCTGATAAGGCCGCAATACAGCGTCAAGATCCTGCCCTGGTTTGCAGTCCACGATACCGGACGGATCTCGCAATTGCTGCAGTATTTCGCGCAGCCAGTTGCCGGTCGTAACGCGAGTCCAGCCCGCCGTTTCTTCACCGAATTCATCTTTACCAAACTGTGCGCCCGCCAGCATGCGCATCCCCTGAATGAAATCGACTCCGTCTGCGTACTCCTGCTCGACTTGATGCCAGTGATCGAGGGCCTGCTGAAGTTTGTCCCGATCAACCTCAACCCATTGGCCTCGCAACAACGCCAGCCCATCGGTTGCCTGCAGAATCTGATCACGTTCTTCCAGTGTGAGCGGTGCCCCGTTCAGAGCGAGGTCAATCGAAAAGTCCATCAGACTGTCCATGCCAACATGGCTCGATTTTTCCTGCCCGATCGTCACCCGCACCTCCGGTCGCGACGACTGTCTGGCTTTCCACCAGTCGGGCACGCGGACAACCAAACCGGCGTCCTCCATCTGCGGAACGCTTGTCAGGAAACGATGAGCCTGGTCGATCGTCAGCGCCTGCGGCTGGAATAGTTGACGCGAATCCAGCATCTGTCGGACCAACGTGCCTTCCTGTGCGGCCCTCTGTACCGGCTCCAGCAGTGCAACCAGCTTCGCCTGATTCTTTGCGCCAGCGTACTGTTTCAGTGCTTCCCCCAGCGGCAGGTGCTGAAGTTTTGCCTTCGCCGACACGCGATGTGCATACGTCGCCATGAATGCGAACGGTCGGCCCGGATCGCGTTTATTCTCTGCCAGATGAAACGTCACGCGTCCCAGCAGATTCCACACAGGGTTGACACTGTGCAGCCAGGCGACTGGACCGTCCGAGTGACCGGCGCACTTCTGTAGCGCAAAAGCCCGTACTTCGCTCCAAAGAGTGCCCAGAACTTCTGTCGTGAGATATTCCAATCCACGCATTGGCGGGGCGTTTTCAATCAGCTCGACCAGAGTCATCTCCTGCGGCGGACCGATACTGGCCGATGCTTTGTCCTTATCGGAAACGGCCCGATTCAGTTCTTCCTCACTCAACGCGCACAGTTCGTGAAAGAACAGCTGAGCAAACTCGCGCCAGAACACGAATTCCGCAGGCATTTCGACTGGCAGGTTTCCTGACGCCAGTCGAACGAGCCCTGCGGCCGCCGATTCGGAAAACGTGTCGCAAAGACCTTCCGCCACACCGTGACCGAACTTGACGCGTGAGTCGTCGCGTGACACGGACTCAACAATCAGATGCCCCGCAGGCGTGATCACCAGTTGAATGCTCATGCGCGTAGACTACCGGCTGCGCGACATTCAGCAATCGCGAAAGAGGCCGGAAAACCTGGTCTGGTGCATCGGAAACTGTCGTGGTACGGGCTGCCAGCCTGTTCTACACGGACTTCACCAATGGTATCTATACAACTCCGGCAACCACGACGCCACGCCTGAAAGTTCAACAACGCAATACTCGTGGACAACGACAAGAACTGGACTGAGCCTGCGAAGAAAACGTCGCGCGGCAGCATTCCGGATTCGTTGAAACCAACGAATGGTCGGTACAGATTTGCACCGGCGATCCCGAATCAACATTGCCCCATTATCGGACTGACCACAACCGGGCACATCGACATCAAACTGACAACACTCGTCCCGTCCTGACGACACAGTTCTGGTGGGACACTATTCAATTAGGCTGTGAATTCGCAGGAATTTCACGTGCAGGCCATTGGCACAACTTGTGCGTTATTCAATGACTCATAGTCGGCTCAGCCTGGAGAGCACCGCTGCGGAGCGGCGGAACATCAACATCAAGGATGTCATCTATCCATTACGGAAGGACGCTCACAATGAACATTTCTCGCTTCGCGTTGGCGGCACTGTCCGGGTTGCTACTGTCCGCAACGGCACAGGACGCCTCAGCCCAGCTTCACCGCTATACCAAACACATCAACAGAATCCTCAGGAGCATTGAAAGTCACCGCAGCTCGCACGACGATCATCACAATCCTGGCGACCACATCGATCACAATGACCACGTCATTATAGACTCACCTGGTCACGTGATCGGAAATTATCATCCAAATGTGGTGCATCGGAATTCCACATACATCGTCCCTCATACACGTCATGCGAATCACCATGGGACGTACCACCTGCACAACGGAAGATTCTATTACACAGCTCAGACGGCATCCAACAGCCGTACCGTACAGCGGGCCGTTGCCGTTAAGTTCGGCAACTTTTCACATGTAGACGACCTGGCCAGCCGTCTGGAAGAACTGACCAACGAATTCTGCCTGGACCTGCATTACAACTACTCTCACAACCAGGGCTTTCGTGAAACTTACGCAGAAAGCTACCAGTTGATGCTGGTTGCGAAGTTCATCCACGACGCCGAACACGCTAACGACCGCGATGCGATTCGAGGGCAGCTGAACGGAATGGACGCACTTTTTCACCACGTTCAGGACGATGTTCGTGTCTGGTCGCGACACCATCGGCGCCAGATTGGTCAGCTCGGAATCGTGTCAAAGATGAACATGATCGAATCGACATTGCACCACCTGATGAATGACGTTGGAGTTCATTCGACCGATGGCGAAGTACCTCCGCATCCCGATGACATCCAGGAACAGGCACCCGCACCACTGACCGTCGCTCCACCGCCATCTCTCCCATAAGCACGCACAAAGGGCACTGTCATCGGCGGTGCGTTGGTTGTCGACCGGCAAGGGTGCAGTCAGGCAGCACTGGAGGCGGAGGGTGTGTCCACTATCGTGCCGTCAACGAGATTGAGCGAACGGTGTGCATGCTGCGCCGCAAACTGGTCGTGGGTGACCATGACGATGGAACGTCCTTCTTTGTGAAAATCCGACAGCAGGTTCATAACCTGTTCGCGAGAATCCGGGTCAAGATTACCAGTTGGTTCATCGGCCAGGATAATCCGGGGATCGTTGGCCAGTGTTCTTGCCAGAGCAACTCTCTGCTGCTGGCCCTGGCTGAGTTCTGAGGGCAGATGATTGAGGCGGTCTGACAGTCCCACGCGGCTCAACAGTTCGATGGCTTTTTCCTGTTGGGCGGAAGCGGATTCACCGGCAAGACTCAGCGGCACCTGAACATTCTCTACGGCCGATAACCACGACACCAAATTGAACGATTGGAATACGAAGCCAAGACTCCGTAATCGCAGCTTTGTACGTTCGACCAATGACATATCGTAAAGCGATTCGCCACGGAACAGGACCTCACCCGATGTCGGGGCCATCATGCCTCCCAGCAGCGACAACAGGGTCGTCTTTCCGCTGCCGCTGGGACCAACCAAAGCAATAAACTCGTTGTCGCCGATGGACAGGTTTGTTTCGGTCAGGGCATTCACAGTCTGGCCCCGACATTCGTAAGCCTTGGTGACGTTGTTAAGTTGAAACACCATGTTAGTCCTTTGCTGAAGCGAATTATATGCTGTTGAGGTAACAGTCTGGAGTGCTGGTGCTGCGTTGGCACACCGGCATCACACCGCTTTACCCTTCATTGAAGCACAGGCACGGGTCAAGTCCTGCGGCTCGGCGTGCTGGCAGGTAACTGGCGGCGACGGCGATTAGTGTAGCGGTGACGATGCCGACCCCGCACAAAGAGGGCATCGGCAGAACACTGACTCCGACAAGCTGTGGCCCCAGCACCATCGCCAGAATAGTGCCAGCGACAAAGCCGAGACCTCCGCCTGCGATTCCCATGATGGTCGCCTTGCCGAGAAACATCTTTGTTACGTAACCGGGCGTGGCTCCCAGTGCCATCAACGTGCCGATTTCACGTCTCCGTTCTGCGACGTTGGCGTACATCACGCTGGCTATACTCGCACCAGCCACCAGCAGCAGAATGCCAAAGAAAACCCATGACAGACGAGACATCAGGCCATTGACCGCGACCTGAGCTTCCACAACCTGAGCAATCGTGACCACGCGGGTGTTCGGCAGCTCCCTGGACAGATCCGCGATCAACCCACCGGCTGCATCTTCGCAACACGCCATTATTTCGATCACGTTTACGACCGGCCCGGACTTACTTAGACGCTGGACGCTGTGCAGGTGAGTGAACAACCGGCCATCGTCGATGGTTCCCGTAGACGGTAACACTGTCAGCACAAGAAATGTCTCGCCCAGAAGTGTCAGCTCATCGCCCACGCCGGCCCCCAACTGAACGGCGATATCGGCACCCAGAATCAGTTCATCCTTGCCAAGGTCCTGTACCGTCCGCTGCGTTGCCAGCGACGTGGGATCAGTCTCTCCACTGGTATCTGTCACCGGCTTCGTGCAGCAGCCTCGATCCGTGCCAACAGGGTTCGACAGGAAGCTCATCCCCTGCCACGCCGTCTTTGCTTCGAATTCTGATCGGGGAAGAATTCCCGTCAGTGTCACCGGGATGGAATCGACGTCGGCGGCAACACACAGTTTGGGAGCCAGATTCTCCACGCCCGACATTCGAGCAAGAGCCAACTGCGTGACATACTCCTCAGGCATTGTCTGCCCGTGCATGTCAGCAGAGTAGTAATCCTGCAAAGTCACGCCGGGTGGCAGCACCAGCACGTTGGCTCCCAGCGACCGCATATCGCCCGCAATCTTCTCTTCAGAGAATACCGTGATGCTTTGTATGGCCACAAGAGCGGTAACGCCCAGAGCAACGGCGGCCAGACTGGTCAACAGCGATGTAGGCCGCTGCCACAGTTCTTTCCAGATAAGATTTCGAAGCTGCATGGAGTCCATTCCTTTTCAAGCCAGTAACGTCTACGACAATAAGTAAACTCCACTAACGACGGGTTGTCGGTTTCGCTGCCGTCGCTGTCCGACCATGTTTACAGTTTGGGTCTGAGCAGCACTTACCAGCTGCAGCCAGTTTTGTCATCAATATGGTTGACGTCACTTTGTCATTGAATGTGCCCAGCAGAACTCCGGGAGGAGCCATAAACGCGGTGACAGCGTTCTGAGTATCCGAACGCACTTTCAGCTGCTGCAGGAACTTTGCTTCCGCAGGATCACCGGCCTGGATGCTGACAAGATGCGTGCGATCAGCGTTCAGTTTGTCGGCCCTGAACTGCCGAACACCGACGGGAATCTGCGAGACTCCGTTTGGTTGAATACACAGAAGAACCAGCTTTTTGTCCTGCAGAGCTCGCATGCACTGCGTCTGGCCGGGCGTGACAATGGCCATTTCGACATGTCCCGGCGACAGTCTCTGCGCGAAGACTCCGGTAATGGCACCGTTGGGTGCAATCGCCATGACGGCAGGCATTGGCGTACGGCTGGCATCGTACTGCTCAACAACGGCCCGCTCCTGCGGATTATTGATACTAATCGGAACAAGTACTGCGTTATCGCGACGTCCGAGCTCTGCATTCAGCACCTTGTGCATCGCCTGAGTAGCCGCATTATTCGTTCGGTAGAACAGAATAAATGCAAACTTCTGTTGCCGGGCGGCGGCTGCCAAAGAACTTTGACCGGCCGATTCTGCCAGTGCTGTTGAGGGCGTTAAAGAGCAAGCGGCAGCAACGGCAAGAATGAGGGCTGTGGCCCTGCCGCGTCGACGAGAGAGAGACATGGGGAGAAATCCTTTTCTGAGGTCACTCGTGTCCGGTTAATTCTGTTGGAAAAACTGGGCAGTATGGCGCCGCGTCCATTCGGCGACACACGCTATCTACAGCAACGGCTACGTGGTCATCAGCCTGTTATTCTTCGTCGTGGCCATTGTGATCATCATGGTCGTGATCGTGGCCTTCGTGGTCGTGCTTGATTTCGCCACGATACGACTTGCCGTTGATCTTCACGACCATTCGCGGACTGGTGCCTTCTTCGTCCAGATGTTCGGCCAGCTCTTTGTCGCCGGAAACAAACCGGGAAGACTTCCCATCCTCATCACCTTCGTCAGGTTTGGCCGTCAGAATAAACTGTTCCGGATGCCCATCGTGAGAAATATTGATGGTTAGTTCGGTCGTGTCGATCGCGACCTGTTTAGTGGCAGCTCCGTTCAGAATGTAGATTTCAAGGCTGCCGTGTTCTTCATCGTGAACCACCTCGGCGTGGTACTCTTCGTTGCCCAGCTCGACAAGATCTCCGTGATGCGGTCCTTCTGAGGGATGGGCATGAACATCATGATCGTGAGGATCGCCAACCGTGTCCGGTGGCAACGCGCTGACCACGAAGCACCAGCAGTTCTCTAAGAATCAAGGGGGGGGGGGATCCGCCGCAGGCGTCTGCATGCTGACCGGCACGACTTCGGTGCGTACGAACGATCGACTTAGTTTTGGCTCTTTTGAATAACTTCCATCCGCGTTTGGCGAGTACACCTTTAATTCACGAAGTAGGCGACGATTCCAGGCAATCTGGTTGACCTGTTCATCGGAAAGCCCGTGCAACCGCAGAGCTTCTTCCTGCACGATCAACAGTGCTTCGAGCTTGTCGCTGGCGTATTGCCGATCGAGCAGCGTCTTTCGAGCCACACCACGCGCTGCTGCAGCTTCACTCAGCCGAGCGATTTCCCGTCTTTCTATGTCCAGTTCAGCACGGACGTGGTGCCGATAGCAAAACATGGCGCAGCACAACTTCAGAGGGCCTGACAGGGACGCGAGAATCGCAGAAAAGCTGCGTCTGGAAGGGGCGTTCTTACAGTCGCCAAACCTTCGTCGATGCGCGCAGAGAGTCACCAGAAGGTGATATCAACAGCGAGTCGCCGATCAGTGAACCTGCGATCAACGTAGCTGTCATGTCTGACAAACGGCAGCCTGTCATGATCGCCGGCAGCATGACATCGTGGTCTGACGGCAATTCCACTTTCGAGACCGTCAGCCAGGCGCAATGATCAGTGCAATCTGAATGACTGTGGCCGCAGGGGCAGGAATCACTGCCTGAGTCATTCGGCTTGACGACACGACTGCTATTACTACGAATCTCTGTTATCAGGGCAGTTTGCGCATATTATTCCTGTATGCACTACCGACCGACGTGCCATCAGAAACGCGTCATCTGTCATCTCATTGATACGGTCTGCACTGCATCACAGGAGGTGCCGGACCCCAGCGTGCCGATGTAGATTCACCGAAGCTGTTTCAATAGTTGCAGCAATTCGTCCTTGATCTTAGCCTCTGCAGCGACCTCAAGATGACTGCTGCGGGCTGGCCATGTTTCGTAGCCGCCCCAATCATGCTGCTGTTCCGATGGCAGGTAGCCGCTGTAGCCATTCGCGAGCTCCATGGTCATGGTGCGAGAGAACGGACTCTTCGCTTTGATGGCGAGTCCTGTTTCAGAAAAAACTTCGCACGGTGCGGCGGCGATTCCGATGTCGCCAAGTCGAATGGCCTGCAACGGGACGTTGTACCGGTCCGGAAATTCGTGCAGCTGCAACGCTTCCTGAGCATAAATGCGACTCCAGCGATGACTGCCTTTGCTGTTCGGCTGACTCATAAGGCCCTTTGCCCAGTCGACACGTTCCGCGTCCGGTTTGCGAACGCTCAGTGAAAGTTCGGACGTAACGACATTCAGCGATTTCGGTATTTGATGCGTGATCTTCGGCAGCAGATCAAGACTCTCGTCGGCCAGCATGTTGCCAAAGTGCTCCATCCGCGACCATGGCGGATTCGGACCTTCCGTTCTTCGAAATGAGCCAATGTCGCCGCTGGTCGCGTTGCTCATAATGCCGACGAATGGCGCATCTTTGTCGCCGGAAGATAGCTTCGATTCCAACCGTCTGGCGTAGTAACCAAAGTAGTCAGCGCTGACAAGACCGCCAGCATATCCGCCGCAGTAATGCACGCAGAGATTGCCCAGCAGTGCCAGCGGACGACCGTCCGCATGTTGCACCGACAGAACCGAAAAGTCCGGATCGACCGGGCCGGCGGGACCGATCACCGCATCGCTTTTCCCCGCGACGGACTTAATGAGTTCTCCGGACTCTCCAAAGGGATTGACGCCCACTGACCCTGATTTGCACAACGACCGACGACACGCTGCCAGACCAGGCTTGGAGAACGTACCGAACCCAACCTTTGCCGGAGCAAGATTTGCAAAGGCCTGCACAGCAGCTTCCGCGATTCGCTGGGCGACCAGCGATCGATAGGCTTCGTCGGGCGGGCGAGTGCTGATTCGAACAACTCGCGGCGTGGCGTGCGAATGAGTGGCCGCCATGAGCTGATGACTGATCGGAATCCCCGTCTTTTCATGGACGATCTTCTTCGCAGCGTCATAGACTTCGCGGTCAATCAGGCACATATCATTGACGACGATCAGAATTGAGGTGTCACCACGCTGCAGCACGAGGGCTCGCGACGTCAGCGGATCATGCACTCCGCGAACGGGTCCGGGTTTACTGATGGGCCCGTCCAGCGAAACGCCTTCACCGGGTGTCAGATCAGCGGTCGCGGCGCCCGCGTAAAATGTGTCAGCGCCGGCGGCACTGGCAACCAGCGGCAGCATTATTCCGCAGGCGAAAAACTGCACAAATGCTCGCGTCACCCTTGGCAATATCATGTCGGATCATTCCTGCGAGTATTGATTCCCAACGACTATGACACGAATGTAAGTGTCGACTTAAGCATAGCGTGAAGCCATCCATTGGTGAAGCTTCAGCGTCAAGGGCCCGTAACCCATGACGCCAACAACTCTTTTTGTACCCCGGACGGCCCGCATTTTTTCGTCTGTGGCATTACGGGCATAACGCGCCAGCCAGCAACCGTGTTCAGTTTTTACCTTGCGTGCGCCCACAGGATTGGCATCGCGTGCCGAATCAACTAATTTCCCGACACGCTTTCATTCTCGGCAAGAGCTCCGGTGTTCCGGAGCTCTTGATTTCACCTGACGCGAAAACTGTAATCCCCGCAACAGCCACCGGCTTTGAAACTCTGACCGTTTGCGGGGGGGCTCAATCCGGCTACCAGAGTCGACTCCCAGGGACATCAAGGCCTGCAGACAGCAGGTCATCCTGTTCCTTCATTCCATCGGTCGTGTCTGGCGAACGCAAGGTCATCTTTCCGTCATCGACGGAAGCTGCCAGTTTGTCAAAGAGGCCGTCGTCTGAGAATACGGCATCCGTCTTCTTGTAGGTGTCATCTGTAGACGACGTTTCCGACGAACTGTCTGCTTTCGCCACGGCGTCTGAACGTGACTCGTCAAACAAACCAGATCCGTCTGATGTCTTTTCGTTGCCTGAAGAACCTTTTTGAATGCTCTCGCCGGGATCCAGACTTGTTCCAGGCTGATTGGTGCCAGCCGGAGCTTTCACCAGGACTGGTATGACTAATGTGGTCACAATATTCGTCTGGACTCTGACCTTCATGTCGTACTTTTCGAGCCGTTCAATGAGTGACACATTTTCTTCAAATCTATACAGCGTGACTTTGACAAAGTCGTAACCACCCACATTCGTCCCGGTGATAACTGACTTTCCGTTACCTGAAATCGCATCGACGTGAGCGTAGGAATCAATGGAAACCCCAATGGCCTTTCCCAGTCCCAGTGATGAGTAGTCGATTTTCACCGTGTCTCCGAGTTCAATTTCAACCGGAGCCAGCGTGACCCGATAAGACTTGTCTACAACAATCAGGTCTTCTGATATACGACTTTCTCTGACGTCGGTGAGCGCATCTGTCATGACGTCATCACTATCGGCGTCCAGTACATCTCCATCACCCAGCTCAATGACAGTGCCTGGAGAAGCCGAAAGTACGACTCGATCCTGAAGTTTTTCGGTGGCCATCGCCACGGCCACAGTCTGAGGCATTGGGCGTCGTCGTGCAGACTTTCCTGTGATTGTTTTTCGAATGTCGAAGCGTTTCATTGTCTCATCTCCTGAGTAAAAAAGCTGGCTTTGTTGTTGTCGACTGGATCCAGTATCGAGTCGGCAGCTCTTGTACGGAGGGTGTGACACCTCGGGCCCGATTGCTCGGAAGGTTGCCACGTGGGATGCCGCCAATAGCGGACGATCTCCCGGAGAATGCTGAAACTTCGCCTGCTTTGGTCGTCGGGACATCAAGCAAACCCCGAAGTCCCCGGAACACAGAAGTGGCATGGGAAGACGGATCGGCCATTGTGCCTGCACGGCCGCGAAGCGGATGCGGCGTCGCGAACCGTGTTCTTATTGACCACGTACCGGAACTGGTGTTGTCCGATTAGGTCCGTCGGATCAATGACAGGATCAACTCGCCGTCGAATGACCGATTGGAACGATCCGTCAGAGGAACGGAATATCCAATGCGAATCGCGGTCGACTCGTTCAGCGTGCCGTGCAGCCCGACTGTTGCGTTGAGGATGTGCATCTGGCCGATCAGCCCGCCAACTCGCATGTCCCCGCCAGCTGCGAGGACGGAATCGGCGCTGGTCAGGTTTCCGGTGTAGTGAGTTTCTGCCACCACTGCAACGCCCGTAAAATGACCGCCGTTTCCTGAAGCATGGCGCACAAGCCAGTACCCCGCTCCAATATCCACATTCAGGACCGTTGCGGGGTGCAGGGCTCCTTCATTTATCCCATTTGTAAGCACGTCACTTCCATTCGCTGCAACATCCAGCTGCGCGAATCCGTTGACGAATAATCTGTTGTCGGGAGTCGACAGGAAACCCAGAAACGGCTGAATGTGCCATGCTTCGTTGCGAATCCGGACGTCGGTAAACAGCCCTGGAATTCTAAACCGGATATCTTCTCCGGTGGGGGTGTTAATGCCTACGCCGCCGGAAACAAGAAAGTTGTCCGACCGGTAGAGAAGATGCTTCAGGATAACGGCAATATTGCCAAAGCCATCGGCGTCGTTCATGAGACCCGGCGTAGCCGTATTGCCGCCACCGGTCAGTGGAATGCGGACCTCCACCGAAGTATTTCCGTTAACGCTGATTGTGCGTTCAAAGCCAAATCGATATCGCTCGACAGGCTCGGAGACAAAAACGCCACCGACATCATCAAAGCTGACGGCATTGTGGAAGTAGCGGAAATCCAGGTAATTTCTATCGCGGGGCAGAACGCTTCCGTTGTCGGCAATCTTGTTACGTTCCTGTCCCAGGAAAGTACCGAATCCCACACCAGCGACGTCAAACGTGTCCGTCAGAATGCTGTCACCGAACATCGCAGGAGCTCGGGCCAGACGATACGAAGGTCGCCGACTGGAAAGAAACCGAGAACGTCGAGACGCCCGATTGGAAGGACGGGGCGTGTTGTTGTTTGGGGCTGCTGCGGCGTCGCCTTCCGGAGCTGCGGCAGTGTTGCCTTTGCCCTGTTCGGCGGCGTTGCCTTGTTCCGGTGCGACAGCATCAGTCGACTGCGTCTCTTGCGTACCAGGAACAGTGCTTTGCTTCGTTGGTTCCGGTGCACCAACTGTGTTCGGCGAAGGTGGAGGTTGCTGACCGTTTGATTGTTGTGACGTTACGGCAAAGAACGCCACAACCAACACCGTCAAAATGCGTCGCATGTCACCCACTCCGTTGGCGCGGGCAGCGATTCACTTCGGCAAACTTTGCCTGAGCGTCTTAGCCCACAGAACTCACCTCCATGGACTTATCGGAAGTTGCCTCCACCGTCTGGTCCTGCATAGACGGCTCAGTTCCCATCGCCGTGTGGCTGATTTTTTTCGCCAACATTGTCGCCGGAATCATCTGAATCAGCCCTGCTTGACTCAACTGCCGAATCGGCAATCTCACGCAGGGCGGCCCTGGAATCTTCCAGTAATAGCTCAACATGGGGATCGTCCGGCAAACTCTGCAGGCAGACAGAAAGAACCTTAATCGCTTCCTGCAGACTCTCGATCGCACGTTTCGAATCGCCAAGCTGGTCGTGAACCAACCCCGCCATGTGCAGGGCGAGACCAAGCTCTCGACTGATCTCGGTCGCACGCGAATCAATCGTTGCCAGATTACGGAGGTGCCTGGTCGCTTCCGTCAACTTAAGCAGCGATGCTTCATCCTCAGCGATCGACGCCAGCCGAACACCGTAATTCACCAGCCCCTTTGAGAATTCCAGACGCCAGTCCACCACATCCGGATTCCTGACCGACAACTGCTGCGCCAATTCTTCTGCGCGTGAATACGCCTGAATTGCGAGTTCGTCGCCTGTCAGGTTGTCGGCCAGTAGTCGCCAACTGACGGCCTCAAGATACTGATCGTTCAGACTGCTCGAATCCGCAGACCTGAGCGTACCGAAGGCATCAACAGCTGTTTGAAACGCACCCGCCGTTGCTACCGGATCTCGCTGCTCATCGAAGGACTCATGATAAAGTGTCGCGATATTGAACGCTCCAACAGCGACATCTCTCAGCACGGCCACGTTTCGTGGTTCATCTGTGAGTAGCATCTGTCGAATTGCCTGGGCCTTCTGAAGTTCACCCAGCGCAGGTGACAGAAGATGCAGGTCGACAGTTCCCTCGTGGATGGCCAGATCTTTCTTCAGCAGCGCTGCGTTCATGATGGTGTTGGCAAGTTGTCGGTGACTCAACGAATCATTCGTCGTGCTGGCCAATTCTCTTCGCAGTGACAGAGCTTCTTCAAACGCCTTCGCGGCCGATTCGTATTCTGCCGTCGCCTTCAGAACCTGGCCTTCGACATTCCACGCCTGCGCAAGAGCACGTTGAATTGAGGGATCTGAATCAGGCATTCGCGCGTAGATTTGTCGAGCGTTGCGAAGAGACCCCAACGCTGCCTTCGGGTCACGAATCTGCTGCTGGATCAATGCCACGCTGTACCACACACTGGCAATCTCGACTCGAATTTGCGGGTCGTCTCCACGGCGTTCAATGAACCCCTGCAGATATGCCAGCGCCTTTTTCAGTAATCCCTCCTTGAGCGGTTGCATGCCAGGCTGGTTAAGAAGCGTCTCTTCGCTCACGCTGACCAGCAGGTCGTCGACCACCGAAATTGCCGTTCTGAGTTCCGTTTCGGCCTCGTCGCGGGCAACGGATACTTCGTAGAGACCAATCGATGTCGCCAGCAATGCGGCCATCACGGAAGCAATCACCACAGCACTCAGAGATGCCACCAGCGGATTCCGCCTGCACCAACGCATCAGCTGCTGCGTTGAACTCAGCGGGCGTGAGACGATCGGGCGGCCTTCGACGATCCGCTGCAGTTCATCAGCGAGTTCCTCCGCCGACGAAAACCGAGCTGCCGGAATCTTCTCCAGACACTTCAGGCAGATCGTGTCCAGATCGCGACTGACTGTGGAGTTCAGCTGCCTGGGGGAAACGGGATCTGCATCCAGTACCTGCCGGACCGTATCGATGGCATTGGCTGCCTGAAATGGCGGACGTCCGGTAAGTACGTGGTACAGAGTCGCTCCCAAAGAATAGACGTCAGACACGGACGTGGATTTTGCGGCGTCCCGTGCCTGTTCCGGCGATACATATTGCGGCGTTCCCATCATGACACCGGAATACGTCAGCTCGTCCGGTTGCTCGGCCAGTTTGGCCAGGCCAAAGTCGGCCACCAGTGGACGTCCCGAGTGTGCGTCCAACAGAATGTTTGCTGGCTTCAGATCACGGTGCAGAATGCCTTTCGAATGGGCAAACGCTACCGCGCGACAGATGGATTCCAGAATTTCAGCGGCACGAATATTCTCCAGCGGACCGCCACGCAGCCGCTGCGACAGACTTTCTCCCTCAACCAGCTGCATTGCGAAGAAGTGTCGACCCTTGTCGTGCCCGACTTCAAACACGGTCACAATATTGTCGTGCTGTAACTGAGCGGCGGCATTGGCTTCACGTTCGAACCGTTCGATGGCATCGGCATCGGCAGAAAACTGCGGTGGCAGAACTTTCAATGCGACTTCGCGGTCCACCTTCGTGTGGCGAGCTCGATAGACCACTCCCATTCCGCCCCGACCGATCTGGTCAAGAATGGAAAAGTCGCCCAGACGAAGGGGTTCCGGCAGCGAAGACGTGAGCACTGTTGCCTGATATTCCGTCAGCAACTTCGCACCGACCAGTTCGTCCGCCAACTGGCGACCGTCTGTCAGTGTCTGCGCGTCGGGTGAATCCGTAAGAAACCGGTCCACTGTTCCCGTGATATCCAGGTCACTGGCAGCGACGTGTTGCAGAAACTCTGTGGCAGAAATCTCGCGGTTCACCGCTGGTGTCGGCCCGGGCTTCGAAACCACTTCCCCAGGCAGGGGCGGCAAATCGTCAAAGTCTGCGCCCAGCGAAGTTGCCTCTGAACAGGCGGGGCAGATCACTGTATTTGTCACGGATTGGTCCGAAACGTCCAGGACGTGTCCGTTAGGGCAGGTGAATCTGGCCATTGATGGAGAACTCGTTGGGGAATGACCGCGGCGCGCCAATGATACGGCAATCAGCAATGAAAGCCAGAGAACCAGCAGCTTTGATTTCCACCTGTTGGTGACACGCGGGTGCCATGATACTGTCCCACCGGACGGGTGAGTCCCCGAACCAATACGAGGTGTGTTTTCGTCAGCTGGAAAACTTCGATAACGGGCTGTAATATCATCAGACACAATCGCCGGCGTGGCACACAGACTGCCGCGAAAGCCGGACGATCATCACTGAAGATTGGCGATGACTGATGACACGGATGCAGGTCGTCTAAGCCGGATTGCGACACGCTGGTCGATGCTGCGAGAGGCACATGACGGTGCCACGCTGGCTCAGAACGAAGCCAAACACGAACTGCTGGAACGATATTCCCGCTGCGTTTACCGCTACCTTCTTGGCGCGGTGAGGAACGAAGAAACCGCCGAAGACCTGTCACATGAATTTGCAGTTCGCTTTCTCAGTGGCAACTTTCATCGAGCAAGTCCGGAGAAAGGACGATTTCGAGACTACGTAAAGACAGTGCTGATCAACCTGGTTAACGATTACTTTCGAACACAGGGGAAATGGGCAGATCAGATCGATGTCGAAAACGTTGCGCCTGAAGTGGCACCTGCGGACCCGGATGGTCAGGAGACGTCTTTCGAGCAGGCTCTTGCCGAAGATATTCTGAATCAGGCGTGGACGAAACTGGAATCGGGCAATAAGCGATACTATGCGGTGCTGCAGTTGCGAATTCAGGCACCGGATTTGAACGCACGTGAAATGGCAGAGTTGCTTTCCCAGCAACTCAACGAAGACATCGCGCACGCCACCGTTCGAAAGACTCTTGAACGATCGCGCGTACGGTTCGCCGAAATGCTCGTAGAAGCTGCGAACGAGACGTTGGCGTGCGATTCCACTGAACGGCTGTCGTCAGAACTGAAGGACCTCGGCCTGCTGAGCTACTGCAGAGTCGCTTTGGAAAAGCGTATTGAAGACGACCAGTGAAGCACAGAACATGACTGTCTTCGGACGATGACCGTCATACAGTTGGCAGCGCCGACGAAGTTGGGCAGCACGCCGACCATATTACGACGAGGCTATGCCTGGCCTGGTTTGCTTCCAACCGTCCTGGTCCGTCGGGGGAACGACGTCAAATGTTTTATCGGCAATCGGGGTGCCGTTCATCTCCAGCGTCAACCGCCATTCGCCCAGCTTGTCGTCGACCGGATTCCAGATCGTGTCGCCAAGAAAGAAGTCCCAGTCGTTTGTCCTTACGTAGACAGTTCCTGTGAACGGAGCCCTGCGGTTTCCCGTGTCGTCCATAATTCCGGGGTGATCGATGCAGTACTCGAGCTCCTGATTCTTCGCGCCTTTCACATTGACGACAAAGCCGAATTCGATGTCAACTTCAGCCGGCACGCGCGTGGTAATCTGAACGATCTTCGGCAGCTGCTTTGAACCGGAATCCCACTGGGAATAGATCCCCCAGGTTCGCATTCGTATTTCCGGTTTTCGCCTGCCCATGATGCAAGTTTAACGAGTGCGGCTACAGAATCCCCCCCCCCCCGGGTGCCATTGGCTCACTGAGTCGTGAACAAAGTTAACCGCAAAGGGCACGAAGAAACACAGAGATGGCACCGTCAGGTTCTCCGTGTTCTTTGTGGTTGATAATTCTTAGCCAGTGACGCCCAGGCACAAATTGATCGTTTGACGTCACGTGAATGTCAGGTCTTACAACAGCGATCTTTTCGACCGTGCCACGCCGTAAGTGTCAACGCTTCGCTGCCTGTCGAAACATCCGGGCGACTTCGTCAAAGAAGGCTTCCATCACCAGTTTGACCGGTGACGAACCGTCGATCTGGCGTGACGCTGCAATTGTTCGTTCCAGCATAGGGGACAGCAGATCGAGCCCATTTCTGGCGCCCATCCGTTTTGTCATGGCATCAGAAAGATCGCCCTTCGCGAGTGCTCGCAGCCGTTGTTGAATGGCGTCGGCCACGAATCGCAGCAGCCACTGAGCGTTCTGGCGTTGTTCTGCCGTGCTGGAGGACATTTCTTCGATGCCGCCCACAACCGTGGCGGCGACCTTCAGCGGCTTCATACCTTCCATTTGATCCAGTTGAGCTGCCACCGAAGTCTTTAGTTTTCGCAACTGGGGACTCAGCAGTTGCCGAGCCGTTTCCAGGCTGCCTTCACACAACATGGCGATGGATGCGGCCTCAGCTTCGGATTCCACGATCTCCTGAGTCAACAAGATGTGCTGCACGTCAGGCTGGCTGAGCGGAAAAAAGCGGACGATCTGGCAGCGAGAGCGAATGGTGGGCAGCAGGGTGTCAGGATTATCGCACACCAGCAGAATCAGTGAATGTGCTGGTGGCTCTTCCAGCGTCTTCAACAGGGCGTTGGCACTTTCTGTGTTCAGCAAGCCGGCGTCATTGATCACAGCGACTCGCCGATCAGACGCCTGAGGAGCCATCGACAATTCGTAGCACAATCCTTCGCGACCGCGTTTGCCGTCTTCTCCGGCAATCGCTGCGATAGGGATCGCGTTTTTTCCGGCAGGTACGCCGACTTCGATATAATCCGGCCAGGTATTTGCGACGAATGCACGGCACGCCCGGCAGTCGCCGCACACCTGCAGTTCTGACAACTCATGATTGCGACAGAACACGGACTGTGCCATCAGGCGAGCGAATTGACGTTTGCCAATACCTTCCGGTCCGGCCAGAACATACGCATGAGACAAACGTCCGCGCTGCAGCGAACGACGAAACAACTCGCGCTGTTCGTCGTGCCCTTTAAGTTGGTTCCAGGAAGTTGTCATGAGGCCTGTTCTGACAGCTGTGTTTCCGCGACGTAGATCGCTTTCAGCATGGCTTTGGCTTTGTTCAGTGTTTCTTCGTATTCAAGTTTCGGCACACTGTCTGCCACGATACCGGCCCCGGCCTGAACGTAAATGATCCCGTTGTGAATCACGAGCGTTCGCAGAGCAATGCACGTGTCCATGTTGCCGGTGAAGTCGATATAACCCACGGCTCCGCCGTACGGGCCGCGTTTATGTGGTTCAATCTCGTCGATAACTTCCATCGCTCGGACCTTGGGTGCGCCCGAAACCGTGCCAGCCGGCAATCCCGCTCGCAGAGCTTCCACGGCAGTCATTCCATCCCTCAGCTGGCCAACGACGTTTGACGTGATGTGCATCACGTGGCTGTAACGTTCCACGACCATCACGTCGCTCAATTCGACTGAGCCAAACTGAGCGACCCGCCCCACGTCGTTGCGAGCAAGGTCAATCAGCATCACATGCTCTGCCCGTTCTTTGGGGTCCGCCAGCAGTTCGTCGGCCAGTTCTTTGTCTTCCTGTTCCGTACGTCCGCGGCGTCTGGTCCCGGCCAGCGGACGAATAGTGGTTTCGCCGTCTTCCACACGCACCATGATTTCCGGGGAACTGCCGACCAGGTGCAGTTCCGGAGTCTGCAGCAGGAACATAAACGGGCTGGGGTTGACCATTCGCAACGAACGATATACGTCCAGTGGTTTTGCATTGCTGGCACGCTGTAGTCGTTGACTAAAGACGACCTGAAATATGTCACCGGCCTTGATGTATTCGCGACACGTTCCGACGCAGGTTTCAAAATGGTTCTGCGTGAAGTTGGATTCGATCGGCAGATCCGGCTCAACGGTCAGATCAATATCGGTCAATCTTACGGAATCATTTCCGACGGCCAGCCGAGCGCAAATCTGTTCCAGTCGCTCTTCGGCGACTGCTCTCGCGTCATCGGGATCGCAGTCCTGCGTGTCTGCCAATGCCACCACCAGTACAACTTTGCGGATGTGGTCAAAGACAACCATGCCATCGTACAGTGCGAAGCACATATCGGGCAGACCGCGATCATCCTCGGGGACGTTGGGCAGGTGCTCGCTGTACCGGATGACGTCGTAACCCGCGAACCCGACGGCACCGCCACAGAATCGAGGCAGGCCAGGGACGGGCACGCATTCGTATTCGGCGACCAGCGCATCAAGATCCTTTAGAGGGTCGTCGCTGTCCCATTCCTTCGTTGTTCCGTCGGCATTGCGAATCCGGACGTGACGGTCCCACGATGTGATGGACAAAAACGGGTTGCTGCCAACAAAGCTGTACCGGCCGATCTTCTCACCGCCGACAACACTTTCAAACAAAAACGACCACGGACCATCGCACAGTCGCTGGTAAGCGGTGACGGGGGTCAGCGTGTCCGAGGTCAGTTGGCGAAACACGGGCACAAATCTCGCCTGTGCGGCGTATGTACGGAACTCTGCGGGTGCAGGATGGCTTACGACGGGCATGTTATTAATGAGGACTGTTTTCACGGAGAGCAATGAGGTGTCATCGCTTACTCTTCATTACGGCGAATTTCCACAATCGGCAACCTGAGAACGCCCACCGTTGAGTGCATAAGAAGCCGGCGACAGGTCGCCGCACTTTCAACATCGACAGACGTGGGAAGCTGGTAAATGATACTCCGACGCTGGTGCTTCAGTCCATCAAGGCGGTTGCCCGCACGGATTCCGTCATTTCGTCAAGCATCGGGCGCAAATCATCCAGTTCATCACTGGTCGCCTGCCACCAAACCAGCAGCGTGAAATCTGAGGTTCGGACACTCCGAAGAGTTGCCGTGTTCAGAAGTTCCATGCAAAAGAATACCACATCCCGGGAATATGCAGGCATCTCAGCCAGCATCGTGTTGACGTTCTCAACTTCCGCATCGTCATATTCTTCCTGAAATGCGGCGACGCACGATTCCACAACCTGTGGCGGTGCAGGACTGGCCGGAAGAATGCGCAGCATCCAGAAACAGGTTCCGGCAGTAGAAACCGTGATAATGACGTCTTCGCCGTCCGTTTCCTCATCCAGCTGCCAGATGTCCGGATACAGAAACATCACGCCGTGGTTGTTGTAGGGGACGAGGCAATCGTGAAAATCGATGTTCATGTTGACGATAAGCAAATCTGAGTATGTGGAAAAACAACCATTGGCCTTGTTCGCGTTCCTGTATCTACCAGCAGGAGCAGAGGATCTGTTTCCGAGCCACAGCTCGAATCCAGGGCGTGTCAGCACGGCCTCGCCCAACCACGCGGGCAACACCCCGCGTGGCGGTAACAGCAGTTCGTTGGGCGGCCGTCAAACAACGGTTAGTGACAACTGAATCACCACGAAGTCTATTCATTAATTATCAGCAAAAACAACCGCCGCGTCTGTGTCCGTGGATCGAATGCACCGAACAGGTGGTGACCGAAAGCGACAGCCAGTACGAACGACAGGTAGACGACGGATGAACGGGCACTGCATCTGCAGCGTGCAATGCTGCCGCGAGACATACAACGGTCACCGTCAGAGCGGCGAGTCGGCTTGTCTTCATCGATTCGTTCCGTAGCAGTGCGCCGGACGGTGCAGACGCAGGTGAGTTCGGGGGCTGCACGGCGGTCGGGGATCGGACTTGCTTGAGCCAACGACAATCCAGAGTAAACTGTCTGCCCCGGTCGTGACAAGCGATGCGCTCGAACCGATTGAATCTCACCTCCCTTTGCGAGAGTACTCATATGACAATTCCAACTGTGTCCGGAACGCGCACAGCAGAGAATCCAGATGTGGGCATGGCCCTCAATCCGAATTCGAGCTGTTACTCAGAAGAGCAGGGGCCATTTTTGCGGGGCAGCGTCGGAGTGCGGGCAGTGCATTTTCGGCAATGGACGAGAATCTTTCACTGTGCGGCGGTCGCACTCAGTCTGCTGGTGTCCATTGGCTTGTCGGCAACTGCGTCGGCTGCAGACAAACGTCCCAACATTCTGTTCGTCTTTTCTGACGACCACGCCCTGCAGGCCATCGGAGCGTACGGCTCCAGGATCAACAAGACGCCACATCTTGACCGGATCGCCAACGAAGGGGCTGTGTTTGCGAATTCCTTCTGTGCGAATTCTATTTGCGGCCCGTCGCGGGCGTGCATTCTGACCGGCAAGCACAGTCACGTTAATGGCTTTCTGCGGAACGGAAACAGGTTTGATGGATCACAAACAACATTTCCAAAACTGATGCAGGACGTCGGTTATCAGACGGCAGTCATCGGCAAGTGGCATTTATCCACCGACCCAACAGGCTTCGATCACTGGGAGATACTTCCGGGGCAGGGCAATTATTACAACCCTGACTTCATTCAGATGGATCGCCAACGGAAACGGCGTGAAGGCTACTGCACGGACATTATTACGAATCTGGCATTGGAGTGGCTGAAGGAAGAACGCGATCCCGAAAAACCATTCATCATGATGTGTCAGCACAAAGCTCCGCATCGCAACTGGTCACCAGCGGCTCGCCATTTTTCGCTATACAGGAACGAAGACGTACCTGAGCCAGCATCGTTGTTCGACAACTACGAAGGACGTTCAAAACTGTTGCAGCAGAATGAAATGTCCATCAAGGACCATTTCCATTGGGCTCATGACATGAAGTTCCACGGGGATGTTCTGTTTCCGGAACACTTTCAGAATCGCCATCCCAACGCTGAATATGCCCGCATGACAGACCAGCAGAAGGCGGTCTGGGACGCTCAGTACGAACCGGAAAATGAAGCGTTCATCGCGCAAATGAAGTCCGGCAAATTGAGCGACAAACAGGTTATCAGCTGGAAGTACCAACGCTACATCAAGGATTATCTACGGTGCGTGCAGGCGGTCGATGATGGTGTTGGTCAGCTGCTGGACTATCTGGACGAAGCCGAAATCTCCGACAATACCATCGTGATCTACAGCTCCGACCAGGGCTTCTATCTGGGCGAACACGGCTGGTACGACAAACGCTGGATGTTCGAAGAGTCTCTCCGGATGCCATTTTTGATTCGGTGGCCGGGTGTTATTGAGCCAGGGGCAAAGGCCTCCGCACTGATTCAGAACATTGACTATGGCCCCACGTTTCTGGACGTTGCCGGAGCCGCTGTGCCGGAAGAAATGCAGGGCCGCAGCATGGTGCCGGTTCTGAAGAATGCGGGCCAGCCAACGGCGTCGTGGCGCGATGCCATTTATTATGCGTACTACGAAAATGCGGCTGTCCACAATGTTCCAAGGCACGATGGCGTTCGCACGGATCGCTACAAACTGATGTTCTTTCCGCGGACCCGCGAGTGGAATCTGTTCGACCTGCAATCCGACCCGGAAGAGATGACGAGTGTCCACGGCGATCCTGCATACGCGTCAATTCTGGAAGGCCTGAAGAAACGCTACGTCGACCTGCAACAGTTCTACGACGTCAACCCGGCTGCCCTTCCGGCAACTCGTGGCGACGAAGCGGGCTGGCAAGCGCGAGACGCTCAGCTGACGGCCAATGCCAGGAAGGGCAACGTCGACCTGGCGTTTATCGGTGATTCCATCACGCAGGGCTGGGAAGGACGGGGCAAGAACGTCTGGCAGAAGTACTACGGCAATCGCAAAGCCATCAACCTTGGAATCGGTGGCGACCGTACTGAGCATGTCATCTGGCGACTGACTCACGGCAACCTGGCCAACATCAAACCCAAAGTGGCGGTGGTAATGATCGGCACCAACAACACGGGCCATTTCCTTCAGAATCCTCAGCAGGTGGCGCAAGGTGTGGAACGTATTCTGGAGATTCTCGCTGAAAGATCACCGAACACGAAGGTGCTGTTACAGGGCATCTTCCCGCGCGGGCAATCGTCGCTGGACGTTCGGCGGCTGAACAACATCGCCATCAATCAGAGCATCCGACGTCTTGCCGACGGTCAGCGAGTCCACTACATGGACATTGGCGATGTGTTCACGCAACCTGACGGCACGATATCCAAAGACATCATGCCCGATGCCCTGCACCTGAGCGAAGAGGGTTACGAACGCTGGGCAACAGCGATTGAACCGTGGTTAACCGACGCTGGGATCTAAACTTCCTTTGAGTCGATCCAGGTCATCATGCGTCGGAGATCCTTGCCCACAGATTCGATCTGATGCATACGTTCGCGACGGCGAGTTGCATAGAACGAAGCCTGACCGGCTTTGTTTTCCAGCAGCCAATCGCGAGCAAAGCGGCCCGACTGAATGTCGTCCAGCACGCGCTTCATCTCTGCCTTGGTTTCTTCTGTGACGATCCGCGGCCCGCTGCTGTAATCACCGTATTCGGCGGTGTTGGACACGCTGTATCGCATGTAATTCAAACCACCCTCGTAGAACAGGTCCACGATCAGCTTGAGTTCGTGCATGCATTCAAAATATGCCATTTCCGGCTGGTAGCCTGCTTCGACCAGAACTTCAAAGCCGGCCTTAACCAATGCGGAAACTCCGCCGCACAGCACAACCTGTTCACCAAACAGGTCGGTTTCAGTTTCTTCGGCAAACGTCGTTTCAATGACGCCGCCTCGCGTGCCACCGATACCCTTGGCATATGCCAGGGCCAGCTGACGTGAAGATTCAGCAGCTCCATCGCTAAGAGCGATCAGGCTGGGAACTCCGCCGCCTTTTTCATATTCGCTGCGGACCAGGTGTCCAGGACCTTTGGGAGCAGCCAGTGCACAGTCCACACCCTCGGGCGGAACAATCTGACCAAAGTGAATGTTAAAACCGTGCGAGCACATCAGCAGATTGCCGGAACTCAGGTTTGGACGAATGTCGTTGCGGTAGACGTCGCCCTGGACTTCGTCCGGCAGCAGAATGTTGACCAGATCGCCGCCTGCAGTGGCATCAGCCGCAGACATCGGCTCAAAACCATGGCTCTTGGCAAGATCATAGTTTGGTCCGCCGGGACGTTGACCGACGATCACGTTGCACCCGCTGTCTCGCAGGTTCTGAGCCTGAGCATGTCCCTGGCTGCCGTAGCCAATGATGGCGATCGTCTTGTCTTTCAGCAAACTCAGGTCTGCGTCGTCGTCGTAATAAACTTTAGCTGCCATCGAATTGACCTCGTTGAGAGTACGGTTCCGGGTATTGAAGAGTGAAGTTGGATACGCTTGGTTGTTGAGTTTGCTGTCTGATGAGCGAAGCAGGTGCTGGCTCTCGAAACGACAGCCACAGGAAGGTTCCTGCAGGGCCGCCCGCAGGTAATCAGAACATGCGTCGCCGCTCTGATTCCGGATGCCAGAATACAGCAGGAACACAGCAGGATCAGGTCAGGACGCGGATGCTTCTGAACATTCAGGAATTACATCCGGCGGCAGATCCTGAGTGATCGTTTCGTCACGCAGCATCGCGATTCGACCGGTTCGAACCATCTCCAGAATGCCGAATTCACGCATTCTTTCGATGAATGCCTCGATCTTGTTCTCCTGGCCGGAGATCTCGATCATCACGTGTTCCGATCCGACGTCCACAATTCGGCCGCGGAAAATATCTGTCAGTTCACGAATCTCTGAACGCTGCCCGTTTGCAGTACTGACTTTGATCAGCATCAGGTCACGCTCAACAAATTCCTGACTCACGTAGTCCTGGACCTTCACCACAGTAACGATTTTTTCGAGTTGTTTGCGGACCTGCTCGAACTTCTTCCGGTCCTCTTTCACCACGAACGTGATGCGAGAAAACTCTTCATTTTCCGTGGCGCCAACGGCCAGACTGTCGATATTGAATGCTCGCGATGCAAGCATTCCGGAAATGTGGGCCAGGACACCCGGCTGATTCACAACCAGCGCAGAAAGAACGTGTCTCATCTCACGGGACTTTGTCAGAAAACGTGGAAATTGCTGCGAAAACAGGTCATCCGCAGCGAGTGGCAGCGCGGAATCGCGCTAAGGCGGTCAGTCTACGAACACCCGGTGCCTCGGGCAACCAGACACAGCAAATACGGAGGGGTTGCAGCCTACTTTGTCGTTTGCGAGGAAGCTGCAGATCCGGCGTCGCGCGCCAGACCGCACGGAATCACCAAATTAGCGTTTTCCGCTGCCTTAACCGGTTCACGAGGCGTTGTCCCACCATTCCGTGTCGATGCATTCCTGTGCAATTCGGGCAAGGGCATCGGAAGGAATGGCGTTCACCGCTGCGTTTTCGATCATCATGGCAGTGGGACCATCGCCCCAGCCGAATGTCGGATCGGCGTCCGGACGAACGCCAGTGTCGATTGCTTCGGTCGGCTGCTGCGAGGGCAGGTCTTCGGGCACCCAGCGGGTGCCCTCCTGCACATCCGCCGTGGCCAGACCGATTTCGACATTGGCCAGCAATTCGACTGGATTTTGATCTTCATCCACGTCAACAACGATGCCGCCAACGAACGTCACGGGATTGCTCCAAAGCCCTCTGGTGTCGTCGGCATAGATGGCTCGCACCCAGACTCGATAGTCGCCGGCGTTTAGAGGCACGGAATTCGGGTCCGTCGGATCAATGGGCGTGTAGCTGGTCCCTGTGATGCCCTCCGCATTGAAAAAGGTGAAGTCTACGCCCAAATATGCGACCCAGACTTCGTACGACGCAGCTCCATCAACAGCCACCCAGGTAAACACGGGAAAATCAACAATCTGGGACTCTGTTGGCGAAGTGACGACTGGTCGCCCACCGGTGGCCGTGATTGTGAAAGGAGCACTCCACGGAGAAAATTCACCGCGTGTGTCGACGGCTCGCACCCAGATCGTGTACTGGCCCTGTGGCAACGCTTCAGCAAAAGTGTAAGTCGTCGTGGTGCTTGTCGCATCAAGGTATGGCGGACGAGAGCTGAATTTATGAACAAGGATTTCGTACCGCGCCGCTCCATGGATTGGCGTCCATTCGACCGTTGGCTGTACTGCCGTTACGTATCCCTGATCAGCCACCGGTGCCGTGATCGTTGGTCCGACCAAAGTGCTGAAACTGGTCGTGGAGCTCCATACGCCATATACGTTTGGCAGGCCCTCGCCTTTATTGACGGCGCGCACCCAGAAGTTGTAGTCGCCGTTGGCAAGCAGATACGGAACTGGATTGCCATCGGCGTCAAGGCGCGGAATTTCACCGGCAGTCAGCACGCCGTCTCCATTGTCAACGACTGGTGTTCCTGCCTGAGACTGCAGAATCTGAGTTGAGTGCGTGACGGCATTGGCTACCGCCGGAAGCGTGTAGCGAAAGAACGGCCCGGCAACACCGGGACGCGAAACGTAGACTTCATAATGAGTAGCCCCGTTGACCGAGTCCCAGCTGAGAGTGGGCGAGTCTTCGAACGCCGGTGCATTCGGCCACAGGTTTTGCGGCATTTCTCCAACGTCAAAGGAAAAAGCCGTGCTCCATGCCGAAATGCGACCGCTCAGGTCGATGGAACGGATCCAGACACGATACCGGCCGGTTGCTAACTCGCGTTCTGCACTGGTCGGATCACTGGGATCCTGAGTCAGCACGAACGAACGAACTTCCTGATAGGTTGGGTCGCCATAAGCATCCAGTACGGGATCTCCATTGGCGTCCAACACCGGCGTCAGATTTTCGACCGTGTATTGTTGAGCATATGTCGACGAATCAACGGGGGTCGTCAAACCTGCCGCGGCTGCAGCTGCTTCGGCGTTAGCCTTTGCAGTCAGGTCCGTGACCCAGATCTGAAATCGACTGGCAGCCGTACCAGAGGTCCAGGTAATTTCCGGAGTGCTGTCAGCTGTCAAATGCTGAGGTCCCTGACCGGCTGGGCCAGTCACGACGGGCACGGATTGAATAAGCGCCTCGGACGAAGGCGACCATGCAGACATCGTACCGCCCACCAGGTTGGCCCGCGCCCAGATTCGAATACGTCCAAGAGACAGTTCGGTCGCTGGAGTAAAGGAGGTTCCGACAATGCCGGTCTGCACCAGGACGGGTTCGTACGTTTCAAGACTTGTCACCCACAAGTCATAGCTTTCGGCATTGTCGACAGCCTGCCAGGTGAACTCGGGCGTTGCGTCCGTGATCGTCCCTGTGGGGGTCAGAATGTCCGGTGTCGTCAGCAACAGACGTGCCTCAAACGTTTCGATTTCAGCAGGGCTGCCCACCTGGTGACGGCGTCGAGCTGCGGAACGAGTTTTTGATCGCGATGTAAAGTTCATCGTTCTTCCAGTTGTTGAAACCAGCAGGTAAAGGTGGTATCCCCCAATCCGTATCGCCTTCATGGCGACCGGAAGTAGAAGGCGCCACCGGAACAGACCTCGAAACACCCGGATTTCCACAGGTGTTGCTAGCCAGCTCGCGGCCAATTCGCTGAACTGCCTAGTCTGAACATCCGAAACGACCCACAACTTCCTACGCTTAGTCTCTGACGAGAGGGACGCAGCGGTAGAATCTGCTGCACAGGAAGACGTCGTGCCCACCGATTCCCAACACGCTCTGCGTAGTCCAATCGACTGTCACAATCGTTGCAATCGGCATTGTCAACGGCAGGAATGCGTCCAGTGGCCGTGCGGTGTGGTCAATCGATCATTTGAGTATTCGTATCATTCCGGTCAAGATAGAGCTGAGGTTGGCCGTTCCTTGATGCGTCCGGCAGGCCTATGGGATAAAATCGGACTCGCCCTGTCACAACGATGCAACTGTTGAACACCGCAGCCCCGGTCAACTGTGTATCCCCCATCAAATCATCAGTCAGCTGTGAATTCCGGCAATTCTGTCCGGCAGAATCAGCTCGCTTTGGAAAGTAATCGTCATGGATCTGCCAATATGTCCTTCGTGTGGCCAGTCAGTACTGGACGACGATGCCCAGGATTGTCCGTTCTGTGGCTCTGCAATGGACGGATCTTCAAAAAAGGCGGGGAAACCGAAAGCTGCCAGGCCGAAAGCCTCCAAACCAAAAGCCGCAAAGCCCGGAACCGCCGCCGATAAAGCAAAACCTGTTGCGAAGCCGGATGCTGCCTCCGGTGAAGATCCATTTGCTGTTGCTCAGAGTCCAGCGGCTCAAAAGGCAATTCAGTGTGCTCGCAAGCCTGTGAAAGGACGATTGCTCCGCGTGGTCTGCCCCATGTGCGATACACAGGGATTCATTCCAAAGTCGGCCGTCGGCAAGCAGGTCAAATGCGCGAACAAAGAGTGCATGGTTCCGGTCTTTACCGCACCGCGTTCGGCGTCGGAAGTCAAGACGCGAGCCCCTGCACGAATCAGTGACGAAGCTCTCGCCACCGAGAAGAAACTGGCGAAACCATCGTCGGCAAAGAACCCCATGGTGATGTACGGGATTGTCGGCGCCGTCCTGCTGGTCGCGACTTTTGGTCTGGTCTTCCTGCTGAATCGTCCGTCGGGGGATGAAGCAAAGCTGAATCAGCCATACGACATGTCAAAGTTCGATAGTGACGACAGCGATGATCCGGATGTGCCTGTCGACGATAAGCCGGCTGTGAAGGATTCGACCGCGCTGAACGGGATCGATTACAGAAGCAAAGCGATCGAACTGGTTGATACGATGATTAAGGCGGCGCGAGAGAACGGCAATCGCGACAAGGCGTTCTGTCGGCGGCTGACCGGCGATGCCTGGCTTCGTCTGGGAATGCCGGACGAAGCGAAGAAAGAATTCGAACAGATGAAGTTCGTTGCCAACCAGGCGCGACGGGACACTGCGTATTATCGCATCAAGCCGCTGACGGCTGAGTACTGGAGAAAGCGAATCGCGGGAGACGACGCAGCTGCAAACGAACTTCTGAGCGATGCTAAGTCATTGGCGGGCGGTATTCCAAAGTCCGGAGGACTTGCCCTGGAATCTGCGATCGCCCTGGCAGCGGTGCTGGTTGATTCCGACGATATTGCCGGAGCCACCACGCTCATTATCAGTCTGCAGCGGGATCAGTCAGTTTCTTCGCAGATCGATGCCGTACGACATGCCGCATGGGTTTCCACGGCAGCCTCGCTCTCCGACGCAGGTCGGCTGCCATTGCCGCCACTGGAAGTATTCTCGTGGAGCGAACCCATGTTCACGGCTGTTGGACTGCATCTTGCGACGCTCGGCCAATGGGACTCGGCGCTACAGTGGAGTTCATCGCTGAAGGGGCTCACAGCCAGTGATACATTTGCCGTTGTTGCGGGCCAGATGGTCACCATTGATGCAGACATGGCGGCAAGAGAGTCTCTTGTCGCAGCAGCAGCAACGAACGGACCTGCAGTAGCACTTAGAACAGGGGCCGTGCTGTCGCAGGGGGATGCCGCCGACACCTTCTGGTCTGAAGCATCAAAGGCAGCATCCACACTCTCCGATTCGGCTACCATGCCGATGCCTGACTTCGAGGGAATTATCGCCGCAAAGACTCCAAATCTGTCAGCCCTCAGACTTCAGGCAGAGGGCATTGCCGACTTCGCAACAGCGTGCGTCAACAAAGGCGATAATGCCACTGCCGTAGAGAGTATTCAAACGATGTATCGAGTGATGACGTCCGTGCTTCCACCCACGGCCGACATCAGAAGAGCGTCCACCGCAATCGAAAGAAACGAAAGACAGGTACAGAAGCAGATCGCCGATGATCTGGGCCTGTCTGATCAGGGGCAGGTGAAAACAAAGTTCATTGCCTACCGCCGTGGTGTCGACCGTTTTTCACGAGCCGCCGAAGAGCGACGGCTGCGTCTGGTTGCGATGCTGGCTCGTGTTGTCGGTCGCGGCGGAGCAGCGGTCGTGCAACAGGCAATGGCCGCAGATGATGGTCTACGGCAGGAGGTCGGACTCGACAGACTTGGTGGCCTGCTGTTTGTTGCCGCTGCCTGTTCTGGTCAGGACCTGCCTGAGGCGCGGACGGTGGACACTTCCCTGGCTGTACTGATTTCCGGACGTTCCGATGCTGTCGCGGAATTCGCTGCCGTTGACGGTCTGGTCGCCGCCGCTGAAGCCTATCAGACCGACGGCACTGCAAGAGGTGTGACTGCACTCCAGAAGGGCTCCAGCGTGCCAGGTCTGCGGACGGCCACGGCCGTGTACCTGGTCGCCTGCGTCGCAGAGAAAGCCGACACACCCGATGGCCTGCTGCGTACGGTCAGCGAGCTGAAAGACGGGGCGTGGCGCGAAGCCTGTTACGAGACGGTCGCTCGCACAATGACTCGTCGAGGGATGCTGAATAAGGTCCTGACCGCCGTGAACGGAACCATCTCCTCACCCACGCAACGACTGGTCGCAATGTACGGCGCGGTCTGTGGCAGTGTCGACGTTCTCGAAGCGGCCGAGTAGCGCAGGGGCTGTCTTCGTGAACCGAGCGGGCATGCCGAATTCTCAGGCTGATACGCGTCTTTCGCGGTCACAAATCAGCGGAAAACGCTGTAGCCCGAAAACGAAGCAGATTATTCTGCAATCCGGCCGCAGACCTGTTGGCTGCGCTGGTAACATCCACGCACCAGAATGTCCTTAATATCGCTTTGCCGGCGACGCCACGCCGTGCGTGATTTTTCTTCTTAAAGGTAACTTATGATTCCTTCCGCCAATCGTCGTTCGTTTCTCGCGTCTTCCGCAGGTCTTATTGCGGCAGGTCTCGCGGGGCAGACTACTGCAGCGTTGAACACCCTGCCTAAACAACCCCGCTTCAAGATTTCCCTGGCACAGTGGTCATTGCACAAAGAGCTGAAGGCTGGCCGATTGGACAATCTTGATTTCGCCGCCACGTCAAAGAACAAATTCGGCATCGAAGGGGTCGAATACGTCAATCAGTTCTTCAAGGACAAGGCACAGGATAAAACTTATCTTGCCGAAATGAACAAACGAGCGGCCGACAATGGCGTCACACAACTGCTGATCATGATCGACGGTGAAGGACAGCTGGGGGCAGCAAGCCTGCTGCAACGAGTCAAAGCCGTTGAAAATCACTACAAGTGGGTGGAAGCCGCTAAGGAACTGGGCTGCCATGCCATCCGGGTGAACGCCGGCAGCTCAGGCAGTTATGAAGATCAGATCCACCGCGCAGCGGATGGCCTTCGATCGCTTTCGGAATTCGGTCACAAGCACGGCATTGACGTGATTGTGGAGAATCACGGAGGGCTGTCGTCCAATGGCAAGTGGCTGACGGCCGTCATGCAGAAGGTCGATCACAAGCGCTGTGGAACACTGCCGGACTTTGGCAACTTCGGCATCGACAGAAACAAGAACGAATGGTACGACCGTTATGAGGGCACAAAAGAACTGCTACCCTACGCAAAAGCGGTGAGCGCCAAGACCTACGATTTTGATAAAGCGCGACCGTTCGTCACTGTGGACACTCGGTGGGGTAAAGAGACGGACTACAGGAAGATGATGCAGATCGTTGTGGATTCGGACTACAAAGGCTGGATCGGCATCGAATACGAAGGCGGAAAGCTGGATGAGTACGCTGGCATTAAGGCCAGCAAAGAACTGTTGGAACGGTCACTGGCGGAAGTCGGCTGATGTCCTCGGAACGAATCTATCTGGACAACAACGCAACCACTCAGATTCTTCCTGAAGTGGCGGAGACGATGGCCGTTACATGGCAGACAGCGTTTGCCAATCCTGGAAGTCAGCACAGTTTCGGTCGCGATGCGCGGCCGGTACTGGATCGGTGTCGTGACACAATCGCTGACATTCTTGGAGCTGATCCGTCGGAAGTGATTTTCACCAGCGGCGGTACGGAGTCCATCAATGCAGCCATCTACGGACTGACACTCGGGCGAACAGGCGCAATTGCAATGACGGCTGGCGAACATCCGGCAACGGTCGCCGGATGTGAGCGAGCTCGACAGGCTGGATTGAGGCTGGTCACGTTAAACGTTGATGCTGACGGTCTACTGCTGGACAATCAGTTGAATGACTTACCGTGGGATGCTCTGAAGCTTGTCACCGTCATTCTGGCTCACAACGAAACGGGCGTTATTCAGGACCTGTCAAAGTTGTCGGAACTGTGCGAACAACATCAGGTACCGCTGTTGATTGACGCGGTGCAGGCGGTAGGCAAGATCCCCGTCAATTTTCACCAACTGAATGCCACTGCTCTGGCATTTGGAGCTCATAAATTTCACGGGCCTCGTGGCATCGGCGGCCTGCTGATACGGCGCGGCGTGCCGTTGCCGCCGTTGCTGGACGGAGGTCACCAGGAATCAGGCCGACGCGCCGGTACCGAACCTGTACCCTTGATCGCAGGGATGGCTAAGGCCCTGGAATCGTTCACAGCCAGTCAATCGGCACCGGTGAATCACGTTCGCACATTGCGTGACCAGCTGCAAAGTCATTTGCAACAGCACTGCGGAGCAACGGTCGTGCACGGTATCGATGCGCCCCGACTACCCAATACGCTCAGCATTGCATTTCCAGGGTTGAGTGGTGAAGCGATTCTGGTCAACCTGGATCTGGAAGGAGTAGCGTGTTCGTTGGGCAGCACCTGTGCCAGTGGATCCGCTGAACCGGC
The DNA here is from genome assembly GCA_024230215.1 of Fuerstiella sp. Taxonomy (GTDB): domain Bacteria; phylum Planctomycetota; class Planctomycetia; order Planctomycetales; family Planctomycetaceae; genus Fuerstiella. The sequence goes on along the minus strand of JAAERP010000215.1, from coordinate 45,384 downwards.
TCCCGCGTTACTGGCAATGGGTTGCAACGCAGATGTGTGCCTGAGCTCAGTGCGATTTTCCGTCAGTCGTCAGAACACGGCAGATGAGATTTCCGAAGCCGCCCGTCGAATCCAGAACGTAATTGCGAGACTGCGCAGTCTATCGTCGTAGATCACCTGGAAGTCCGGACGATCGACCGGACGAGGTTCAGCTCAACGGCCCCCAACCGGTTTACAGTTCAATCGCCGGACAACTCGAAGTCGAATGGATGCTCGCCATCGTCTCCATTCGCCGATCCATTCCAGTTCCTGGTTTGGGGACGCAGCGGCGTCGACAGACTGGTCGGCTGAGTACTAAATCGAACGGCTAACAGGAGAACCTGTTCTGCGTGCATCGTACAGCCGATCTGGTGGCCTGCACCTGTGTCGAGCGCCCACCGCGGTTGTAGCGTCAGCTCAACGGACGACTGCTGAACCATGACGGTGGTCACACATTCCTTTTCCAGTTCGATCGGTTCTTCCATCAGCAGTCGAAGCCCGCTAAGCGAATAGTCAACGATCTGCCCCATGACATTATGATGAGAATCGACCGCCACCACAGCGGGAAGATTGACCGGGAAGCGAATCTCATTCCGTGAGTTCTGAGGAATCCACTGCTTTATCGCATCGCCGAGTGACTTTAATACGAATCCGGCGACAACCGGAGTTTCATTGATGACGCCTGCCCAGTGCAGGACGCACTTTTGAGGTGTCATAACTTTCGCCCCACCGCAGCAAATAGTGACTTCCACAATCTGTCCGGTCACCGGCACGTTGCTGTGGCTTGGAATATTCAGCACAAGATCATGTTCGGACACGGCACAGACGGACGCGTCGACGGTATGACCGTTGGGCATTCGCAGTTGAGCCGACAGGTTCGGAATCTCTGCCTGCAGAAGTCGCGAATCCGGTGTTGGTTCGCCTTTTTCCAGGTGTCGTGGCCACGTCCAGAAAGCTGGCTGCAATGACGTTCGTTTCATGCGACGAACGTTGCGATTTGCAATTGACGGTATCATTGTCTGATTCCCGATCTGTGGTGTGTAATGTCAAAGCAGCCGGGCTGACAAAAAACGGGCGAAGAATCACGTTTCGCCGGCCGCATTCGGCAGTACGGGGTCAGTGCGTTGCGTTCCCACCACATCGTAGGTTGCATTTTCGCAACGTGACGGCCCATACAGAGAACCTTGCAGATGATCCACTGAACGGCCGGTCGCCCCGTCCATCTGTTCGGAAGATGCCGATTTCCACGCCTGATCCCGTCGCGACACTCACGATTCGACTGAGAATATCCGCCCCTGCCAACAGTGGCCCTCGGAGAATCCGGCAGCTCACGCCAGGCAGCATCTGGCGTCGCTGAAACCTGAACAATGATCCTGTCTGGCCATTCAGCCAAAGGACTGGCGGGCTGACAGTAGCGTCAGATCAAAGACACAGACCGCAGCAGAAGTGCACGTCGCCTGCGCCCCCGGGGCCGACAACTCGAACTTCCCTGCTGATCGCCTCAGCCCGCTGTCAGCGATTCCTGAGCGACCCGGATGACGTTGCCGCCCAATACCTTGCGGATGTCGTCGTCACTGTAGCCGCGTTGCACCATCCCCACCGTGAATAACGGCCAATTCGTCCAGGCAATGCTGTCCGTCATGGCTGCAGTGGTTTTGAAATCATCTTTCGGCCACAACGATCGGAACTCAGGTCGTCCCTTTGGCTGACGAGGCACTTTCCTGAGTTCCGCGGCGTAATTCTGCGACGTGTAGGCCACATCCGTGCCGATGGCGACACGATCGATGCCGAATTTTTTCACCACGTAATCGATATGGTCCAGCAGTGCAGCAATGTCTCCTGTGCCACGCAGATAGCGGGGAATACAGCAAATGCCAATGTAGCCACCGCTGTCAGAAATCGCCTTGATAACCTCATCCGGTTTGCTGCGAATGTGAGGGTAGATACCTCCACAGACGGAATGGCTGGCCACGACCGGTTTGCTGGACACCTGTGCTGCCTCAAGACTGGTTTGCCATCCGGAATGTGCACAATCCGGAATGACACCAATGCGATTCATTTCCGCAATTGCCGAACGGCCAAAGTCGCTGAGTCCGGCATTTGATTCCTCCCCACAACCATCGCCAATCATGTTGCGGCGCTGGTATGTCAGATGCATCATCCGAATTCCCAGGTGGAAGAAGACACTCACGTACCGAAGTTCATCCTCCTGAGAAACCCACTGCTGCGTGAGCGGCACACCGTTGCCCGTCATGTACAGACAGTGTTTGCCCTGTTTCTTTGCCTCAGAAATGTCGTCGGGGACAGCCGCCTTGACGACGAACTGTTTCAGCATATCGGTTGCATACGTGAAGTGGCTCAGCCGTTTGATCAGTCGCTGCGGATCCTGCCCTTCTTCACCAGCATTTTGAAAAATACACGTCACACCTGAGACGCGCCACGCATCAAGATATTCGCTCTGCTCTTCGGGATCACTGACACAACGAGTCATCGACATGTCTTCGCGCATGTCGTTCAGCTCGATTGGCGATGCGCCGGCTGCCACAGCCGCTGCCAGGGCATCACCATCCACAGCAGCGCGGGGAGAAAATCCGTACGCGTCGAAAACGACAGATTCCGCATGAAGACGAAGACCATGTTCGAGCTCTCTGGCCGACGGCTTCAGGATCCCCAATGCCACTTCGCGAGCATGCTGAACCTTAGGATTCAGGTTCGCCGTCAGTGTCTCGGTCGCGTCGCCTTCCGGTGATGCAGAACCGGTATCTGCAGCAGCTGCGGCTGTGCCCACTGCAGTCGCCTGCAGAAACGTTCGTCGATCCATGAAAAGCCCCTTGCAACGTTGCCCGTTGAGGCAAGGTTATTCGCGTCCAGGAGGGGTCGGCGTGACACTCAAGTGGCCGCGCCAGGCGGACGGTGATCCTGATTACTTTCGCCGCAAGGCCGTCCTGGTTACTCAGGCTTCCTCACGTGCGAGGTACAACCTCTGAATGTCTTCGAGTGTAACGGTGATCGTGCGAGTGAAACCGGTATGGCTGCGTTCGTATGCAATATTGACCGCGTTTTGCGGCTTGCTGTGGATCGCGGTGGAGACCCAACGCCGGTCTTCTACTGACAGATCGCCAACGGATGGATCCCAATCAGTGCGGGTTTCCATCACCAGATCGTCAATTCGAGCGTCAAATTTCTTGGCCATGGGTTCCACCTTCGGTGGTCGGTGCGAGCTAACGCTCGGTACTGATTCAACGTCAGCCCTGTGTTGATGTGTGCCACCGGCTCCGCCAGTGCCTGAGCCGCACAATCACAAAGCACTGATTATTGTGTGCTTCGACAGGACTCATATCAGAAGTCTAATCGACGGTCGCCATGCTGACCAGCTTGCGAGCACGCTCCAGTTTTCTGGCCAGCGAATTCAGTTCCTCTTCCGACGTGGCCTTCTCGGCACGGGCCTGTTCCAGTTCCGCTGCAGCCGACGCACGGCTGATTTCTGAGATCGGCATCGCTCCGTTGGTCAACACCGAAACCTGCTCACCCTTCACCTGAATGAAGCCACCGTCAACGAAGTAGGACTCGCTGTTGCCGTCCGTACCGTTCAACTTCAGCTCGCCGACACCCAGGCGTCCGACCAGCGGCGCGCGAGCGGGATAGATCCCGGCGCTGCCGTCAAACATGGGCACGCGGATCGATGCCACCGGGCGATCGAACAGAGTCTTTTCGGGTGTTACTAAAACTAAACGAAGGTCAGCCACGATGGTGTCCTGTGATTACTTGGCTTCTGCCTGCATCTGCTTGTACTGCTCTTCTGCCTCTTCAATCACGCCGACGTACATGAAGGCGGATTCCGGCAGATGATCCCACTTGCCATCACACAGTTCTTCGAAACTGCGAATGGTGTCGTCCAGCGAGGTAATTTTACCAGGTTTTCCGGTGAACACTTCCGCCACGAGAAACGGCTGTGACAGAAAACGTTCAATTCGGCGAGCTCGATGCACAACCAGTTTGTCATCTTCACTCAACTCGTCCACACCCAGAATTGCGATGATGTCCTGCAACTCACGATAACGCTGTAGATTCTGCTGAACTCGACGAGCAATCTTGTAGTGCCGCTCACCGACGTACTGTGGGTCCAGGATTCGGCTGGACGATCCCAGTGGATCGATGGCCGGATAAATACCCTTTTCCGAAATCTTTCGTTCCAGGTAAATGAACGCGTCAAGATGAGAGAACGCTGTCGCGGGAGCCGGGTCGGTGGGGTCGTCGGCAGGAACGTAGACGGCCTGTACAGACGTGATCGCCCCTTTGTTGGTTGACGTAATGCGTTCCTGAAGTTCACCAAGCTCTGTGCCGAGCGTCGGCTGATAGCCTACGGCCGAAGGCATTCGCCCCAGCAGAGCCGATACTTCTGACCCCGCCTGTGAGAAGCGGAAAATGTTATCCACGAACAACAGCGTGTCAGAACCAGTCGTGTCGCGGAACCACTCGGCCATTGTCAGAGCCGACAGAGCAACTCGCAGACGAGCACCTGGTGGTTCGTTCATCTGACCGAAGACCATGCACGTCTGTTCGATGACCGACCGTCCTGTGTCACCGATTTTTGCCTCCTGCATTTCCAGCCACAGGTCATTTCCTTCGCGGGTTCGTTCACCCACTCCGGCAAAGACTGAGTAACCGCCGTGAGCACTTGCGATACGGGCGATCAGCTCGGTCAGAATCACCGTTTTGCCCAGGCCCGCACCACCGAACAGTCCCGCCTTACCACCGCGGACGAACGGCGTCAGCAGGTCGACAACCTTGATACCGGTTTCGAAGAGTTCTGTCTTCGAGGAAAGGTCTTCCAGCTTTGGTGGATGCCGGTGAATTGACCATCTGTCCTCATGCTCAACATCGCCGCGACCATCGATGGCGTCGCCGGTGACGTTGAAGACTCGGCCAAGCGTTCCTTTTCCAACTGGTACCGACAGCGGGCTGCCCGTATCCGTGACGGTCATGCCGCGAACCATTCCGTCCGTGCTGCCCAGAGCCACGCAACGAACTTTACCACCGCCAAGATGTTGCTGTACTTCGCCCGTCACATCGATCTCGACGCCTTTGACGTTGTCAGCGATCTTCAATGCGTTGTAAATCTCAGGAAGCTGGTCTTCCGGAAACTCTGCATCGAATGTTGAACCGATGATTTGACTCACCGCACCTGTATTTGCTTCGCTCATTTTGCTTTCCCTTGCTTGCGCTTCGGGTTGATACGTTGTCACTCATGTAGGCCGGAACAAGCGGAGCGCTGATTCCGCGATATCGTTGGTACCGCAACCGCGCGAGGCTGGTTCCGGCATAGTCTTCTGTCTGTTATTCGAGTGCCGCTGCCCCACCGATGATTTCGGCCAGTTCGGAAGTGATCGACGCCTGGCGTGCTCGGTTGTACTGTTGCTTCAAGGTGGCCGCCATTTCGTCTGCGTTTTCAGTCGCACCCTTCATCGCAACCATTCGAGCAATCTGCTCGCTGACGGCTGCGTCAAGAAAACACTTAAAAAGTTTGGCACGAAACGCGGCGGGAACCAGTTCCTCCAGAATCTCCTGTGGAGACGGCTGGAATTCGTAGTCGACATTTGCGGCATTGCCACCTTCACCGTTGGTATCGCTATCTCCGGCAAGGCTGGACAGAGGCAGAATGGACTCGACAACTGCCTCCTGTCGAGAAATGGAATCGAATCGCGTGTAGGACACATCAAGTCGGTCGATGCGTCCGGCGATGTAGTCATCGACGTATCGAAGTCCCAATTCGTCCACTTCCGCAAACGTTGGTCGATCTTCAAAATGGGTGTATGTGCGGTCGAGCTCGATCTGTTGAAAATTCAGGAACTTAATACCTCGTTTCCCCGAAATCTCCAGCGTGTACTCGATGCTGTCTTCCTTAAGCTGCTTGATGTGCCGCAGCGTGTTTCGAAGAACTGACCCGTTATAGCCACCACAGAGACCTCGGTTGGAGGTCAGCACCAGCAGCACGGACTTCTTTGTTTCGGCCCGCTCTTCCAGCAATGGATGCGAGAACTTCAGGTCCGCCTTGCCAAGGTCGCCAACGATTTCTGAAAGCTTCCTGGTATATGCGGCAGCCTCACTGGCCCGATCCATCGCCTTCTTGAAACGACCGGTCGCAATCAACTCCATCGTCCGCGTAATTTTGCGGATGTTGCGGACCGACTTAAGTCGTTTTACAAGTGAGCGTGCGTTAGCCATGAGTTACGTCAGACTGACTCTTCTGTTCGATTAACCGCCTGCCCAACGGGCCGCGAAAATACCCGGTCTGGCGACCGCGACCCGTTGGGCACGCGGTCAAACAAACCACATCACGCTGCAAGCCTATACACTCGCCTGCCGAGCGTTGAAGGCCTCCAGAACGCTCTTGAGTTCGCCTTCGACTTCTTCCGTCAATTCCGCTACTTCAATCAGTTTGTCACGCATGTCGGCGTGTTCCGTGCGAATGAAGTTCAGCAGTTCCTTCTCCGTGGCCTGAACTTCGGCTACTGGAACTTTGTCGAAGTAGCCCTTTGCACCGGCATAGATCACGATGACCTGGTCGGCGACATTCAGTGGAACGTATTGGCCCTGTTTGAGCAGTTCTACCATGCAATAACCGCGGTCGAGCTGCAGCTGTGTGGCCGCATCAAGCTCGGTACCCAGCTGAGCAAAAGCTTCCAGCTCCCGAAAGGCCGCAAGGTCCAGCCGCAAAGAACCGGCAATCTTCTTCATCGCCTTTGTCTGAGCGTTGCCGCCCACACGGGAGACGCTGATACCCACATTGATAGCAGGACGAATTCCCTTCCAGAACAGGTCTGGTTCCAGGTAGATTTGACCATCCGTAATCGAAATTACGTTCGTTGGAATATAGGCCGAAACTTCACCTTCCAGCGTTTCGATGATCGGCAGTGCCGTCATCGAACCACCACCAAGTTCATCGCTCAGCTTGACTGCTCGTTCCAGCAATCGACTGTGACAGTAGAAAACGTCTCCAGGAAACGCTTCACGTCCAGGTGGACGACGCATCAGCAGTGACAACTGACGGTAGGCGATCGCCTGCTTGGAAAGGTCGTCATACACAACCAGCGTGTCTTCGCCGTTGTACATGAAGTGTTCAGCCATCGCCGCACCGGAATACGGAGCGATGTACTGCATCGGAGCCGGATCAGCTGAGCTGGATGCGACAACGATCGTGTAATCCAGAGCACCGTGTTCGCGAAGCACTTCCACCACGCCCGCGACGGACGCAGCTCGCTGACCACAGGCTACGTAAACGCATTTAACGCCGGTGCCCTTCTGGTTCAGAATCGTATCAATCGCGACAGCAGTCTTGCCCGTCTTGCGGTCGCCAATGATTAACTCACGCTGACCACGACCAATCGGCGTCATTGAGTCAACAGCTTTGATTCCGGTCTGCAGCGGAACTTTGACGGGCTGACGACCAGCCACGCCAACCGCTTCATGCTCAACCGGACGTGTTTCGGTTGTCATGATCGGGCCCTTGCCGTCCATGGGATTACCCAATGGATCGACAACTCGTCCCAGCATGGCGTCACCCACGGGCACTGACAGTAGCGCACCGGTGGATTTCACTTCGTCGCCTTCGGTAATTTTGAGGTAGTCCCCCAGAATCACCACGCCGACGCTGTTTTCTTCCAGATTGAAAGTCAGGCCACGAATTCCGCCAGGGAATTCCAGCATCTCGCCCGCCATTGCCGTAGACAGACCGGTACATCGTGCGATGCCGTCCCCTACTTCAATAACGCGACCAACTTCTGCGGTCTGAATCTGACCACGAAAGTCTTCAATCTCCGTCTGGATGACTGAAGCGATCTCGTCCGCTTTGAATTTCATTTAATGTTCTCTCCGTCAAACGACCCGCCAAAGTTTTGATACGGGTTCGCAGAGATGAGTCGTAAACAGTGTCACCGACCTGAATCACCAGGCCGCCGATCAAAGATTCGTCGATCGATTCCTGAAGAATCGGATCGAATCCAAGTTTGCTTTTCAGCTGTTCCGTAATCTGATTGCGGGAACCATCTGACAATGGCTTCGCAGAACGAATCTGCACTCGCCTTTGCCCCGCCAGTTCCTCCTGAACTTCAGTCACGACTTCACGAATCTGTTCCACAAGGCCAATACGACCATGCCGCACCAGCACCTTCAGGAAATTCGCAAAGAACTCTGAACAGTGAGGTGCCAGACTTCGCTCAATCAGACCAAGCTTGTCGTCCCGGCTGACGGAATCAGAAACCAGAATACTGCGAAAGTCAGCATTCTGAGCCAACACGTCGTCCACAAAGGAAGTCAGTTCTTCGTCAGCATCGCTGACGCCGTTTTCCTTTGCCGCACTGAGATACGAACGAGCGTAAAGACTCGCAACGGCCTGCGCACCGGAATCTTCCAGCACGTGGTCGGGTCGAGTTTTCAACTGCTCGGACATAATTACCTCAAAAGATACACAGTCTGCCGCCATCAATGATGGAGGCCTGTTTTCAGCTGCGTTCCGAATACCTCACTCCGACAGAAGCATTCAGCCCTGACTCACGTAGACTCAGCCGGATATTTCCGCCAGAGCTTCCTGAATCAGCCGTTCCTGATCTCCATCATTCAAAGCCCGCCCCAGAACGTGTTCCGTCGCCAGTGCAACCTGGCCGTTGACCGTGCTGAAGACCTCAGCCAGAGCCGCATCTTTGGCTCGACCAATATCTTCCTTCGCACGATCACGCATGGACTCAACTTCTGACTGAGCTTTGTCAACGATGTCCTGACTGGTCCGCTCGGCATCGCGTTTGGCTTCCGCCACCATATCGGCAACGGTCTGTTCTGCTCCTCGAAGTTTGTCTTCGTATTCCGCAAGCAGTGCCTGCGACTTACGCTGACTTTCTTCCGCTTCCGCAATGGATGCGCGAATGCCCGCCTCACGTTTGTCGAGACCCTCAATCATGGGGCCCCACGCGACGGCTTTCAGCACAAACAGAAACAGGACAAACACGATCAAAGACCAGAGAGCCAGGTCGGCTTGGAAGCCGATGGGCACGCCGGCCTCCTCGTCTTCGCCACCGTGACCGTCGTCAGCCACCTCGGTTTCGTGACCATGATCCGCTTCCGTACTTTCTGCCTTTTCAGCCTCCTGTGCGGACGCTGCAGAAACAGCACACACACAGCACACAGCAAAACAGCATGCCGGAATAAGTCGATAAGCAACTTGTCGTAGCATCACACGAACCACAAGAAACAAGGAAAGCAAACGAACCGAAGCCTGAATAACGAGTACTCAGACTAGGAAATCATACAAACGATCAATGCAAAGAACGTCGCACCTTCCACCAGAGCGGCTGCAACGATCATCGCACCACGAATGTCACCGGCAACTTCAGGCTGCCGAGCCATGCTCTCCACGGCAGCTGCTCCGATTTTGCCAATACCCAGGCCAGCACCAAGCAGAACCACCCCGGCACCAAAAGCGCCGGAAAAGCTGATTGAAGTGCCACCATCCTGTGCCATTGCAGGCACGGCAGTCGCAACGAACGCTGCGGCTACAAGACAGATCATTTTTACAAACTGACTCACGAGAAACTCCTCTTCGAACAATGCTTCGCCAGGAAACGGTTTGTCTGAAACACTGGCCGAACGCGGTGAACGACCAAACTCTTATTCAACACCACTGAGACCAAACAGCCTCAGAAACTGACACACTTGCAGCTTCTGCAGATTATTAGTGTTCGTGGACGGCACCAGCAATGAAGATGGTTGCCAGAAACGCAAACACATAAGCCTGCAGAAATGAAACAAAAAGCTCCAGCAGCCCAATAAAGATCTGCCCCACAATACTTCCGAAAGTTACCAGGCCCCACAGCGGCAGGCTGCTGTGAGCAGCCTGAGCAATAAATCCGAGAATCACAGCGACAACGGTGTGACCACCCATAATGTTGGCAAAAAGCCGAACCGCCAACACACCGTGCTTGATAAAGAAACCAAACACTTCGATTCCAAAAATCCCCTTGGACAGCAGCAGCCCGAATGCTCCAGGCACTCCGGTGTCGGGTTCCATATTTCCAAAGAAACCGCCCGGCCCCATGGCTCGAAAACCAAACACCACCGTCGCCACAAAGGCACTGATGGCCAACACTCCGGTTACGTTGATATTGCCGGTTGCTGAACCCATCCACGGCACGGCACCCAGCAGATTGCAGACCAATATGTAGAAAAAGCAACTCCAGATGAACGGCAGATACTGATCGGCCGGATGGCCACCCTGCTGATGGCCGTGGCCATCGTCGTCATGGTGGTGATCGCCAATTGTGGGCCGAACAACCTCGTCGCGAATAAACAGAGCAATGGCTTCCCAGAAATTCCAGAATCTCCCCTTAGCAGGCTTGCCATTCTGAATCCGTTTAGCCAATCCGCGAAACACCACAAACACAAAAACAGCAGCAACCACCTGCAGCGCCATGAACTTGGTCAACTGCCAGTCAGTTAACACATAGTCATTGATCTTCAGCTCCCAGTCAAAGATCCTGGGCAGGAATATATCCAACGTACCGTGACCATGAGCATCCGCCATTCCTCCTGGAATGTCGAAACCCGGTGCATCACGCACGTGATGAAAATGATCTACATCGTGTTCAGCGCTCATTGAAACGCGATCCACTTCCTGATGACGGTCTAATTCAGACCGCGACCTGCCTCAGTATCCGACGTGGACACTGCCGACTGGCTGTCGCTTCGATGACGAAACATCAGCCATACTTCTGTAAGAAGAGCCAACAGATAAAACCCAACCAGCCAGCCGTAAAACCCGGCGAAACCCAGTTCAGGCCGAGTCTTCTTAACCACGATCGCAACGACTGACACTGACATCAACCGCACCATCGTCTGAGCCAGCATCACTGTCAGCTCGTTCGAGAAGATAGCGAGGCCTGACAGAAACACAACAATCCAACCGGGAATAAGACAACAGATCGCAGCGATCGACATCCACAGAACACCGTCACTTCGAAGAACCCTTGCCGGCCAAAAACACACTGCCCAGGCCGCGGCGATAACCGCTGTGAGCAGAATGGCGGACGAAAGAGCACTTCCTTTCTGTTGTCCGGTCACTCCTGATGAGTTTCCCTGTTGTCGGTATGCTGACCCCGGCCACGCCTGAACTGCTGATCCAGTCGCGTTAACAACCTGCGAATTGACAGCACTGCCATGACAGAACCAAGACAGGCACCACAGATTGTCAAAGCCGGTTTGCAACCGTACCTCGTATCCAACCAGTACCCACCTCCTGCAAAGATCGCAATCGACATGGCTGCCGACATGATCTCGTGAGAATCGCGATAGGCCTGAGCAATAGCGGCGGTGCGTCGGCGACGTCGGGAGGCAGAGTCTTCAACCATGTGAGCAACTCCGTGATTCCTCGCGACCGCTTTCCCAACTTGCTAAAAGCTCAGGATTTCGCGGGGCGGCGAGAGTCTACCGCCATGACATTCTCAGTCAAAGAGACGAGTAATCGCCGGCAACCTTTCCCACAAACGGGAGCATTCCATCCCGACGGTGGCACCGGAAAGGGTCAAGTCACCGCGGTAAGCGCGGCTGCGAAGTCTGGTGAGACCAGGTCGCTTTCAGCTCGGATCCGCAAAACCCGGGTCCGAACGCGATTCGCTCTGGCCACCGCTGCCGCCAGTTCCATGTCTCCCACCAGTTCCACCAGACAGAAGCTGTCGCTTCCCCAAAAACCAAAGGCACAACTGTTCCGTCACCAGAAAACGCCGAACGCTCCCGTGACTCGCTCAATCATGTCGACAATGCCAGGGACGACGCAAAATCTTCGCTGCGAATTTCAACCCGCAGTTAATCCCAGGATCACATAGCCAGCCGTTGCTGAAGCCAAACTCAGAGGACAGAAAGACTAACCACGGAGACACGGAAGAACACTGAGAATCACCCACCCAACCCCTGTGCCTCTCCGTGATCACTTAACTGTTTAAACAGAAGGACGCGAAGGAAGCAAAGAAACAATAAATTCGGAACACTTCTTTCTTTGCGACCTTTGCTGCCTTCTGTTCATAACACGGCGGCGACTTCAGGTTCGTTGCGACTACCGACTTTCGATCGCAACAACCGTTTTTTCAGCTGAAGGCGTTCGTGCTCGATCGGTGGCACGAACGACTGCTCGTGATGACAGTTCTTTCGCCATTTTCAGTTCACCAGCTTTGAAGTAGGGCACCTTGCCAACGACGGCATACGAAAACTTCCCGGCGAGTTCTTTCCAGCTCATGTCGTCGGTACGATTCCACACGGCCGCCTGAGCCACCCTGGGGTCGAGCGTGCCGGTACCGACCAGAGTGATCAGTTCCTGCAGCACCAGATCCTTCGTGTAGTCATTAACCCTCATCAACTTGAAACTGGCTCGGGGCGTAGGATCCGGTTTGCCGTGATTCAGGCAGGCAGAAACGTACTGCACTCCGACTGTTGCCTCCGGAGGAATGGAAAAGAACCCTGGGCCACCGCCGCCGGGATTGCCATTTCCGTTGCCATTTCCGTTGCCGTTGCCATTGCCATTGCCATTGCCAAAAAGATTCTGTCCGTTACCCGCACCGTTCTGCTGCTGGAATCCGCCACCCACCGATTGCTGGCCTCCTTGTTGCTGCTGCTGTCCTCCGAACAGGTTATTGCCGCCGCCCGGCGCATTGCCCCCCTGCGGGAATTGTTTCAGAACGTGGACAGCCACGAATGCATCAGGAAGTTGCACCGTCAGTGGTTCATCCGTGGTATTGGTGATCAGGACACTGCCGCGTTGAGGCCCCAGCGCGATAACCCTGGTGGCAAACGCACCCACTTCCATTCCGGCAAACAATTCGACTTTTCTGGCGGCCGGATCAAACTTCGGCTGCGTGATCGTTCGAGTGGCCGACTTCGATCGGCGGCCCGGCTCAGCACTGTGAGCACACTGCAGTAATACGACGGAGGTGACGATGGCAAACAGGAAACCGGCGTGAAAGCGACGCGACATGACACTGAACTCCCATGAACAGGCTGATTCGAATGCCTCAGGCGATAAGGCGGTGGACGACTGAAGCGGTTCGGATATGTCTGTTCTTGTGAGCGGCACGGCGCTAGCCGCCGGTGATTCGTAGTGTTTTCACCCGCGGCCAGGGCCGTACAGCTCACTTTTCAGAGATCCGGACAGCCTCCTGGCTGAGGGCTTCAAACGATTTTTGAGATCACTCCTCCGGCAGTTTTTTCTATTTTCCGGGATTCAGCGAAAATCCCGCGATCGCGACTGCAGCCGTTCCAGCATTTCTGACACATCGTCCAGTCGATCACAGACGACATGAATAACGTCGCCCTCGCGCTGCAGCCGTCCGGACGCCATCAGCACGGTCGCGAAACGGGCGGTCTGACGAAAACGCTGCCACACATTGGGATAGATGACCAGATTGGCAACGCCGGTTTCGTCCTCCAGAGTCATGAATGTGATACCTGCTGCCGTCTGAGGTCGCTGCCGCATCAGCACCAGTCCCGCCACTTTCACGCGACGATCCGGTGCATGCTCCGCAAGTTCGGTGGCCGAGATCGCACGCAGCGCAGTCAGCTGTTCACGCAGAAACGACACGGGATGTTGTTTCAGTGATAACCCGGCGGTCGCGTAGTCCTGAACGACGCTGTCCTGGTCAGACATCGTTGGCAGATTAGGATCCGCCTCGTCAGCCACAGGACCATCCAGATCCTTGAACAACGGCATCGCCTGTTGCGCCGGCAACGACTTCCATAAAGCATCGCGTCGATTGATATCCAACGCGGCAAATGCGTCCGCTCGTGCCAGTTGCTGCAGTGCCGTACGTGCAAGCCCCGTGCGTTTGGCAAAGTCATCGAAGGATGCAAACGCCCCGCCGCTGCGGCGTGTGTTTTCAATAACGACGGCGTGCTCCTGAGAAAAACCTCGCAGCAGACGAAAACCAAGTCGCAGGCTGTGGTTCTCGTCGTTGTGGTCGAGCGGCACGTGATTACCTGACCCAGCATCCGCAGTGACCGCATCGCCCAATGGCTCAAGCGTGCAGTCCCAGCAGCTGAAATTGACGTCCACGCAACTAATCTGCACACCGTGCTCACGAGCATCACGCACCAACTGAGCCGGTGCATAGAAACCCATCGGTTGACTATTAATCAGGGATGCTGCAAAGACAGCCGGGTGATATCGCTTCAGCCACGCCGAAACATAAACCAACAACGCAAAGCTGGCGGCGTGTGATTCCGGAAATCCATATTCTCCGAAACCACTGATCTGTTTAAAGACTCGTTCAGCGAATTCTCCTGCGTAGCCGTTGGATAACATGCCCTCAATCAACTTGCGTTGAAACTGTTCGATCACGCCGGTCTTCCGCCACGCCCCCATCGCTCGCCGCAGCTGGTCGGCTTCGCCCGGGGTAAACCCGGCCGCGACGATGGCCAGTCGCATCGCCTGCTCCTGAAAGATAGGCACGCCGAGCGTCTTATGCAGTACGGAACGAAGGACTTTGTTGGGGTACTCGACAGGTTCCTCGCCGTTGCGTCGCCGCAGATACGGGTGAACCATGTCACCCTGAATCGGCCCCGGTCGCACGATGGCCACTTCGATGACCAGGTCGTAGAAGCAGTGCGGCCTCAGCCGTGGCAGCATGCTCATCTGAGCACGACTTTCGATCTGGAACACGCCGACCGTATCCGCAGCGCTGATCATGTCATAGACAGCGCCATCTTCAGACGGCACATTGGCCAGCGTCAAATCCCGACCGTGATGCTGTTTGACCATTTCAAAGCAGCGCCGGATACAGCTCAGCATGCCCAGCGACAGGCAGTCGACTTTCAGCAGCCCCAAAGCGTCAAGGTCGTTCTTGTCCCACTGAATCACCGTTCGGCCGGGCATTGCTGCATTTTCAATGGGAACCAACTCGCTCAGCAGCCCCTGCGACATCACCATACCGCCCACGTGCTGCGACAGGTGCCGAGGAAAACCCAGCAGCGTGTCGACCAGCTTAATCAGCCGCCGGCCAAGCAGCGATTCCGGATCAATGCCGCCTTCGCGAACACGTTCCGGCATTTGCTCTGACTGATCGACGTGTTCCAGCTGAGACGCCAGTTTGTCGATACGATCATTCGACAACGCCAGCGTCTTTGCCACGTCGCGAACGGCGGAACGTGGCCGATAGGTAATCACAACGCCCGTCATCCCGGCTCGTTCGCGACCGTAACGTTCATACAGGTACTGCAGTACTTCTTCGCGGCGCTCGTGTTCGAAGTCGACGTCAATGTCCGGTGCCTCATCGCGTTCTTTGCTGATAAAACGTTCGAACAGAACGTCGATCCGATCCGGGTCAACAGACGTCACCCCCAGGCAAAAACAGACGACCGAGTTCGCCGCACTGCCCCGCCCCTGACACAAAATGCCACGAGACCTGGCAAAGCGTACAAGATCGTAGACGGTCAAAAAGTAGGCCTCGTACTTCATCTCGCTGATCAGCGATAATTCGTGTCTGATCAGGTTACTGACTTTTTCCGGAACACCAGCGGGGTATCGTTTCTGTGCACCTCGCCGCGTCAGGTCGGCAAGATGCTCAGACGATGTGGTTCCGGCGGGCACCAGTTCTTCCGGGTACTCGTAACGCAGCTCATCCAGCGAAAACGTACAGCGGTCCGCGATTTCGACAGTACGCTGCAGCAGCTCGGCTCGGTATTCGAACAGATGCAGCAGATCCTGCGTCGACTTTAAATAACGTTCGCCGTTCGGATGCAGTTCGTATCCCAGAGACTGCAGAGTTGCGTTGCAGCGGATGGCAGTCACGACGTCGTGCAGCGGTCGTCGCTGAGTCACGTGGTAGTGCACGTCGTTCGCCCCAGCCAACGGCACGTTCAACCGATCACAGATTTCCAGCCAGCGATGTAATTTCGCTCGGTCATTCGGACCAAGATACAGCTCTGCAAGGGCATAACAGCGATCACCAAAGACACTTCGGCAGCGGGCCAGTTGCTCTTCGAGAATTTCACTTCTCACGTTTTCCTGAAAGGTACGAGTGTAACGCTGCTGACTTTCCGTCGACATGGGAACGCAGCACAGCAATCCTTCGTTGTGCGCAACAATGTCCGCAAACTTAAGGCGACATTCCCCCTTCGGTGCACGACGGCGGCCGACGGTAATCAACTGCGAAAGTCGACCATAAGCAGCTCGGTCCGTGGCCAGCAGCACGACGGCCGGCCCATCAGACGGAACGATCTCTGCACCGATCAGCAGCTTCAGCCCGGCTTTCCTTGCGGCTACGTGTGCTCGAACAACGCCCGCAAGGCTGTTGCGATCAGTAACCGCCAGCGCCCGGTAACCCAGACTCCGGGCGGTGGCGACCAACTCATCCGCGTGAGACGCACCTTCCAGAAAGGAAAAGTTGGTCCGGCAATGCAGCTCGGCATACGGTAGCGGCGTCTGACCGGACTCTGGCAGATCCGGAGGTGGCCGGCGAATGGGCTGCTGATATTCCGGTATTTCCGGCACAATGCGCTACACCACCGCCCGCACTGCTGAGGCCAGACGCCTCATGCCCTCGCGGATGCCTTCAGTATCAAGAACGCCGTAACTCAGCCGCATCTGATTGCGGGGCCGCTGGTCCCAGTCAGACGGATAACACAATTCTCCCGGCACGTACATGACCTTGTCCGTGTGAGTCGCGCGTTTGAACAGCTCACTGTCGAAGCCGGTCGGCACGGTTTCCGGAAGCGTCATCCACACATACAATCCGCCGTTCGGGTGCAGCCACGTGACATCCGGAATGTCAGAAAAGAATTCATCCGCAGCTGCCAGCATGGCGTCACGCTTTCCTTTGTAACTTTGCTGCAACAAAGACACGTGTCGACGATACGCGCCTGACTGCAGCACCGTGGCTACAACGTTCTGGCTGAGATGTCCGGAACCAAAATCTTCGTTGGACTTGAGGTCCAACACGGGCTTCACCAATTCCTGCGGCAACACACCCACCCCGACTCGCAATCCAGGTGAAAAGCTCTTTGAAAACGTCTGCGACAGAATTACGTGTTGTCGACCATCATCATCCGGCAGGTCATAGGAGAAAATACTCGGCTGCACCGGACCGTCGTAATGCAGTTCACGATAGGCCGCGTCTTCCAGCAGAAAAATGTGCTGGCCGTCAGACCATTTTCGAACGACGTCCACCAATCGAGGTCGCCGCTCGGCACTGACCGAGATACCGGCAGGGTTGTCGTGGTAGCTGACCACATACACCAGCTTGACCCTGTGCAGCTGACCTTCGTCACTCAGTCGCTGCAGTTCAGCGTCCAGCGCTTCCGGACACATCCCGTTTTCGTCTGTCGTGACGGGTATGGCCTTGGCGCCAACGCCGTCAAGGACTCCCAGATAGACGAAGTACGTCGGAGCAGCGACAAGGCAGATGTCACCGGGATTGAACAGGGTCTGCGACACCAGCAGCAGCAATTGCTGTGATCCTGTGGTCAGGACAATGCGGTTCAGCGGCAGCGATTCTACCTGCAGTGAATCATTCTCAAGCTCAGCAAGATAGGCACGAAACACTTCGCGCAAACTGTCGGAACCCGGCGTCGTGCCATACTGCAGGACCGATTTCCCCACAGATTCCCCAAGGAGTTTTGCAGTGGTCTGGCGGACAAGATCCACCGGAAGCGTATCCGGATCCACAAACCCGGCAGCCAGCGAAAGGCAGTCGGCGTTCTCGATCCCCTGCTGCATCAAAAAGCCAATGGCCTGCCCGGAAGCTCGATCAGCCATCGATGCGGGTTGAAATTGTGTGTCCGTTGTTGACACTGAAGGATTCCTTTTCTGCCGCGGGAAGATACGTGAAAGACCCGGTCTCCCGAACAGACCGGGTCTCTGATGTCGACAGCAAAATGCTACGCCCGGCTGTCAGTCGGCGGAACCCTGAGCAGCGGTTGCTTTGGCAACTTCGCGGAAGTACATCCGAATCAGCGCCTGGTATTCGCTGTCGCGGCTGGCTGCAACGCCATCAGATGTTTCGGTATCGAGCTCTTCATTTTGCTGACCCCAATTGCGTGAACCGGCCATGCCATTGGCAGCATCGGGCAGAAGACCATCCCACATCGCAACGTTGCCCATCGCATCTCGACCGGCCGTCGACGGCGGAGACCCGTCGGACATCTGCCCAGGATTGAACTGTTCAGGAAGCGCCTGCTGTGCGGCCTCAGCCAGCTGTTGGGCTGCATCAGAAAGCTGTTGGGCACCAGATGGCTGGCCTGGCTGCCCCTGACTGCCCGGCGACGGCTGACCATTCTGCCCCTGCTGCCCGCTTTGCGTTTGCTGGCCCGATGGTGGTCCTTCGGCGGCAGCGGCCTGGTCGCCTGGGGCTGGTTGTCCCTGCTGCCCCTGCTGTCCCTGCTGTCCCTGCTGTCCCTGTTCAGAAGATTGATCAGACTGTTGCTGCGACTGGGCCTGTTCCGACGATTGCTGCATCGCCTGAGCCGCCTGTTGCAGATCCTGCAGCGCCTCGGCCACACTTTCGCCAACTTCTGTCGGAACCGGTGACGGCTGATCATTGGGTTGCTGGCCGGCCTGTTCAGCCAGCTGAGCCAGTCGATTCAGCTGAGCCTCAGTTTCGCGTCCGGACTGGACAGCGTTCTGAAGTTCGCCCTGCTGTAATTGCGAACTCGCCTGCCGGCTTTCCTGTTGAGCCGCGTTGGCCGCCTGCTGAGCTTCCTGAGCCTGCTGCCCTTCCTGCTGCATTGCCAGCTCCGGCAGGTTCAGGCGTTCCGCAAGATCGCCCAGTTGCTGCGGCAATTCGGCTGCCTGTTGAGCGATCCCCTGCTGCGACTGCTGCTGGGCGGCAGCCTGTGAAGCGTCGTCCAATTGAAGTCGATCCACGATATTGGCCATGCGACGCAGCTCCTCGCTCATCCCCTGCGCTTGCTGACGCTGATCCTCCTGGCCGGCGTTCGTCAGCTGTTCGGAAGTCTGATTCGCCGTGTCAGACGCCTGACGAAGTTGTTGGGCAGACCTGGAAAACCGACCGGTAGACGCCTCTTCGTATCCCCGTTGAACCCCTTCTGCTGTTTGCTCAGCCGATTGACGAGCCGTGTCGCTGGTTGCAGGATCGGCCTGCAAGCCGTCCGATGTCTGCTCTGCGGCTGCCGCCAGTTCGCCAAGGCGTTTCAGCAGATCTCGCACCGGACCGTCCGGCTGTTCACCCTGTGGCAGCTCATCCGGATCCGTCACCGCGGCACGCTGCTGCGGTGGTTCTCCACCGTCCGGATTTCCGTCTGCCGGCGCTGCCACGTTTCGTTCTTCACGCAACTGTTGAAGCTGTTCGCTGATCCGTTCCAGTCGGTCCGCCAGCTGCGCCGACTGCTCAGCAGCCGCTGCGGACTGTTGTGTCTGTTCCGGCACTGCAGGTTGAGCTTCCTGATTATTATCGTCCGAGTTGTTCTCGTTGACCGTCGCATCGTCTTTTGCTGCAGTCGCAAGTTGGCGGCCCGTCGTCTCCAGTCCTGCGGCGACCTCTTCAGCGTTTTGCTGAGGGGCAGCCAGATTGCCACGTTGCAAATCCTTGACAGCTGCTGCCAGCTTGTCCACGTCGGCTGGCGCGGCGGACGAGTTGAGTGTTTCCAGCTGTTCATTGAGGGCATTCGCTTCCTTCCGAACCTGTTCCAGATCCCTTGCAATCTGCCGAGTCTCCATGCCGACCTGCTGAGCTTCTTCGTCGACTCCGGTTGCCACACGTTCCTGTCGTTCTGCCAGTTCGCGCGCCTGTCGGGCCAATTCTGTCAGCTGTTCACGCTGAGCTCGCTGAGCAGATTCCAACAGCTCCGGTTGTCCCTGCAGCAACTGGCTCAACTCTTCACTCAATTGCTGGCGTTCCGCGTTAAGTTGCTGCTGCCGCTGTTCGAGTTGCTGTTGCCACTGCTGCTCGCTCATTTCTTCCGGACGACGATTCGGGTCGTTGCGATCCTGGTCGAGCTGTTCGGCGTCTTTGGCCAATTGCTCAGCATCGATCGCCAGCCGATTGAGTTCCGCGAGATCCTGCTCCAGCCGCGCCGCTTCTTCGATCTTCGCGATCTCAGACTGCAGCTCGCGACGGATGTCTTCGAGCTTATTGGCAGATTCCTGTAAGTGCTCAGGTGCTTCACTGCGATTCTGACTGGCGGCCGCGTCGAGCATTTCGGGCACATCGTCACGGATCTGTTCGCCTAACTGCTGTAGTTTCACCGCCGATTCCTGCATCATCGGATGAGTGGCGACTTCCTCGGCCAGCTGTTCCAGAATACGGCCCTGCTGCTGTTCCTTTTCGCTCAGACGTTGCGTCTGTTCCCGAGCCGCATCGTCCCAGGCTTCGCGTGCCTGCTCCCCTAACTCGGTCGCCTTCTTTGCATCCTTTTCCAGCTGCTGTTCCATTGCCTTCAGAGCGTCGATCAGCTCTTTGGTCTCCTGCTCCAGTGCCCGCGCTCCGGCAGCTTTCGCATTGTCGTCCGTACGAATGGTGAATTCCTGCGACCATACTTCCTGCGGCCTCGGGTCGGGGCGTTCATCAGTCGCGCGAACTCGCAACGTTACTGCGTCACCGGATACAGATTCAAGGTCTGCCAGCTTCAGGCGGAAACCGTGATTAACTTCCAGGACACCGCTGTCAAATTCGGCCGCAGGAATGATTTTCGTGACGTCTTCATTGCGGCGGTAGTGCAGCTCCAGATCACCGATACCGACGTCGTCAACTACAAGAACGTTCACAGGAATGATGTCGTCCGGACGAAATCGGTCACCGTCGCGAATCCCGGAAACTTTCAATTCCGGCGGTCGATCATACACAACCTGAATGCGACGATCCGGTTCCGACGAATTTACCAGGTCGTCTTCATCGACCACTTCGAAAACAAAGTCGCCGCCGACATCGGCCGTCACTTCAAACACAGCGGCTGTTCCGTCGGCGGTCAGTACACCATTCACGTGAGTGGCCAGTGCTTCCACGGCAGGGACAAGTTCCACCATCGGATCTTCTTCGAAAATCTCTTCGCCGGTAACGTTGTCGAACTCGCGGTCCATCAGTTCCGTTTCGTTCAACGGCCGTTGATCACGCATCAGCCACAGTAACGTGGCGCTCGATACCGGCTTGTTGAATTCCAGCAGAATCTCCATCCTGCTGCGTTCGAAAACACTCATTTCGCCCATCATGCCGTCAAAGCGTTCCACTGCGCGCCCGGTGTAGACTGGCGGGGTGACGGTCATCACGGCCAGCTGGATCTGCGGTGCATCGACAACGTTGACTGTAAACAATTCCGTCCTGGCACCACCGCCCACAACACGGTACTGCACAGTATCCGCAATTCTTGATATTTCGGCGATGTAGGAACCACTGATTTCGTCAAAGGACATCGGCAGCGATTCGGTGTGGCCGGTATCAGCGGTCAGCTGCAGTTCAACCTGTTCCGGCCGATCACTAATGGATCCCGTGCGCCACCGTGGAACGGCTGCGATCCGGACGTTAGTTCCACGTGCGACCGTTCGATTCCCGTCAGCTACGTCAAAGTGCAGATTGCTGGCGGTCGCCAGATTGGCGAACGGAGTGATCATTCGCTGCATCAGCAATTGAGACCCCGATGGCCACAGCAGCACCGGCAACATCGCCGCGATAATCAGCCCAACTGCCACGCCACAGCGTTTTCCAGTCTTGCCGGTGTTCACGACTTCGCGGAATTCGACTTGTCCCAGATGGGCGGCCACCTGCTCTCGAAGATGGCCACGCATGACCGCCGAGCCGGCTTCGCCCACGCTGGCTTCCGGCCGTTCAATTGAGATTAATGTTGCCAGACCTTCGTGCAGATCCGGACACGACAGGTCGATCGCAGCTCCTATTTCCGTCTCCGAAACGGAAGTCATCATCGGAGCGATCATGAACTTCCAGCCAACCCAACCGCACACCAGAAAAAAGCTAACCAGCAGAATCGCCCGAATGGTCGATGGCAGTCCGATCAGATAATCCAGCAACACTGCGGCAACCAGGTACGCAACTACGGCGATCAGAAGTGTCGCAACTCCGCGCAGAAAGACATGACATGCAATCCGACGGCGGTAGCCGTCCAGCATTTGAAAAACTTCCGAATTGTCTGTCAAAGTTTCTGATGACATCAACTATTGCTCCGGAAATCTCTTTCGTTCGACTCTGCAGCACACGGAATTCGAACCTCCCGACATGGACAGCATCACCTGGTTTCACGACTCTGCCTCACGCATAATTGAGAAAAAATGTGATCGTCGGCTTCGTCGATTCGTGGGCAGAATTGTATCCGCAAGTCATGCTCGCGGAACTAGTTCTCGGAATTGTTGTCCGTCGATCTGCCGAAAATCGCGAATTGTGACGCAATCGCCTGTTTTCGCCCTCAGTGATTGAACGCGGCTCGTCATTGAGGAATACTCCGTCCGATCGCTGAGAACACTGTGTTTGTGTGGTACAGATAGACGGATTATTCTGTGGTTTCGTAACAAAAATAGGCACAATACGCTTTTGGATTGTCTGACAATTGCCTTGCATCAATGCACCAGACGCAAAGCAGGAAACATCCGCGTCACATTGACACCTGGTGGTCTCACGAAACTTAGTCTTCAGATCGAACACAACACGCCACCACCCTCACTCTTCAGAACGCCAACACATAAACGAGCGGCTGGCCGCTCGACAGGCTATACCATGACTGACCAGGACCACATGATTCAGGACGTCAATATCCTGGAAAACATCCCGCTGACCGCTCCGGCCAGGCTCAAGGCCGAACATCCGCTGACGGACGACACTGCGAGATTCGTTTACAACTCACGGGAAGCCGTGAAACGAATCCTGAAGGGTGAAGATCGTCGGCTGATCGCGATCGTCGGACCGTGTTCGATTCACGACCGAGACATCGCAATTGAATATGCCAACCGGCTGGCACCGCTGGCGGCTGAAGTCAGTGACCGCATCGTTGTTGTCATGCGAGTCTACTTTGAGAAACCTCGCACCACGGTCGGCTGGAAAGGTCTGATCAACGACCCACACCTGAACGGCACATTCGATCTGGCGACCGGCGTCAGAATGGCCCGCGAAATCCTGCTGGAAGTCAATAAGGCCGGAGTCCCCGCGGCTACGGAAATGCTGGAACCAATTACACCGCAGTATATCGCCGACCTGATTACCGTCGCATCAATTGGCGCCCGCACGACAGAATCGCCAACGCACCGCCAGATGGCCAGTGGGCTCTCGATGCCCGTTGGCTTCAAGAACAGCACGGAAGGCAGCCTGGAAGTTGCAACAAATGCGATGAGCGCCGCCCGAACGGAACACTGTTTTCTGGGAATCGACAACGACGGCAAGACGTGCATCGTGAACACCCGCGGCAACGACATGGGACACCTGATCCTGCGGGGCGGTCGCACCGGTCCGAACTATGATGCCGCCAGCCTGATCGAAGCCAGCCGCCTGCTGAAAGAAGCGGACCTGCCGTCAAGATTACTCGTCGACTGCAGTCATGCCAATTCCAGCAAGGACTACACAAGACAACCTCTGGTCTGGAACGACGTCATCCAGCAACGGGCCGACGGCAACGACACGATCGTCGGACTGATGCTGGAAAGCAACCTGAACGCCGGCAAGCAGGCTCTCGGATCCGACCTGAGTGCTCTGGAGCACGGTGTGTCAATCACGGACGGCTGCATCAACTTCGAGCAGACGGAAGAGCTGTTGCGGTCAGCGTACGAAACCCTGGGCCACACTGCAGCCGTGCTCGAGGCGTAGTTTCTATTCCATTTTCTCACTGGCGTGGTTATGAGATCACCTGCTCTGCACCTGCTGCCCTTTCTGTTGATGCCTGCGGCGTCAATGGTGGCAGCAGCTGGAGCAGATTACCTGAGCGACGTAAAGCCACTGCTGGAACACAAGTGCTACGCCTGTCATGCGGCGTTGAAGCAGCAGGGTGGGTTGCGACTGGACACCGCAGCGTCATTGGTCACAGGCGGTGAGTCCGGTGCGGCAGTCACTGCCGGCCGCCCGAACGACAGCCTGCTGATTGACGTCTTGACCGGCGACGCAGGTTTCCGCATGCCTCCGGCGAATGAAGGGGCGCCACTGACCGAGCAGGAAATCGACCTGTTCCGTGCCTGGATTGCGGACGGCGCCCATGGTCCTGCAGGTGAACAGCCGCAGACGGATCCAACGCTGTGGTGGTCCTACCAGGCGATCGATCGTCCGACACTGCCTGACGCCACGGAAAATGACTGGTGCCGCAACGAAATTGATTACTTCATTGCCGCAGCGCGAGAAACGAATCAGTTACCGCATGTCACTGAGACGTCAAAGGCGGCATGGTTGCGGCGAGTGTTTCTGGACCTGATCGGTTTGCCGCCGACTCGCCAGGAGCTGCACGGATTCCTCGCGACAGATTCTCCGGCAGCGTACGAAAACGTCGTCGACGAATTGCTGTCTCGTCCGCAGTATGGCGAACGATGGGGACGGCACTGGATGGATGTCTGGCGATACAGCGACTGGTATGGCAGTCGAGGTATCAACGAAATCCGCTACAGCCAACGGCACATCTGGCGGTGGCGCGACTGGATCGTCAATTCCCTGAACGATGACAAAGGATACGATCAGATCATTCGCGAGATGCTGGCAGCCGATGAGATCTCCGATGGAGATCCGGCCGTGTTGCCGGCGACCGGATATCTGGGACGCAACTGGTACAAGTTTGACCGCAATGTCTGGTTGTTCGAAACGGTCGAACGGACCGGCGAAGCTTTTCTGGGATTGACGCTTCGATGCTGTCGCTGCCACGACCACAAATTCGATCCGATCAGCCAGGAAGAGTACTACCGCTTTCGGGCGTTCTTTGAGCCACATGACGTACGGACCGACCGAATTTCGGCCCTGACCGAAACTCAGAAAGATGCCGCACAGGGCCAGGTGCTGTCCGACGGGATCGCTCTGGCATACGACAAACATCTCACCGTTCCGACGTATCGCTTCGAACGCGGCGACAATCGCTATCCGGACGAATCAAAGTTGTTATCGCCCGGCGTGCCGGTGGCACTGGGGGGCGAAGTCCATATTTCCGAAATCAACCTGCCGCCGGAAACATGGTTCCCCCTGCTGCGGCCCGGCGTCCGCGAAACTGTCATCACCAGGGCGAATAACCTGGTGTCCGCCGCCGAAACTCATCTTCGGGAAAAGCAGACGGCGGTAAACGTGGCCAGTGCGACACTGGCGGCTGCCATCGACATTGAACAAACATCTTCGCCGGAACCGACAGCCTTTCTGCACGATACATTTTCTGCTGCCGCACCAAAATTGTGGGATACTATAAACGGGACCTGGACCTACGACGACGGCAAGCTGACTCAGACGTCGGTGACCAGTTTTGCCACGATCGTCAGCACCGAGAACCACCCGCGCGATTTTCACGTTCATCTGCGTTACCGACCGCTCCGTTCCGGCACGTACCGGTCCATCGGCTTCAGCTTCGACTATCAGGACAAAGGCCGTTCCCAGGACGTCTACACCAGTACGGGCGACAGTCGTCAAAGCGTGCAGGCGTTTCATCGCGTTGACGGAAAACAGGTTTATCCGCAAGAAGGAATTGTCTCCACAGAACTGACGGTCGGCGAAGAAGCCGTGCTGGACGTATCGGTTCAGGGCTCAAAGCTGATCATCGATCTAAACGGAGAACGTAAGCTGGACTATGTCATGCCGGTGGAACGACGGGACGGTCGGTTCGCCCTGTGGGTCCATCAGGGGGCCGCGGAGTTTCTGGAATTGAAGATCACCAGACAGACTGATTCCAGTGAAACACTGGAACAACGAAAACGTGACGCCGATCGCGAGGCCCTTCTGGCTCAGGCCATGCTAAAACTGGCCCACGGAGAAGCCGAATCGATTCGCAGGCGGCTGGCTGCTGATGTCGCAGCGCACCTCGAAAATGATGCAGCTGCAGCAAAGAAAAGTGCTCGTGAAGCATCTGCGGCTGAATTTGCGGTGGCCGTGCTGCGGGCCGAAGTTGACGTGCTGAAGGCGGGAGCGTCAGACAATAAACGTACCGCTGCGGCGGCGACACTGACGGCCGCTCTTGCCGCGGCAAAGAACCCGACTGAGTCGTATACACCGATTGGCGAACAGTTCCCGCAAACAAGTACCGGCCGACGCAGCGCATTGGCGAGGTGGATCACCAGGCCGGACAATCCGCGGACAGCGCGCGTGGCGGCGAATCACCTGTGGGGCCGCCACTTCGGGCAACCGTTGGTCGCCACGCCGGAAAACTTCGGACTGAATGGCCGAAAACCCACACACCCACAACTTCTGGACTGGCTGGCCGCACAGCTGATTGACCATGGCTGGAAAATGAAGCCGCTCCACCGGCAGATCGTTTTATCCGCCACTTACCGGATGACGACAACCGCAGACGTCAACAGTAATGCTCCGGATCGCGATCCGGAGAATCGTTTCTTATGGCGAATGAACTCACGACGGATGGAGGCTGAAGTTGTGCGGGACAGCAGTCTGTTCATAGCCTCGCGGCTGGACATGACATTCGGTGGTCCGGAGATCTCAGAAGCCGATGGTGAGAAGACTCCGCGCCGCAGTCTGTACTTTCGCAACACGCCAAACGAAAAGATGGCCATGCTGGAAGTCTTCGATGTCGCCGATCCAAATTCGTGTTACCGCCGCAGGGAAAGCGTCGTGCCGCATCAGTCTCTGGCAATGATGAACAGCGGATTGACGCTCGACAGCGCACGTGCGATTGCTGAACAACTTGCCGGCGAAGTGGATTTCGTGACGGCAGCGTTTGAAACGGTACTGTCAAGAAGTCCAACCGTTGAAGAAGCAGCTCGCTGCCGCACGTTTCTGGCGAATCATGAAGGCTTGCTGCAGGAGGATTCGACTCAACAGTTTGCAACGGGCGGTTCGGCGACGCGCGCTCCATCCACAGATTCAGGAATGCGGGCCAAAGAAAACCTTGTCCATGTTCTTTTTTTGCATAACGACTTCGTGACCATTAGATAAGATAACGCAGCTTTCTCTGAATCCTGGAGATGCTATGACCGGACCATCAAAGCAAGAGCCTTTTGGCCGCCGCCCTCGTCGTCAGTTTCTGGCGGACGCCGGCCTTGGTTTCACCGGCCTGGCTCTGGCCGCCATGCTGCAACGCGATGGAATGGGCGCGGAAGCAGCAGCATCTCTGACAGGCCAGCCACATTTCGCACCAAAAGCCAGAAGTGTGATCTGGTTCTTCATGAATGGCGGCACCAGTCATCTGGAATCCTTTGACCACAAGCCTGCCCTGAACAGACACGCGGGCAAAACGATCGAAGAAACTCCGTACAAATCGGAAGTTCTGGACTCACCGTTTTACCGAAAAAACGTGCGGGATTTTGCCGGAAAGCCGCGAGACCTGATGGCGCAGGTTTATCCACTTCAGGTTGGCTTTCAACGACACGGTAAAAGCGGAATCGCAATCAGTGACTGGTGGCCTCACCTGGGCAGCTGCATAGACGACATCGCCGTCGTGCGTTCCATGTGGACCACTGACAACGACCACGCCGCACAGTTGCAGTTTCACACAGGGCGACACATATTCGACGGCTTTTTCCCATCGATTGGTTCATGGGTGCATTACGGACTCGGCAGCCTGAACGAGAACCTGCCCCAGTTCGTGGTGATGGGGCCGCCACCTGGGGATTGCTGCGGTGGCGTTGGTGCTCATGACGGCAGTTATCTTGGGCCCCAACACACGGGAGTACAAATGGCTCTGGATCCGGCGAACCCTCTTTCATTTGGCACGCCAGGCAACAAGGTAGGCATCAGGGAACGTCGTGACCAATTGGACCTGCTGAGCGACCTGAACCATCTGACTGCCACTCAGTACCCTGATGATCAGCAACTGACCGCCCGGATCAAAGCGTACGAATTGGCGTTTCGCATGCAGATGTCGGTGCCCGAAATTGTCGACCTGTCCAGAGAAACCCGTGAGACTCAGGCAGCGTATGGCCTGGACGACAAGGTAACCGAAGGTATGGGTCGTCAGGCGCTGGCGGCTCGACGACTGGTGCAGCAGGGTGTCCGTTTTGTTCAGATCTACGATGGCGGCGGTGGTGGAGGCGGCTGGGATGCTCATACGAAACTAAAAGAAAACCACACCCGCAACTGCGGTCGAGTCGACAGGCCCATTGCCGCACTGTTAAAGGACTTAAAACAGCGAGGACTGCTGGACGAAACTCTGGTTGTGTGGGCGACAGAATTCGGACGAACTCCAGGTTCCGAAAAAACTGATGGCCGAGATCATCACCCGTACGGTTTTTCCGTCTGGATGGCAGGCGGTGGACTGAAGGGCGGCATCGTCCACGGAGCAACGGACGAGCTTGGATTTCACGCGGTGGAAGACCGACACTACGTCACCGACATCCATGCCACCGTACTGCATCAGCTGGGACTCGATCCGCGACGCCTGGAAGTGCCGGGACATAAACGTCTGGAGATCGACCTTGGCAAACCCATCGATGCCATCATCGCGTGATGCGTTCGTTGTGAATTCCTGCTGATGATTCGATGACCTTCGGTTGCTGCCACTTCGTCTGTCCAGGGAGTCCCCGGGCCTCCGGCACGCCGCGGAAAGAACGTGCCGTACGGCGGCATCATCGCTCAGGCCAAGCCGGAAGTGGCGAAGACGGCGCGGCGCTGGTGAGTGCCATTTGTGAGTGTGTGGTACAACTTGCCGGTCACCACGAAAGTGTCCTCCGCTGTTCCGCTCGTTGAGGGTCCTGGCAAGCCATATGATAGAGTGTGGTTGTCGTCACCTCGGCTGCCTTTCGTCGCGGCGCGATCACCATTGGTATCAGATGGGGCCGACAATTCAAATTAACCCAGAACGGGCAGCCAGAGCCTGAATGGAATCAACTCTCACCAGGTCCTGTTTTTTTTTTAAGCATTTTTCGGCATCTAAGAGATTAGGATGACCCATCCGTCCCGGAATGGAGCGCAGAGCAGACAGTTGCGGCCACAAGCCGACATGGCGATGGCTGAACGGATCGAATAAACCGTGGACGTGTGCTAATTTCTGTTCCAACAACTCAGACTCGAGTTTCAGATCGGGAACATCTCGACCTGGACATTCCCTTCTTACGAAGAATCAGACCAGGCTCATGAGCAGAATAACGAGAAGAGATTTTGTCAATGGAACGCTGATGGCGGCAGGCGCCACGATGCTTCCAAATCGCACACAGGCCGCAAACGTTCTGGACGCGAAGGATCCATCGTATTATCCGCCATCCCGAACGGGGCTGCGTGGAAGCCACCCAGGATCCAACACCTACGCGCACGCTATGGCACTCGATGGGGATACGGACTTTGGGCCAGCCACAACGTTGAATGAAGAGTACGACCTGGTTGTTGTCGGAGGAGGGATCAGCGGACTTGCGGCTGCGTATTATTACCAACAGAAGCACGGACAGGATAAGAAGGTTCTGATCCTGGAGAATCACGACGACTTTGGAGGCCATGCCAGGCGAAACGAACACACCATCGATGGCAAACTCAGAATCGGCTATGGCGGTACGCAGACCCTGGTAGATCCACAGCACTGGGGCAAAGTCGGACAGGATCTGCTGGACGATCTTGGCATCGATTTGAGTCGCTGGGATACCGCGTACGACCTGGACTTCTTTAAGAGACACAATCTTGGGGCGGTGATGTACTTCAACAAACAGGTCTTTGGCGAGGACAAAGTCGTCCGACACCCCTACAGCAACCACTACAACTATATCCAGGGATGTATGGGGGCAAAGATTTCCAATGAAGAAGCTGCACGAGAGGCCCCTGTAAGCGAGAAAGGTAAAGAGCAACTGCTCCGAATTCTCAATGGCGGATACCACGTGATCAAAAAGGTGCACAACCTTACCGATGCGGAACTGCGGCAATTCACCCGAACCCATTCCTACTACGATTACCTGAAAGACACTTTGGGTGTTGGTGATCCACTCGTGATCAGAATGGCCAGAATGTCCGCTCTGGACTGGGGAAGCCTTGGGACAGACATGATGGGCATTCGAGGGGCCGACGGAGCTGGAGCAATGGGTTTTCCCCCCAGACCGGTGTATGACCCGGACAACCCATATATTCATCATTTCCCAGGTGGCAACGCCGGCTTTACACGTGCGTTCGTGAAGAGGATGATTCCTGACGTTGCAGTGGGGAACAACGCAGAAGAACTCGTGATGGCAGCTTTCCACTATGACGAACTGGACAAGGCCGGCAATGCGGTTCGCATCCGACTGAACAGTACGGTGGTGAATGTGCACCACGAGGGCGATCCCGCCAACGCCAGCGAAGTGTCTGTCACATATATGAATAACAACAAGGCGTATCGGGTCAGAGCCAAAGGCGTGGTAATGGCCTGCTACAACGTAATCATTCCCTATATCTGTTCAGATCTTCCGGAGGAACAGGCAGCCGCATTGAAGCTCCAGACAAAGAGCCCGTTGCAGTACACGTCTGTGGGCCTGAAGAACTGGAGGGCATTTAAAGAGCTGGAGATCGGGGTGGCCATGTCGCCCGGAAATATGCACCAGAACGCGATGATGGACTTTCCCGTCAGCATGGGCGGCTATGAGTACACCAGGAGTCCCGAAGACCCCTGTATTATTCAGATGGTCCACTGTCCCTATGGAGAGGAAGGCGCACCGGAGGAGGAACAATACAGTGAAGCACGCTACGCAATGTTAAATCTGCAGTTCCAGGATTACGAAGATGAGATTCGCTCGCATTTGAGCGGCATGCTTCCGAAGGACCTGTTTAACTTTGACAGAGATGTCGCCAGCATTTCAGTGAATCGATGGGCCCACGGTTACGCCAATGGCGGCCCGGGAGATTCCACAAAGATTGGACGGCAGCCATTCCACCGAATCACCGTTGCCAACAGCGACTCCGCCCCTGGAGCTGATTCATGGGTTGCAGTGGAAATGGCAATCAGAGCGGTGAATGAGCTGGGGTGAATGAGCTGGGGTGGGTGAGGTTTAGCAGTGGTCAGGCAGAAGAATCATTTTACTCTCGGTCGAAAGGGCACCATGAATATGACAGACACTGATCCTCAAAAGAAGGGCAACGTCAAAGGTGAATCATTGGATGCTTTCTGGATGCCCTTCACGTCCAACCGGCACTTCAAGCAGAACCCTCTTTTCATCAGCGGGGGACACGGAGCGTACTATACGACTCCAGAGGGAAAACAGGTGTTTGATGGCTTGTCCGGGCTCTGGTGCTGCGGGTTGGGGCATGGCCGAACTGAAATCGTCGATGCCGTCAGCAGGCAGATGGCGCAGTTGGACTATTCACCCGCATTTCATGTCGGATCAACCATCGCTTTTGAGTTGGCGGATCGTCTGCGGCAGATCGCGCCGGAAGATCTTAACCACGTGTTCTTCACGAACTCAGGTTCAGATTCGGCTGACACGTCATTGAAAATGGCACGTGCCTACTGGAGGGTGAAAGGGCAACCCGGAAAGACAAAGCTAATCGGTCGAGCCAGGGGATATCACGGGGTGAATCTTGGTGGCACCAGCGTTGGAGGTATTGGTGGAAACCGAAAACTGTTTGGAAGTGGCCTGGATACAGATCACCTGCCGCACACATTGCTTAAGGAGAACGCCTTTTCTCGCGGGCTACCAGAAAATGGAGTCGAGCTTGCTGACGAACTGGAAGAGCTGGTGGCGCTTCACGATGCCTCAAATATTGCCGCCGTGATCGTGGAACCGTTCTCGGGTTCCGGGGGTGTTATTGTCCCTCCCAAAGGCTACCTGAAGCGACTACGAGAACTATGCGACAAACACGGGATTCTGTTAATTTTTGATGAGGTCATCACCGGCTTTGGAAGGACGGGACAGGCTTTTGCTGCTCAGACTTTCGATACGACCCCCGACATCATCAACCTCGCAAAGGGACTCACTAACGGAACTCTGCCCATGGGCGCCGTGATCGCGAAGTCTCAGATCTATGCAGCATTCATGGAACAGGAGCTCCCTGAAGAAGCCGTTGAGTTTCCCCACGGTTATACTTACTCGGCACATCCGGTTGCGTGCAGCGTGGCGCTCGCAACATTGGATCTCTACGAAACAGATCAGACTTATGCACGCGTCAGGCAGTTGGCACCCTACTTTGAGGATGCCATCCATCAGCTGAAAGGACTGCCCCATATTACTGACATTCGTAATGTGGGACTGGCCGGGGCGCTGCAATTTGCTGCCAGAGGTGCTAACCCAACAATTCGTCCCTACGAAATTTTCCGCAAGTGCTTTGAAGCGGGAGTCTACGTTCGTTGTGGAGGCAACACCATTCAGATTGCGCCACCTTTCATTTCGGAAAAAGAAGAACTCGATAATCTGTTCAATATCCTGAGCGACGTCATTCAGGCAACCGCTTGACACATTTCCCAGCGCGTGGATCCCGGGAAATGGAAACGACGCGCAGAACACGACCGCCGAAAACACTTCAGTAACAGGCCATGGAACAATGAAAACTATTGGACACTGGATCAACGGTAAACATATTGAGGATCAATGCCGGATGCAGGATGTTTTCAATCCTGCAACTGGAGAGATCTGCAAACGAGTTTCGTTGGCAGATCGGGCAACAGTGGAAGCGGCGATCACTGCAGCCCAGTCTGCTTACCCGGCATGGCGCGGCACGCCCGCTCTAAAACGCGCAAGGGTGATGTATCGCTTTAAGGAGCTTCTGGAGAAGAATGCAGATGAGATCTGTGCGCTGTTGACCGAGGAACACGGGAAAGTGCTGGGGGATGCTCGGGGCGAGCTATCCCGCGCGGTGGAAAATGTGGAGTACGCCTGCGGTGCGCCGGAACTGCTTAAAGGAGAGTTCTCGAAGGATGTTGGCCCCTCAATCGACAGCTGGTCTGAGTTCCAGCCTCTGGGCGTAGTTGCGGGGATCACTCCTTTCAATTTTCCAGTCATGGTTCCCCTCTGGATGTATCCCGCAGCGATCGTGTGTGGGAACAGCTTCGTGCTCAAACCATCAGAACGCACTCCGGCGTCAACCATGTTTGTCGCCTCATTGCTTCATGAGGCGGGTTTGCCTCCGGGCGTAATGAACGTCGTCAATGGGGACAAAGAGGCGGTGGATTCTCTGCTGGAAGATCCTCGAGTGAAGGGCGTGAGTTTCGTCGGTTCGACCCCCGTCGCTGAAGCGATCTACAGCAAAGGCACTGCAGCAGGGAAACGCGTCCAGGCACTCGGCGGCGCAAAGAACCATGCGATCGTGATGCCGGATGCAGACCTCGACAATGCAGTCAACGCGTTAATGGGAGCAGCCTACGGCTCCTGTGGGGAACGCTGCATGGCCATTTCAGTTGCGGTGGCTGTAGGAGAAACAACCGCAGATGCCCTTATTGGCAAGCTCAGTGAACAACTCAAAACTCTGAAAGTCGGGCCCGGCATCGACACCTGCTCCGCGATGGGACCTTTAATCACGGAATCACATCGGAAAAAAGTTACAGACCTGATCGATTCCGGCGTCACGGCAGGGGCACAACTGGTCGTCGACGGGCGTGAATTGCGAATCACGGGACATGAGAACGGTTACTTCCTGGGCGGCTGTCTTTTTGATCGCGTCACGCCCGAGATGAAGATTTACCAGGAGGAGATTTTTGGTCCAGTGCTCTGTGTGGTCCGCGCAGAAACCATGGAACAGGCCATGCAGCTGATCAATGATCACCAGTATGGAAACGGCACCTGCATCTTTACACGGGACGGAGAGGCGGCCCGCTATTTCAGCGACCATATTGAGGTTGGAATGGTAGGAATCAATGTTCCGTTGCCGGTGCCGGTCGCCTATCACTCCTTTGGCGGATGGAAACGCTCTCTCTTTGGTGACCTGCATGCTTATGGTCCTGACTCAATACGATTCTACACCAGGCGAAAGACCATCACACAGCGGTGGCCATCCGCTGGTGTTCGCCAGGGGGCAGACTTTGCATTTCCGACCCATGATTGAGAGCTCCACGATCCCTTTCCTGCCCTACAGCGTATTACGCTGACTTGTGGCCGCGAAAAACGTTTTCCGGCCCGCTATGGGTGCTTCCCGCGAGCCCGAACGACCACATCTTTTCGAAAACTGCTCTATTGATTGCTGGATCCTGAATTCGGCGAAGTGTGCTCGTTGTGCGATTTTCCACGGGCAGGGACCTGACCAGGAATTTCAGCATCCGCAAAAAAGGAATGCAATGACGCAAAACTTGAAACCACGTTGGTATCATCTGTGGCCGAAAGGGCGTCGGGATCAATGGGCGTCGGGCCCGTTTGAAATCGACCTGAACCTGGACTCGTCCGACTCCTCAGCAGTCGCTTTCCAGAGCAGGAGCGGTTAATCCGGTCCCGAGGCAGAGCGGACTCCGGCAAATAGAAGTCCCCCGGCCTTCCATTCATCTGTGACAATAAACAAGAGCTGTGCATGAAGATCCTTGTTCCCATCAAACGTGTTGTTGACATCGACCAGAAGATTCGTGCCAGCGCCGATGGTTCACGCCTGGAAATCGATCATCTACCGTTCATCGTCAATCCCTTTGACGCGATCGCTTTGGAAGAGGCGGTTCGTCTTCGTGAACAGGGTTCCAGCGATGTGGAAGTTGTGGCCGTCGGTATTGGCGTCCCCCAGTATGAAGAGCAGCTCCGCTCGGCAATTGCTGTGGGGGCCGACCGGGCCGTTCGAATCGCATGCGACCAGGAACTCGATCCCTGGAATGTTGCGTGCGTGTTAAGGGCTTTCGTTCGACAGGAGAGTCCCGATTTCGTGGTAATGGGAAAACAGGCGGTCGATGACGATTCCAATCAGGTCGGCCAGTTTCTTGCAGCTCAGCTTGGCTGGCCACAGGCGACGTTTGCGTCACAGGTTAAAATCACAGACAGTGGCCTGCGGATTCATCGCGAGACCGACGCCGGCATTGAGGTTATTTCGGTGTTCCTGCCTGCGGTCATTACAACAGACCTGCGTTTGAACGAACCACGCTACGCCTCTTTGCCAAGCATCATGCGCGCTCGCAAAAAACAGATCGAAGTGGTCGACCTCGAAACTCTTGGAGTAACGATCGCCCCGCGTGTCCGAATTCTGGGAGTTCGAACTGAACAGTCCTCACGAACTTGTACTCGTGTTGACAGTGTGGACCAATTGCTGGCCCGTCTTCGTTCTGAGACAGAATTACTGTGAATCTTTGATGAGACCCCGTAGAACATAACGAAGTGGAAGTATGCAGATTCTCGTAGTCGCGGAACATGACGGCACGGCACTTCGCCCGGCGACCCTGTCGGCCCTGACTTTTGCGCAATCCGTTGCTCAGGTCACTGACGGCACCGTCCAGTTGCTTGTGCCGGGACATGAACTCGCTTCAGTTGTTGCCGAAGCAGTGAGACTTGCTCCTGTTCTCATCGCCGATTCACCCGATCTGGCTTCACCAGTAGCTGATCGCAGTGCTCATGTCATCGCGGAAACAGTGAAAGCTCAGAACATCGATCTGTTGGTCGCGGCGTCGACTTCTCAGGCCAAAGATATCGTTGGACGTGCAGGCGGACTGCTCGGCGGTGCGATGGCCAGCGACGTTACCGGGCACTCGTTCCATGAAAACGAGCTCCTGTTAGAGCGGCCCATTCATGCGGGCGCCGCAGTTGCGACGGTTTCGCTGCTGGGCACACCGAAGATCGTCACCATACGCCCCTCCTCGTACTCACCTGCGACACCACAGGACTTGTCTTGTGATGCCCACGACGTACAGGTCGAACCGTCATCTCTGCCCAGTCAAACGCGGCTGGAAAGCGTGGAGTCAGGAACTTCGACTCGACCCGATGTAACGGATGCTCGTGTCGTGGTATCAGGCGGCAGAGCGTTCAGGAACAGCGACGATTTCGAGCGAATCGTCGGAGGGCTTGCAGATGTGCTGGATGGTGCGACAGGCAGTAGCCGATCGCTGGTCGACGCCGGAATTACGCCGAATGATCTACAGGTGGGACAGACCGGCAAGATCGTTGCGCCGGAACTGTATGTGGCCCTGGGGATTTCGGGGGCCATGCAGCATCTGGCAGGCATGAAGAACTCTCGCACGATCGTTGCAATCAATAACGATCCTGAGGCACCGATTTTCCAGGTAGCTGACTACGGACTGGTCGCCGACGTCTATGAGGCAGTTCCAGAGATGGTCCGAAAGATCCGTGACACGCAGGCAAACTGATGAACGTTAAGGGAATGGCTTTCATTGATACGGAACCGTTGCTCTCGCGTGAGATCTTCGGAAACGTTTCCGACGTTTCCAAATTCGTTTTCTATGGTCTGGCGTTCATTGCGGTGGCGTCCTTCAGTGTCGGCATCTATCAGCGGTCTCGTCTGTGGAAACTAGGCGTGAAGCAAACAGGACAAAGGTCCAATCGCATCTCCCTGCGCCGAATTGCACGCGACGTTTTACTTCAGCGAAGAATGCTGGGACGCCCCCAGGCCAGTCTTGCTCATCGGCTGCTGTTTCGAGGTTTCCTGGTGCTGTTTATTGGTACCCTGCTGATTGCCGTCGAGCATGTGCTGGCCGATCTACTCGGCCGTGAACCAACGGACCCACTGTTTCACAAGGGCATCTACTACGCGGTCTATGAAGTTGTCCTCGATCTATTTGGCTTGGCGCTGCTGACTGGCAGCACAATCTTCATGGTTCGTCGAATGCGACCAGGCAGCAGCTTCGCTCGAAGTGCTCCCGATTGGATCGTTCTGGCAGTTTTTTTGATGATCGGCCTGTCTGGCTATCTGGTGGAGGGATTGAGAATCATTCATGCAGAGACTCCCATGCCCTGGTTCTCATTCGTCGGGTGCGCGGTAGCCGAGAGTTGTCAGACATTAGGCATGACATCCCGGACCGCGGGGCAGTGGCACGTCCTCGTGTGGTGGGCCCATGCCATCATGGCCCTGATTTTTATTGCCGCCTTCCCGTACACGCGGCTGTTGCATTCCGTGGCTGGCGCTCTTCACCTGACCACCAGAGACGAAATCCCAGGGGCGATGCGGCTCGTGTCATTGGAAGAATTGGAAGAGACGGGACGAGTCGGCGTCGGATCCATCGAGCATTTTGATCGAGTCCAGCTTCGGGAAATGGACGCGTGTGTCTCCTGCGGTCGTTGCGAGGATTCGTGCCCGGCGTTTGAAGCAGGAAAACCTCTGTCGCCTCGCGAGGTGGTCCAGGATCTTCGAACCCATCTGAACGCGGCTGGCCCCCTGTTGCTTGCAAAGAAAAGCGACGCGACGGCGGGGAAAGCTACCGATGGAAAAATCGCGGTTCTGCATAGCGAGATCATCTCGGAGGAAACATTGTGGTCCTGCACGACTTGTGGTGCATGTGCCAATATCTGCCCGATCGGGGTCAGTCCGCAACGAATGATCACGGACATGCGTCGATACCTGATCGGCGAAGGAAAGTTGCGAGGAGCTCCCGCCGCCAGTTTGCAAAAAACACAGCGATCCGGCAATCCCTGGGGACTTCCGGCCGAAGAACGCTTCGCCTGGGCGGAAGGCCTGAAGGTTCCTACTGTTGTCGAAAACCCTGAATTCGAAATTCTGTACTGGGTGGGCTGTGCTGCTTCGTACGATCGTCGCATTCAACGGGTCGCCCGAAGCATCGTGAAGTTGCTCAACGCAGCCGACGTCAGCTTTGCCGTCTTAGGCTCACAGGAACGGTGTACCGGCGAATCTGCGCGGCGGATGGGTGATGAGTTCTTGTTTCAGGAATTGGCTGCCGCCAATGTGGAGAACCTCAATGAGCATGGCGTGAAACGGATTGTTGCGCATTGCCCGCATTGTGTTAACTCTCTTCTGCACGACTATCCACAGATGAATGGACGGTACGAAGTTGTTCACCATAGCCAGTTGCTGGCTCAGTTAATTAAGGAAGGTCGCCTGGAAGCAGCTCCGGAAGCACCCGGCGGCGACTCGGGCAAAGTCACGTTTCACGACCCCTGCTATCTGGCTCGTGCCGTGGGTGTCACCGAACCGCCTCGCCAGATTCTCGCCAAAGGAAAATGCGGCGGCAAACCAGAGCAAGTTGTTGAGCTGTCGCGAAATCGCCAGCAGACGGCCTGCTGTGGTGCGGGAGGCGGACGCATGTGGTTTGATGATGCACCCAGCGAACGTAGTGGGGGCGGACGGGTGGAAGAAATTGTGGCGACGGGGGCAGATACCGTCGCGGTTGGCTGTCCGTTTTGCCTTGTCATGCTCAGTGACGGCGTGGCCAATTCGAATTCGGACATGAAAGTTCTCGACGTTGCTGAAATTCTCGCAGAGCGACTTATCGATCCTTAGAGTTTTCAATCGTAAGAGGCCGTCGTGACAACAACATTTCCAACGCACAAACAGGTCGTGATCATAGGCGGGGGCATCGTTGGGTGCAGCGTCGCTTATCACCTGACAAAACTAGGATGGAAGGATGTCGCCGTTCTTGAGCGCAAGACTCTGACTTGTGGAACGACCTGGCATGCTGCCGGCCTGGTTGGTCAATTGAGATCCACGGCAAACATCACAAAACTTGCCCAATACACTTCCAGACTCTATGCAAACCTGGAGGAAGAGACAGGGCAGGCAACCGGATTCAAACAAACCGGTTCAATCGCTGTTGCGACCAATCAGCAACGTTTCGAAGAGTTGAAACGTGGAGCTTCTATGGCCCGCGTATTTGATCTTGAAGTCGAACTGATGACACCACAGGAAATGGCGCCGATGTGGCCCCTGGCAAACCTGGACGATGTGATCGGCGGCGTATTCCTTCCCGGAGACGGTCAAACTAATCCTGTCGATACAACAATGGCCCTGGCAAAGGGCGCAAAAATGGGAGGAGCACAGATTCTTGAAGAGACCCGGGTGACAGGAATCCTTCGGAAGAACGGAGTGGTGACAGGAGTCTCCACAGATCAAGGCGATATACAGGCCGAATTTGTAGTCAACTGTGCGGGTATGTGGGGCAGAGAGCTCGGTAGGATGGCCGGCGTGAATGTACCACTTCACGCCTCGGAGCACTTCTACTTCGTGACCGAGCAGATGAATGATCTGGTTCCCGACGCACCCACTCTCAGAGACATGGGGGGCTACACGTATTACAAAGAAGATGCTGGCAAGCTGTTAGTGGGAGCGTTTGAACCGGTCGCCAAACCCTGGGGGATGAAGGGGATTCCTGCAGATTTCAGCTTTGATACGCTGCCGGATGACCAAGAGCATCTGCTACCCATTTTTGAGCAGGCAATGCACCGAATTCCAAAGCTGGAACAGACAGGCATCCAACTGTTCCTGAACGGGCCGGAGAGCTTCACTCCCGATGATCGCTACATATTGGGAGAGGCCCCGGAACTAAGAAACTTCTTTGTGGTGGCGGGTTTCAATTCCATCGGTATTCAGTCCGCCGGAGGAGCAGGAAAGGTCCTGGCAGAATGGATCGTCAAGGGACATCAGCCTCTGGATCTGTGGGATGTCGACATCCGCAGATTCGCTCCTTTTCAAGGCAGCCATCTCTATCTCCACGACCGCACAGTCGAAGGTCTGGGGCTTCTGTATGCGATGCACTGGCCTTTCCGCCAGTTTGAAACAAGTCGCCTTGCCCGAACATCCCCCATGCACGATCGCCTGAAAAAAGCGGGCGCGTGCTTTGGAGAAGCAGCGGGATGGGAACGAGCCAATTGGTTTGCGCCGAAAGACGTTGAAGCCAAATATGAATACTCTTACGGTCGACAGAACTGGTTTGAGTATTCCGCTGAAGAGCACAAAGCTGTGCGAGAGAACATCGCGTTGTTCGACCAAACCTCTTTCGCGAAGTTCTTGCTGCAGGGACGTGACGCTGAGGCCATCCTTAATCAGGTTTCTGCCAACAACGTTTCTGTTCCTGTCGGAAAGATCGTCTACACCCAATGGCTCAATGAACGGGGGGGAATTGAAGCCGATCTTACTATCACTCGGATTGCAGAAGACAGCTTTCTTGTCGTGACGGCCTGTTCGACAGAAGGCAGAGATTTTCATTGGCTTCAATCTCACATCCCTGAAGAGAACGCCCATGCCGTTCTCACAAACGTGACCTCGGGGTATGCCGTCCTGAGTTTGATGGGGCCTCGTTCCCGAGAGTTGATGTCCACTTTGACGGACACAGACATGTCCAACGAAGCATTCCCTTTTGGAACGTCACAGGAAATCCATATGGGCTATGCTCAAGTCAGAGCATCGCGGATCACTTACGTGGGAGAGTTGGGCTGGGAAATCTACATCCCTACAGAATTCGCCCTTTCCGTGTACGACCGGATCATTGACCAGGGGAAGGCCTTTGGCCTCAGGCACGCGGGTTACCATGCCCTCAATTCATTAAGAATGGAGAAGGGATACCGGCACTGGAGCCACGACATCACAATTGACGACACGCCAATTGAGGCAGGGCTCGGGTTTGCTGTGTCGTTTACCAAAGACCGAGGATTTATCGGCAGGGATGCACTTCTAAGACAGAAGGCAGAAGGAGTCACAAAAAGGATGGTGCAGTTCGTCCTGGACGACCCACATCCTCTCCTGTATCACAACGAACCGATTTGGCGCAATGATGTGATTGTCGGGTATATCACCTCCGGCATGTTCGGTCATACCATTGGCCGCACAGTCGGGATGGGATATGTAACAAACGCAGATGGGGTCACGGCGGAATTCGTAACGTCCGGAGAATATGAGATTGAAATCGCATGCACGAGGTACTCTGCACGCGCCGCTCTTCAGCCTTCTTATGACCCGAAGAATGAACGGATTCGTAACTAGTGCTTTGTCACCGGCAAAAGTCAGGGTGGAAGCATTCCCCGGAAAAGGGCGTCAGGTACCAAAAATGCAAAGCACCCTTCGGGCCGTTCCGGTTTTTGGTACCTGACCCCGTTTTCCTCGCCAACCCTAAAACCTGGCTGTAAAAAAACACTAGCAATCTACTTATTGTCGTAAACGATACGGGCTGGTGGGAATCGCG
Organism: Fuerstiella sp.; assembly: GCA_024230215.1. GTDB lineage: Bacteria > Planctomycetota > Planctomycetia > Planctomycetales > Planctomycetaceae > Fuerstiella. The sequence continues at coordinate 4,329 of JAAERP010000215.1, read as the reverse complement.
AAGCTGCTATGAAGAAACACTCCTCGCGGCCGCAAGTCGACGCGAAACTCTGTGGCTCCGGCAACAAGAGAAGGAACTAACATGCAGTCCCATTCAAGGGTAGTAGTCGTTGGCGGAGGAATGATGGGCGTTGGGCTGTTGTACCATCTGGCCCTGGAAGGATGGGACGACTGTGTTTTGCTGGAAAAGGGTGAGTTGACCTCGGGGTCTACCTGGCATGCTGCAGGTCAGTGCCCCAGTTTCATTGGCAACTACAGCATGGCGCAGATACACCACTACAGCAACTTGCTCTATCCAGAACTTGAGAAGTTGACCGGCCAGGCGACAGGCTGGCATGGGTGCGGTGGCATTCGGTTTGCAACAACCAGGGAAGAATTGGATTGGTTCCGTTACGTGGAAGGCATTTCCCGTAACGTTGGATTCCGGATGCAGATTATCAGCCCGGAGGAGTGTCAGAAAATCAATCCTTTTGTTGACGTAACGGGTGTTCTTGCGGGCGCCTGGACACTGGATGACGGGCACGTTGATCCTTCGGGGTGTTGTAATGCGATGGCGATTGGCGCACGTAAACTGGGAGCAACCATTGTTCGTGGCAATCGTGTGACAAATATCAATTCGCTCCCTGGTGGAGAATGGGAAGTCGTCACCGAACAGGGAAATATCATCTGTGAACACGTCGTTGACGCGGGAGGGTGTTACGCAGACAGGATCGGAGCCTGGGTTGGTGTCGACATTCCCTACATCAATCTTAGACATCAGTATATCGTTACTGAGCCCATCAAAGAATTCCTTGACAGGGACGAGGAGATGCCTGTCATACGGGATCCGTATTGTTCCGCCTATTACCGGCAGGAACAGAAATCCGGCCTGATCGGCGTCTATGAAACGACTGGTTCGCGAGAGGCCTGGCCTTACCCGGGAGGACAGGACTGGGACGCCGAGAGCGAACTGTTTCCGGCAGAACTGGATCCAATCATGCCCTGGTTGGAGCGGGTGATGAATCGAGTGCCGGTCTTTGCAGAAGCTGGAGTGGTGAAAGTCATCAATGGAGCGATCGCCCACACACCCGATGACAACCCATTGGTTGGCCCCGCTGCCGGACTTCGCAATTTCTGGCTCTGTTGCGGCTCCAGCATCGGTATTGCTCAAGGTGGTGGTTGTGGGAAATATCTGGCTCAGTGGATGGTTCACGGAGAAGCTGAGATCAACATGGCGAGCGTAGACCCACGTCGTTTTGGCTCCTGGGCTGACAAAGAATACAGCTCAGCCAAAGGGCATGAAGCCTATGCTGAAATGTACAACCTGCTATTGCCCGGAGAAGAACGACCTGCCGGTCGACCTGCCCGTACATCACCAATGTATGAGAGACTAAAGGCCAGAGGAGCAGTGCACACCGAAGCAATGGGCTGGGAACGGCCCAAATGGTTCTCTCCGGACGGACGTGAAGAGAAGTGCGGATTCCGGCACAACAATGTGTTTGATGTTGTCGCCGAAGAATGCAAAGCCGTCAGAGAGCGAGTCGGTGTGCTGGAGCTATCCAGTTTTTCAAAGTACGAAGTGTCCGGATCAGACGCAGCAAAGTTTCTCAACAGGGAGTGTGCCAACAAAATGCCTCTCCGTGATGGCCGCATCATTCTGGCGCATCTGCTAACGGAGCATGGCCGCATCGAGAACGAATTCACGGTCACTCGCCTGAATGACAATCGTTTCTATCTGCTGTCTGCCGCGATTTCCGAGCTCAGGGATTTCGATCTGCTGAGCCACCGGATCATGGAGACAGAGAATGTCACAGTCACCAACATAACTGACGACTGGGGTGTTCTGGTATTGGCTGGACCACGATCCAGGGACGTACTTTCACAACTTACCAAAACAGATTTGCGCAACGAACAGTTTCGATGGCTTACCGCCCAGACAATCGAAGTGGCGGGCATCGAATTGCGGGCACTGAGAGTCAACTATGTGGGTGAATTGGGTTGGGAGTTGCATGTGCCCATGAATCATCTTGAACCGCTCTATGATGCGGTTTGGTCCGCCGGAGAATCGTTGGGCATTGCTGATTTCGGTGTCTATGCGGTGAACAGTTTACGCATGGAAAAAGCATACCGTGCCTACGGATCCGAATTGACCACCGAGATCACCATGATCGATGCCGACATGGAACGCTTTGTAGCCTTCGAAAAAGAACATTTTACAGGCAAAGAAGCCTTGCTCACACGCAAAGCAGAGGGAAGTAATTTTCATTTGGTCTACGCCCAGGTCTCTACATGCGACTCTGATATTCGAGGCGGTGAGCCCGTACTTGATGGTGAGTCAGTGATTGGCGTGGCGACATCGGGAGCGTATGGCCACACAGTCGGCAAACAGCTGATATTTGCGTATGTGAAGCCGGTTAACGGCGCGCCTGTTTCAACCTTCGATATCGAAATCCTTGGAAAGCGTCACCAATGTGAAGTTCTGTCCGAACCGATTGTTGATCCCAGGAACGAACGCCTGAGATCCTGATTTCATGGTGACGGGATCGCAAAATGGCCTTTTTTAAAACTACATCAAATGTTCCGACTGAGGCAGGATAGTGGCTGTAACAATAGTAGTAACCTTCGTTGCGTTCTTAGCACTGTTCGCAATTATCGGGTTGTCATCCGTAGTTAAGAAAAAGGAAACAACAGCGGACTATTTATTGGCGGGTCAGGATGTGAAACCCTGGTTGGTGGCGTTGGCGGCCGTAGCGACCTGCAATAGTGGGTACATGTTTATCGGGATGATCGGTTTCACATACAGAGTCGGACTGTCCTCTGCATGGATTGCCATTGGTTGGGTGTTTGGGGACTTCATAGCTTCTGTCTTCTCTCTTGGACATATCAGGAGATTTGCTGATAACGAAGAAATACAAACCTACAGCTCTCTTCTTTCCTATCGAGGAGGGAAGCCTCTGAAAACGGTTCGTTTAGCTGCTGGAATTCTCACATTGATGTTTCTGAGCATCTATGCTGCGGCTCAATTTGCCGCAAATGGTAAAGCGTTATTGGTTTTCGGTCTGGACGTGTGGATCGGCACTTTGATCGGAGCCGTGTTAGTCGTTGGTTATTGTTTTGCAGGTGGCATTCGAGCAACGATATGGAGCAACGCCGCCCAGTCTATTGTCATGATTATTGTCATGACTTTGCTGGTTGGATATGGGATTGCCGAAGTCGGAGGATGGGGCGAGGCTGTGTCAAAGTGGGAAGCAGTCAGCCCTACCTACCTGAGCTGGTTTGATGACGTGGAATCCTATTGGGGACTCGCACCAGTATTGTTCGTGTTGGGTTGGTTCTTTGCCGGATTCGGAACGGTTGGGCAGCCTCATATCATGGTCGGTTATATGACCATGGATTCCGGTGATAACATCAGAAAGGTAAGAGCATACTATTACTCCTGGTATACGGCGTTCTACGCAGCTGCAATTCTGGTGGGCATGTTGGCAAGGATCATTCTGGTCGATGACGGGAGTTTTGATGCCGAATTGGCTTTGCCTTCTATGGCCATCAAATTATTTCCGGCACCTTTGGTGGGAATGATGCTGGCTGCGATTTTCGCGGCAACCATATCCACGGCAGATTCATTGGTGATAAGCTGCACAGGCGCCTTGACAAACGACATCTTTCCCAAATTAAAGTTCAGCTACAGGGCAAGTAAAATCGCCACGATCGCGGTGACTCTCTTTGGTGTGTGTGTAGCGCTATATGCACTTTACGGCCAGACAAACGTGTTCGATATGGTCGTGTATGCATGGGCCGTCATGGGGACTGGATTTGCTCCATTGTTAACAGTGGTACTACTGGGGAAGAAGCCTGATGAGGTCGTCTCTTTGGCTATGATTCTGTTTGGCGCAGGGTTTACTGTGACACTTTCAATGCTCGGCGTACCAGAGCCAATGTATTTCATTCCTGGCTTGTCCAGCGGATTCGTGGTTTACTACATGGGAACGTTCATCTTTCCGGAAACGAAGGAAGCAGAAGAAGCTCCTTAATCAACGGTCATTTGTCTGACATGATTGCTTCACTGGTGATTGTTTCCGGAAAACTGATGTTCTGGTATGCACTCTGTCCAGACATCAATCGCTGAAGGAGGGCCGCCCCACGACGATAACGTGATTTCGAGTGCCGTTACGGGGAGCGGCAACGTGATGGGCTACCTGAACGTCAGCAGTTGTAAACGGCGGCGAGAAAGTGTGGCGCTTGGCGGAGTTGGCGGGCGGTGAGATTGTGTAGCGCTCAAATGTTCATCTGTTGAATCTGGATTCACTCGAAAAAGCCGTCAAAGTGGCGGATTTTCGGTGTATTCGGGATT
>JAAERP010000214.1 GCA_024230215.1 Fuerstiella sp. | reverse complement strand
GCTTTGCATTTGAGTACCGCACCTCTCGCCTCGACAACGGAGTCCAGCCGATCATGGATTGCGTCACGCTTGAATTTGAATAGACGGCAAAGCCACAACCAAATCGGTGCAGCAAAACGCGTGACCGCCGAGAAGCTCGCACAAATTCGGAAACAATTACGTAGGCCGTGTCATTATAAATGATTCCATATCGCAGTGTTTTGCTACGGTTGAAAACTGGTAATCACTCGGCGAATTCTCTGACCAACACCAAGCAAACTTCGTGACCGCATATGATCAGGAAAAACAATTGTGCAACCGTCATTCTCACAGCTGTTTGTGGCCTGTTCGCGTTCGTTCCGACGGTTGACGCTGCAGGCTGGAGTGTCATTGGGGAAGATCCAAAGTTTCCCACGGATGACGTGATTGTCGCGTTCTGCTCGGTGACCGATCCGCAATACAAACTCCCAGCCGATCCTGCCACAGCAGATTGCACACCTGCGATTCAACGAGCTCTCGATGACGCCAGCGCAGCCGGGGGCGGTACTGTTTTTATACCGGAGAGCCGATACCGCTTAGAGGGCATGCTGACGATTGAATCCAACGTCGTTCTTCGCGGACGCTGGAGTCTGATCGCCCCGGACCGCCCGGCTGAAGGTACGATCCTGATGATTCACAATCAGGAGCACGAACAGAGCGTGCTTCTCACTGGTAGTGGGTGTGGCGTGAGGGACTTAACGTTCTGGCATCCTAAACAACAGGTTCCGGAATCGGCCACGTCAGCCTCAAAATCCCCGTTGGTGATCCGCGGGCAAGCAGGGGCGGTGACGATCGAGAACATTACTCTGATTAATCCCTATCGCGGAATTGACCTGTCTCAGGCAAGCGCCTGCTGCTTGCGTGGTATTTATGGAAGCCCGCTGCACTGCGGACTGTCGGCAGACAGAAGTTTTGCCGTGTCGCGATATGACTCGATCCACTTTTCACCCGACTACTGGAGCTGGTCAAAATTGCCTAGCAGTCCGCCAAAGGGTGGTGAGCATGCAGCTTATATGCGCAAACACGGAACCGGTCTCCACATCTACGAGATGGATGGTTTCTATGCT
>JAAERP010000213.1 GCA_024230215.1 Fuerstiella sp. | reverse complement strand
AGCATCGCATGTACCTTGCGACGGCATTGGTGATGGCGGGTTTCGTTTTGGTTGCGCGAGGGGTTGCCGCGCGTATGTTGCGTGTCAGTCAACAGCCGACGGTGCTATGCGGCGGGTTCGTCTGCATTGTCGGTGCGGTCATCAGTTTGCTGGGATGGCGAACCCATTTGCGCAACCAAGACTATCGCGACGACCTACGGCTCTGGAAAACTGCTGTTGATGTGTCACCGAAAAATCCGCGTGCATGGTATCAGATCGGAGCTGAATACTTCAATCGCGGTGAAAAAGGCAAGGCCTTGCAACCGATGTTGAAAGCGGTCGGATTTTCAAACACCAGCGTTCCCAAGTTCGACGCCGGACTGGCGGATTGCCTGAACCATATCGGTCGGGTGGATGACGCGATCACACTTTATGAACGCGCGCTCTGTAAAAAGCCCAAGTTCAAAAAAGCGTTAAATAATCTCGGAGTGATTTACCTGGATCGTGGACAACTGGGTGAAGCACGTGAGTTTTTTCAGGCAGCCGCCGATTTGGGGCATGCCGAGTCGATCTACAACCTCGGTTGGCTGCACTTCAAAGAGGGACGTACAAGTTCCGCCATTCCCTACTTTCAACAAGCTCTTCGAGCAGATCCCGAACTACACACGGCCGCACGTCGCCTGGCATGGATCTACGCGACGTCAGAAAATGAGAAGATACGCAATGTGCAGCAGGCCGAGAGCCTCTTGACACAGCATTATGACCTGAACAGCACCACATCCCCTTCAGTACTCGATACCGCCGCAGCGATCCAAGCAGCACTCGGCCATTTCGAGGCGGCCATGACGTTGGCCGAATCGGCTTTGAAGCTAAGTCTCCAACGCGAAATGCCCGATGAAGAATTCGTTGCTAACATGAGGCTGCGAATCACTGGTTACGAAAACGGGACCCCATGGCGCGACGAAAGCCAGCCATGATTCACGATATAACTGCACCAAAACGAACTTGGATCGTCATTGCGGCTTACAACGAATCAGAGCGATTGGGGAAAACGGTCGCAGGACTGTTGAATGGTGGTCATCAAATCGTCGTGGTCGATGACGGATCGCGAGATAATACCTTCGCAGTGGCCCAATCACTGCCGGTCTGGGCGCTCCGGCATCCGATCAATTGTGGGCAAGGAGCCGCATTGCAAACCGGCATTGACTTCGCGCTCAGCCACGATGCCAACGCCATCGTGACATTCGACGCTGATGGGCAACACGATCCGGCCGATGTTTCGAGTATTTTGACGCCGGTTTTGAGCGGCGAAGTCGACGTGGCCTTGGGCTCGCGATTCTTAGGCAGCACAAAGAACCTACCCTGGACGCGAAGTGTGCTGCTGCGGATGGCGATCCTGTTCACTCGACTCACCAACGGGCTGCGTCTCACGGATACTCATAACGGATTCCGAGCACTCTCGCGGATGGCGGCTCAGCAAATTCGCATTCGCCAACCGCGTATGGCGCACGCATCAGAAATCCTAGACCAGATCGCTCGACTCCAATTGCGTTACCGGGAAGTGCCCGTCACGATTCGGTACACGCATGATACGCTTGCCAAAGGGCAGAACTCTTGGGATGCGGTGCGGATCACAGGACAATTGGTTGCTGGCAGGTTTTGGAAATGAATCTATTTCAATGGCTAGCGATTTCCGTGCTCGCCGTGTTGGCGGTTCTTGAGGTTCGCGCGTACATAAAAAACCACCAGCCGATTCATTTACTGCGGGAATGTGTTTGGCTGCTAGCGATCGTCTCCGTTGCATTCCCGTCGCTGACAACCTACGTGGCATCGTGGCTTGGCATCGGTCGTGGTACCGACTTGGTGTTCTATGGTTTTATGTTTGTCTCAACCGGCATCATCTTTCATCTATACGGACGCAACTATCTGCTTCGCCGCGACTTAGTGGAATTAGCAAGACGTGATGCGTTGCGTTCGGCGGTCGCTGGTGAAAGCGTCGCTAAAACCGATACAAAGCGGCCGCCGGAATTTGACCAGGATTCACAGGAGGAGCGTCAATGATTGACGACGATTCTGGAGATCCGCACGTCTTGGCGACGGCCAGTAAGATTGGGGAGGTGACCTTGGTGATTCCCGGTCGAAATTGTGCCGCGACACTGGACCGTTGTTTGCAATCGGTCGTGCCACTGATGCAATCGGGCGAACTCAAGGAAATCATCTTTGTCGATGACGGTTCGACGGACACCACGCCCGAAATTGCTGCCCGCTATCCGGTGCGAGTCATCACGGGCGGTGGTCAAGGCCCCGGTGCGGCCCGCAACCTCGGTTGGCGAGCTGCCCAGAGCGAACTGATTTGGTTCATCGACAGCGATTGCGTGGCGCACCCCGATGCCTTGCAACAGCTTTTGCCCCATCTGAGCGAACCCGAAGTCGCCGGTGTCGGTGGCAGTTACAGCAACCTGTTTCCTGAGAGCCTACTGGCAACTCTGATCCACGAAGAAATCGTAGCGAGACATCGGTCCATGCTGACAGAGGTTAACTTTCTCGGCGGATTTAATGTCATCTATCGACGAATCGCCCTCGAACACGCAAGAGGCTTCGACGAGCGTGATGTGAACGGTCCACGAGCTCCGGGAGCGGAAGACTGCGACCTCTCCTTTCGTTTGCATCAGGCTGGACACTCCCTGCGTGTAGAAAATAGCTCTGTCGTCGGACATCACCACCCGCGATCACTTCGCCGTTACATTCGATCGCAAAGAATCCACGGTCACTGGCGAGTTCGACTCTATCGTCGGCACCTCGGGCGAATGGGCGGAGACAGCTACAGCGGACCGGCAGATCACCTCCAGCCCGTGTCAGGCCTATTTGCAGTATGTGGGCTGTTGTTTATCCCGTTTTCGCCCATCGTCGCGAGTGCCATGGTTTCGGGATGCGTCCTCGTGAATCTGGCATGTACGCTGGTGATTTTCCGACGCCTTCAAATGCAGTTGACGTCAGCAATCCATCTGACCAGTTTCTGTGCACTGTCGTGTGTGAGAAGCGTTTGGAGGGGGATCGGTATTGCATCAGGCATGCTGTCGTGCTTGCGTTACCCTCCGCAGTCTGTCGAAGCCCTCGCACAACTTGAAGAGGGGAACGAAAATGGGATTCGCGTTTTTAGCGGCGCGGATGGGAATTTACAGGAGAAAAGAACATGAACAGCATAGTTATCTTTGCCGCGGGTCGCGGAAGTCGTCTTGGCGCCTCAGTGCCGAAGTTTATCGTTGAGGTTGACGCTCGGCCGATCTTTCTGCACCAGCTTCGCGCACTGAGCCGTGTTCCTGGCGAGATATATATTGTCTGCGGATACCGCGCTGCGATCCTGATGCAATTGATGCTCGCAGACCTCGCCCGAGACGAACCTGCTCGGTCACGTTTGACTTTTATTTATAATTCATCGTTTGACGAACCGCAGTGTGCATCGATCTCTAGGGTGATGGCCGCAATCCCTAAAAACCGACCGGCATTGTTCATCGACGGCGATATGCTGTTCTCTTCAAAGACCGCAGAATGTCTAGTCAAGGCACAGGAAACGACAGTCGCTCTGCGTGCGGAGCCAACGGCGGACGCCGTAATGGCAATGCTGAACGAGAGTGACCAGCTTCAAAAGTTTGAGCGAGGTCAGGACGGCACTGGCGAATGGGCGAACCTTGCAGTCTATCAGCCACGTCATCTTCCGCTACTTGGCGAGGTCGCCAGCTCAAACGCTTGCCGGCACCACTTTGAGATCATTAACGAACTCGTCGCTCGTGGAGTCACTGTACACACCCACTTTGCTGAGTTTGCGGAAGTCGACGACATTGATGACCTGCGTTTAGCTGGTCGGTTTGTTCGGGAGTGCCAGCATGCGCAGGACTGAAAACACGGCACCAACAGTGCCACCGAATAACGTTTCTGGCCTCGATGAAACCGCTTTGCCCGAAGCTGAGCGAAGCCGCCGCTTCTGGGACGCGCAGGTACGGGATCGCCGCTACACAAGTCTCGACGGACCGGGGATGCTGCTGTTCGATGATCGGCTGGTTGCATTGCGACGTGGACGTGAAGAGACCACGATACAATATCTACTCGACGATGTGCTGCGAAAGACTTCTCTCCGTGTTCTTGACGCCGGGTGTGGCACCGGGCGTTGGAGCTTCTGGTTTGCCAGGCACGGAGCACAGGTCACAGCGATTGATTTCAGTCAGGAAATGATCGACCGCTGTTGTGAACGGCAACAGGGGCTATGGGAGAGTGGCGAATCAGGAACTGCCAATCTCATCACGTTCCGCCAGCAAAATGCTTGGCAAGTTGACGACGATGGAGAGTTCGACTTGATCTTTTGCGGCGGAGTGCTGCAGTGTCTCGACGACATACATGTGTCGGAGTTCGCTCAAAGGGCAAGTCGGGCGCTGCAACCCGACGGCGTCGTCCTAACTCGCGACAGCGTGCTTTGCCGTCGGTTCGATCAGGACGGAGACTATCCGGTCCATTACCGCCGTGCCGCGGAATACGAATCGGCATTCAGTGCCAATGGTCTGACTAAGGTTCAGGACGTTGGCGCATGGATTCACCCGCAGTTCATCACAAAATTGCCGGGCTGGTTCCCGCTATCGGGACGCCCACTCGCATTTGCCGTTGACGTTGACGGCTGGCTCCTTACGCACGCTCCACTGAGATGGCTTCTTCCGTTGTATCAACGGTTGACTGGACGCGGCATCGGAGCTGTACCCGACCATCGATTTTTCCTCTATCGTCGGCGATCTCAGGATGCGTGAGTTTTGGGCATGGCTCCGACTCGTCTTCAGAACGCTGTGGAAGTCTCCACTGCTTCTGGTGACTCTTCTGGTTGCCGTTGTCGCAACCAACGTGCGAATTCTGTTAAACCGGCGCGGTCGGAAGGTGTGGGTGCTGTCGGTTGAGGATGCGACTTACTTGCCCTTCGTCCAAGGCGCCCTTGCACAAATGCCCGACGGCTTTTTTGACGAGATCATGCTGGTAGTTGCCTGTCGTAAGTTCGCTATTGCCGAAGTAACTTCCGAACTGATGTCATCCGGGATCCCCGTATCACTGGCCATTGAAAACTGGTCCTGTGGAATGATCGTTTTCTATGACCTATTCGTCTCGACGCACCAGTCCGCCGTTGTGCCGGTTGTGCGGCGAGGGCCAAGGGTCTGCCTGTTTCATGGCCTCCCCGCAAAGGGAGGCACGTTCGTTTCGGAGCAATGGCGTTTCTTTGATGGAGCATTCCTGATCGGTCCACTACAGGAACGAATGTTCGAGGACTTCCGCAGCTCGTCTCGACGATCTGCAGAACTTTGGGGGCGCAGAATCGGGCTCATAAAAAGCGACGCTCTGCTGAACGGCAAGATCGATCGAACTGAGGTTATCTGTAGTCTCGGAATCGATGCTGACCAGCCGACCGTCCTGTATGCACCGTCATGGGAGTCGGGAGCATCGCTCCGTTCAAACGGAACGGGAATCTGCGAACGGCTGGCGGAGCAACCGTGGAACACGATCGTCAAGCTGCACCCGATGTCGTACTTCCCGTCAACGGAAGTCAAAGCGTCCGGCGGAGTCGATTGGATCGAACGCCTCGCGTCATTCGAGAGCGACCGATTCCGTCATGCATCGCGCGCCGACATAACACCGCTCCTCGCTGCAGCAGACGTTCTGGTCACAGACGTAAGTTCGGTTGCCTTCGAGGCCATACTAATTGACATGCCGGTTGTTTTCCTTGACTGCCCCGAGTTCTTCCGTCAGACGGTCGGTGAAATGTACGGACTTTCCGAAAGAGAGGCGCGGGATTCATTAGAGTTCAACTGCGGGCGTGACGCTGGGGCGGTCGTAACTTCGCCGGACGAACTCGTGACGGCCATCAACTTCGCTCTGGCTGACCCGACTGCTCAGGCTGCGGAGCGAGAACAAGTTCGAGCGGAGCTGGTCTTCAATCCGGGACGGGCTGCAACTGTTGCTGCCGAAGCCCTCGTCGAACTTCTCGAAGCATCACAAGGACGGTCGCCAGAGTCGCCAGACACACAGCCCACGCACCACCCAGATGGCCGTGACTCGGAATGAGTAACAAGCCTGCGCACAGGAAAAGAACCGCACCTGCCGAGTAGCCAGCCAGGATGCTGAGTGCCATCTCCAGTGCGTTAAGCATCGCCCAGAGCATATAGGCGCTTCCGCCAAAGAGCGCCGCAGTTAGCAAGAAAAAGAACGTCGGCCACGTCTGATGAAATGTCGCTGGCAACCAGTAGCTCGTAAGAATCCAGGCGGCAACAGTTCCCAGAAGCCACACGCCGACCAGCCCGCCACAGATTCGTTGAATCGCAATTCGTACCCGGTTCGAACCCAGATCGTCCGCCGTTCGGAGCATTGGCTGCACATAGCGAAAAGCCAGCCCCGCGACGAGCAGCAGCACAGTTGCGATTTGAACTGCCAGTCCGGTTACAGCGGCCTCGCTGGCATCTTGCAGACTTCGGACAAGAACGACGGACACAGCGAACGGCAAATGCGAAATGAGTGCCGTTGCTAGTAGCCAAGGGGCTGACTTCCGCCATGATTGCAGCACATCTCGACTGACCTGCAGACACTCCGGTCGAGTTGCCCTCCACAGCACGACAGCCTGCAGCGTGCTGGCCAAAACCCACTTCAGTGCGAATCCCGCCCCCAGCCATATCAAGTGACCGGTCAAGAGCCCTGCCACCAGAGCGACAAGAAACAACACCTCTGGCAAAGCGACGCTGGCGACACTCCCCGATTGTCGACCAACTGCATCGAGCAACGGCGCGAGCGAGAGCATGGAAAACCATCCACCGGCAGACAGCCACACGAACATCCACATTTCGTCCGGAGTCCATGAGAAAATGCTGGCGGCAGCGAAATACCCCGCGAGTGCGACTGCCGCACCGATCGGCCCAATGAGACCCCACAGTGTGCCCCAGATGCTGCTGATCCGATCTGGGGACCGAGCGAGATCACGAGTTGCGAGCGTCCGCAGACCGAGCGAACCGAGCAGGACAATGTAATTCTGAACGGCCAGTCCAGAACTCAACTTGCCGAAGTCGTCAGTCGACATGGTCCCCGCGATCAGCAGAATGCTCAGCATGGAAGCAGCGTGTCCCACCACAAAGACAAACATCACGCTGCCGCCGTTGATCATTCCTAGAATCCCGGCTGAGCTGCTGTTTGCATCAGGTTCTCGAATTGAACGGTTTGACACTTACACCTCGTCTTCATCGTCGCTTTGTCGTGGCTCTAGGCGAGGTTGTGCAGAAACGGGCAGATTGAAAGAACCGGCCTTTTCTGACATGAAGCAGCCGACTCACGGGGGGCTGCATTTGATATGGAAATATCAACTTCCCGCTAAGTCATCGAGTCTATACTTGCAAATCACATGCAGATAGTGCAGCGTTCTCATTATACAGGAATCACAGTCGCATACTGACTCCAGATTGCTGGATGTCGAACGGACGAAAAGTTCTGGCAAAGCCCCGCCACGATGGCCTTCGAGATGACTCACAACTGGCAGGAAATCACGCCTGAGATCAACTCAGGCCGGGAGGAGCTCCCTAACGCTGCAACCGAGGCTGGTCCTAATCCGGACATAAGAGAGGGGCCCGGAAGGACGACCGCCACGCCGAGCATCAGCAGGAGCGTTCGTTCTGGCTGCTGCGGGCAGTCATGGCGGTGCTCAATTATGACTTCTGCCCGTGGGCTAATCGGTTTTTTTACTGAATGCGGGAACCGATTGGGTTTCTGGTGATTGCTGGTGTGCTGGCGTTGTGTTGTGCGATGTTCCTGAATGAGTTCGTCTGGATGCCCGTGGTGGGAGTCGCGGTTGCATTAGTGCTGGGGACGGTCTGGCCGTGGGTTGCTTTGCGTGGGCTTGAGGCAAAACTGACATGGGAATCTCCGAGGGCTCGTGAAGGTGAGCCAGCGCGAGTACGGCTGACAGTTCGAAACCGATGCCCGTGGCCGGTCTGAGGCATCACCGTTCGTGGCGGTTCTCAGGAAGCTGGTGCATCCACAACTCTAGCCCGAGTCGGCGGGCTGTCGGAAGTATCGTTCATTTGGGATTTCACTCCGAATGAACGTGGCGTTTATCAGACCTAGCCGCCGGTCATGGATACAGGATTTCCGTTCGGGCTGTGGTCAGCTTTTCGACCGGTTGTGGTTGCGCAGGAACTGCTGGTCTGGCCACGCGTCGTGAAGCTCGATGGTCTGCCGGATCTCACGGAAAGTCAGTCATCGGAAGAGCATCAGACAGACAGACAGACAGACGCGTCGGCGACCTTGGTGGTCTGCTGGGCACTCGGTTATTTCGGCAAGGCCATGCACTGCGCCGCATTCACTGGTCGCAGTCGAAACGACATCAACGTCTGATCATGACCGAACGTAAGGGCCAGTGTAGAAGCGCGTGTCCACCTCAGGGTCGATGCGACAGCGGAACATCACGCTGGCAGCGGTCCGGATTCCAGCCTGAACTGGACACTGAGGATTGCGCCCGCATATGCGAGATCCTGAACCGCGAACACGCTCATGTGCATTGCGTCATCGGTGGCGAGGTGATCTGCCTTAGTCATTCGGGAGGGTTCCGTCCGCTGATAGCTCGGATGGCGTGTGTGCCGGAATCCGGATTTGCCGAACAGGCGACGATCCGTGCTCTTCGAGCCTCAGCCGGATGCGAGATTCACGGTATAACGGGTCGTGCACAGGCTTGTCATCATCCCGCATTTTCGACGCCACGCGGACATCGTGACTTTGTGATCGGGACTGGCAATTATGCCGATCTCTCTGCGTCCCCCAGTGATGACGTCACTTCGGAAGAGGCCAAGAGAGTCCCCGAAAAATCGCATCGGCGACCGTGGCTGCTGATCGATTCCGACGAAGGCGTCGGAGACTTCGCTGGCGTGTTCCAGCGGCAATGGCGACATGCCTGCAGAGTGGCCTGAATCAAGAGTCGAAACAGTACATCCCCAGAACAATCGGACACATTGAATGCGGCTTAAAAAGAGACTCGATTGCCAGCAGCTTCGACACCAGAAAGTTCGGGGTCGGAAGTTGATGTAACAACCGGCTGGGCCGTGCAATGGCTGACTTGTGGGCTGGGTTTGCTATCAGCACTGCTGCTGTAAGTTGCGGCAATCAACGGGCGTGGCGACATCCCGCACATCGCCGGAAGCCTGATCGTGGAGCCGTTTCTGGTGCTAGGTGCATTTCTGGTCTTTCGACGACGAGCTCGACGTGGACTGCCCACTCCGCTTTCTCTCGTACTGATTCTGTGTGGAGTCGCAGCTCTACCGTTCATTACTGAACTGGTGGGGGGACACTTCTTTGGGCATGGTTAGACGCTCGAACTGACGCTGCTGTCATTTTTAAAAAATCTCGTTCTGGGTTGGTGCGCAGCGTCGGTCTGCCGAGATTCCAAAAACAGGGCGATTCTCTGAGTGTGTTGCTGGCGATGTTTGTTGCGTCGTTCGGTCACGATCGCGCGTTGCTCGGTGTGTACGTGATCGCCGGCGTGTGGTAGCTGACCGGCAGATATTGGGACAACTTGAGAGGTCACATCGCGGCTGATTCAGAACAGTCCTTGCCACGACGCTGGTTCTTCATTTTCCGGGCGGAGTTGTCCTGCTCGCCATGCTGCTGTTTAGGCTCGGTCGCGGGGCCGCAACGACGGCATGAACGAGGCTTGCCCGCTGAAGGTCCGCGAATACCTAGCTTGTGGTCTTCCCTGTATCATCGGGTACAAGGATGCGGACTTTCCTGAACACGTGGATTTCCTATTGCAGATACCTAGTCGCCGCACCGGAGCGAAAGAGTCGATGCAGAAAATCCGCGAGTTCGTCGCCGCATGGCGATCAAAGAGAGTGCCGCGAGAACGGATTGCTCATTTGGACCTAGAGGCCAAGGAACGGCTGCGTTTACAGTTTTTCCAGCAGATATTACGGTGCTGGAACGGCGAAAACCAATGAATGAGAATCCGGACGCTGGCTAGATCCCGACAACGCTTGGGGCGTTAATTTCATCAATGGGGCACATGGCCGTAGATAAAGTAACGAGTCCCTAGGCACCGGTAGGAATCGTCGCCCCGGCCACTATCGTTTGCGAAGCTGTTTCCTGAAGATTGAAACACATTCCTGATCGAATGCATTTTCGTCAAACCCGTGTGTTGGCATCGATTCAAAGGGCTAGCTGATGTGCCAGCAGACTTCATTTTGGCAACTCGATCCGCTTCAAGCAGAAACTCAGAACCCTGCCTGATTCGTGCGTCAAGTAGGCGAACTGCCAGTGATGTTACACGCAGAAGGCGTTGACGGCCTCGACTACGCCATAGCGAATGTAGCCTCGCCAAGAACCGAGGGTGTAGTCGTGGCCGCAGATGTAGCCATCCCGCTTGACCTTTTT
>JAAERP010000212.1 GCA_024230215.1 Fuerstiella sp. | reverse complement strand
ATCGCGGCAACAACGGGAACGGGCAACGCCCGCCCGAAGGCGATGGCCCGCAAATCCCCGATATCGATGACTTGATGAAAAAGGGTCAGGACCAGCTGCGCGTGCTTATGGGCGGTCGCGGCGGCGAAGGCGGCGGTGGAAACCGCGGCGGACAACGTGGCGGGCAAGGCGGTCCGGGTCTGAACCGCGGAACCATATTCGTCGGTCTGGGTGTGGCGGCTGTGCTTTGGGGCATGGCGAGCTTTTACACGGTGAAGCCGGAAGAAAAGTCTGTGGAGCTGTTCCTTGGGGAATACTACGCCACGGGGCAACCCGGTCTGAACTTTGCGCCATGGCCGTTGGTCACCGCAGAGGTCGTGCCGGTCACAACCGAACAAACAGAAGATATTCCGGCGCGGGCAGGATCGACCGATGGTTTGATGCTGACCGGTGACGAGAACATCGTCGACATCGATTTCCAGGTGGTCTGGAATATCAATGATCCGGCACAATTTCTGTTCAACCTGCGAGATCCACGCGAAACCATTCGCGCCGTGTCTGAATCGGCCATGCGTGAGATTATCGCGCAGTCCGATCTGGCTCCGGTTCTCAACCGTGACCGTGGTGTGATTGCAGATCGCCTGCTCGAGCTGATCCAATCTACGATGGACAGCTATAACTCTGGCGTGAACATCGTGCGTGTGAACTTTGACGGTGCCGATCCACCCGAGACGGTGAAAGATGCTTTCCGCGAAGTGCAGTCGGCCAGCCAAGAGCGTGACCGCTTGCAGAAACAAGCGGACGCATACGCTGCGCAAAAAACTGCGGGTGCCCGTGGTGAAGCAGCGCAAATTCTCGAAGAAGCAGAAGCCTATCGTGCACAGGTTGTGAACGAGGCCGAAGGTGAAGCAAGCCGCTTTACCGCTGTTTTGGAAGAGTACAAGAAAGCACCGGAAGTGACACGAAAGCGTCTGTATCTGGAGACCATGGAACAAGTGCTGGGCGATGTGGACAAAGTCATCATCGACGAGCAATCCGGTGGTCAGGGCGTCGTGCCTTACCTGCCGCTGAACGAGCTGCGTAAGGGGGAGAAATAAGATGCGCAAAACAACTTATCTTCTGCCCATTCTGGTGATCGCTGTTGCGGGTCTGTTGTCCTCGATCTTTATCGTCGACGAACGTGAAAAAGCTCTGGTTCTGCAATTTGGTCGTGTTGTCACGGTCAAGGAAGAGCCGGGTCTGGCGTTCAAACTTCCGCTCATTCAGGAAGTCGTGCGGTATGACGACCGTATCCTGAGCCGCGAAGTTGGCCCGCTTGAGGTCACGCCTCTGGATGACCGACGTCTGATCGTTGACGCCTTTGCGCGGTATCGTATCGCCGACGTGAACCAGTTCCGTCAGGCTGTTGGTGCTGGTGGCGTTCAGGTTGCTGAAACCCGTCTGGACAGCATCCTGCGTTCGCAAACTCGTGAGGTTCTCGGTTCCGTGCGTTCGGATTCGGTTCTGTCGACCGACCGTGTGTCGCTGATGAACCGCATTCGTGATGCGGCCATCACCGAGGCGCGTGCGTTGGGTCTGGAGGTCATCGATGTTCGCCTGAAACGCACCGACCTGCCGCCGGCCAACCTTGAGTCCACCTTTGCGCGTATGCGTGCAGAGCGTGAACGGGAAGCCGCCGACGAGATCGCCCGTGGTAACGAAGCTGCTCAGCGTATTCGTGCGCAGGCGGATCGTACTGTGGTGGAACTTGTGTCCGACGCCAAGCGTCAGTCCGAGATCACTCGAGGTGAAGCGGATGCTGAACGCAACGCGATTTTTGCCCAGTCCTACGGTGCAGATGCGGAATTCTTTGAGTTTTATCGCTCATTGTCCGCGTATCGCAACGCTTTGCAGGCGGGCAATTCTACCATGGTCATGTCGCCTGACAGTGATTTCTTCGACTATCTGAAGAGTGATCAGGGACGTAAGTGATGACCATCGCGCTTTATGCGATTGGACTTGTATTGATTGTGGAGGGGCTGGTCTATGTACTGGCCCCTTCAATCGTTGAAGACCTGTTGGCGATGCT
>JAAERP010000211.1 GCA_024230215.1 Fuerstiella sp. | reverse complement strand
GGGGTCAGGTACCAAAAACCGGAACGGCCCGAAGGGTGCTTTGCATTTTTGGTACCTGACCCCCTTTTCCGGGGATTGCTTCCACCCTGACTTTTTCCTGTGACAAAGCACTAGAGCAGTCTATTTGCTGTCGTAGACGGTACTGGCTCGCGGGAGTAATGAAACTACTATCGAAAAGCGTTCTTCGCGGCCACAAGTCAGCGTGAAACGCTGTAAATAACATCGACGACCATGATCGATATAATCCTCAACGGCGAATCGCGATCAGTTTCGGCAGACTGGACAATTGCCGATCTGTTGTTCGAACTCGACATCAATAATCGTTATTGTGCGGTCGAGCGCAATCAGGAGTTGATCCCGCGCGAAGAACACGCCAACTGTAAACTGACAGAAGGCGATTGTGTGGAAATCGTGACTCTGGTGGGCGGTGGTTAAGGTCACTGTCGTTCAGAAGTCTCTCAAAGAAGCCGAAAATAATGACGCCTGCGGTCTCTCATGCCCCCTCCGACGAACAGATTGTAATCGGTTCGCACTCACTAAAATCGCGGCTCATCGTGGGGACCGGAAAGTACGCCACGTTTGAGCAGATGCAGGAATGTCTGGAGATCAGCGGAGCGGACGTCGTCACGGTGGCTGTCCGTCGAGAACGTCTGGTTGATGCTGATGGTCGCAACATTCTGGACTTCATCGATCTGGGCAAGTACACGATTCTGCCAAACACGGCTGGCTGTTTTACCGCCGACGACGCTGTCCGCGTGGCCCGATTGGGCCGCGAGATCCTGCGAGGATTAGAGAATCCCGGTTCCGACTGGGTGAAGCTGGAGGTGCTCGGCGACACCAAAACTCTGCTGCCGGACCCAATCGCGACCGTCGAGGCCTGTCGTCAACTTGTCGACGACGGTTTTCAGGTTCTCTGCTATACATCGGATGACCCCATCACAGCCCGGCGTCTGAAGGACGCAGGAGCGTCTTCCGTCATGCCTGCCGGCAGTCCCATCGGCAGTGGGCAGGGGATTCTGAATCCGAACAGCATTCGGATCTGCATGGAATACCTCAAGGAAGACGATCCGAACTATCCCGTCATCGTCGATGCCGGTGTCGGCACCGCCAGCGATGTCGCCTTTGCCATGGAACTCGGCTGCGACGGTGTTCTCCTGAATACTGCCATCGCCAGTGCAGTGAACCCTGACCTGATGGCGGATGCGATGCGTCAGGCCTGTATTGCCGGACGCAAGGCATTTCAAGCGGGGAGAATTCCGCGGAAACTGTACGCCACCGCCTCCAGCCCAACAGATGGAACTATCTCCTGATGCGGGGGCGGCCCGCAGGCCAATGCGAGCGGACGCCTGGAATATAGTGCCCCGCTCCTGTTGTTCTCCCCAATGTGGGTGAGTCTCAGGTAGTTTGAGCACTCTTGTTTCCCGGAATGGATACGGATCGCAATTTGCTGTTCCCTGCCGTAGGAAGTTTGAAACGGAGGCATTTCGTTCGCCAGACGGCATCGCATTGTGTCGAAACATTTGCCATGCTCGCTGACCGAGTGAGCGACTACCGGGCCAGGCTGCTGTGTTCAATGCGGCCCAACGCTAAACCGTCCGTTTTCCACTACGGGCGTCAGTACTGGATTGCCCCCTCCTCGAGCCGTTTTGCCCTAACCCAGGAAAGAATTTCAGAATGTCCGACCTCATCGTCCCTCACGGTGGTCTGTCAGAACCTGTTTGTTGCACCGTTTCCGAAAGCGACCGGGAGACCTTTCTTGCAGCAGCCGGCGAACTTACAAAAGTACCGGTTTCGGCGGCCGATCTGTCGTCCGTTTACCGCATTGGCGATGGGACTCTTAGTCCGCTGACGGGACCGATGAATTCACAACAGTGGAATCAGGTACTGGAAGAATCCACGATTGATTCCAACGGCGCGAAGTATGCCTGGACGATTCCAATCGCTTTTCCAATTGATGCCGCGCTGGCCGGACAGGTGTCTGCCGGACAGAAGGTGGCGTTGACCACGGCGGACGGTGAAATTGTGGCAACCGTTGACGTCAACGATGTCTATCCATGGGACAAGGCAGCGTACATCAAAAGCGTTTACGGTACAGACCGCACGGATCATCCTGGTGGCAAGATGGTCATGGTCAATGACGAAAGCATGACGCACCTCATCGGAGGCACACTGCAGGCGTTGCCTCAGCCGAAGAACGCTGCTTTTGGGCAGTACGTGCTGACACCTCGTGAAGTCCGTGCCAAACTGGCTGACAAGGGTTGGGACGCTGCAGTCGCTTTTCAGACACGTAATCCCCTGCACCGAGCTCACGAGTATGCTCTGGTTTATGGCCTGGAAACTCTGCTGAAGGCCGGCAGGAACGCTGGTGCCGTCCTGAATCCTTTGGTTGGAGAAACCAAGGGCGACGACGTGAATGCGGAAATCCGCATGCAGACGTATGAAAAGTTGATCGACGGTCGAGGCATGGGGGAAGGCGACAGCGATCCGGAACTCTGGGGCAGCCGAGACGACAGCGTGCCTGATCGCGTGTTGCTGCTGGGGCTGGATATCAAGATGTTCTACGGCGGTCCCAAAGAGGCAGTGATGCACGGGATCTATCGACAGAACATGGGATACACGCACATCGTCATTGGTCGCAAGCATGCGGACGCTCCGTTTGAAGATGGTTCTGCCATCTGGGGCGACTTCGATGCTCAGGAAATCTTCAACAACCTGAACGGTGATCTGCAGATACAGCCCGTCAACGTTGGCTTTGCGGCTTTCTACGAAGCCATGGGGCGAGTCGATCTGATGGAAAACCATCCGGACGAAAAGCCAGTCTTCATTTCGGGCAAGGACGTCCGAGCTACACTGCAAAAAGGTGAAATGGTTGACTCCAGAATCATGCGGGAAAGCACTTCGGAAATTCTGGCGGCGGCGATGAAGATCAGCTGACGACAGTGAAGTTGATTCGGCCGCGCTCTCGCCCCCGATGTGGCGAAAGCGCGGGTTCAACGAAACAGATTGCGGCAGCGAGGCCCGGCTTGGAAAAGCCGGGCCTCGCTGTGTTCCGGCTTCGCGATCAGTCGATGCATTCCCGTCGGTCATCTCTCGTACGATCTCATTTGCAACGATGCAAACGAGCAATGAGGCACATAACGTCCAATCTTCGAAAGGACCATCTGATCCATCGGTAGGCAGTGTGCTGGGGCAATCAACTGCCGCTGCGGCCGGACCGGCATGAACCGCCGGGACAGTTTTATTCCGTTGATCAGGCGTTCCGGCTCACCCAACTGGCTGCGAATGGTCGGGCCATATTGTCGAAAGCCGGTTGATCTCACGGTATTCGGCGACGGTTTCAGCCGTAAATTGCCCTTTTCGGCCGGTTAATCCCGGTTGGCCTGCCAGAAACCTTCCACGTGCGGGAAAGCTGGCACCATTTTGGAAATCGAAAGGAATCGCTCTTTTCCGGGAAAAAGGGCGTCGATAGTATTCGCAATCTTAATTTCTCAGGATTTCGACGGGCGATTTCCGCTCAGAAATCCACGATAAAGTGTTCGGCTCGAGAAACCGAACTGACCCGGTTCAGTGATACTGTAGGTCAATGGCGCGGCGGTTTGCCGCACGGTACGAGCTACTGCTCGGATAAGAAGAATGCTGTCAACAGAACAAAAACTCGCAATATAGTGGAACGGCGCGACGACGCCGGGCGAGTTGTTTGATCGAGTTGGATCGCCCCTGGCTGACCACAGCATTCCCTTGAGACTCTTTTGTGCGGACGTTCCGTACAGTTTACCTTTTCGTTTTGGCATCTATCACACGGTAGACCCAGCACTCAGGACGGTTGGAGAAATGGCTGATCTCAGTCGTGTTCGCAACATTGGAATTTCCGCTCACATCGATTCAGGAAAGACGACGCTGACAGAGCGCATGCTCTATTACTGCGGACGTATTCATAAGATTCGGGATGTGAAGGGCGGCGATGGCGGCGCGACCATGGACCACATGGAACTGGAACGCGAACGCGGCATTACCATCACCTCCGCAGCCACTCGAGTTGACTGGAAGAACGACGATCTGAACATTCCGGAGCATGTCGTCAACATCATTGATACTCCCGGTCACGTGGACTTCACCGTCGAAGTGGAACGCTCTCTGCGAGTGCTGGACGGAGCCATTCTGGTTCTTTGCTCCGTTGGTGGTGTGCAGAGTCAGTCACTGACGGTGGACCGCCAGATGAAGCGTTACGGCGTTCCGCGAATCGCGTTTATCAACAAGATGGACCGCACCGGTGCGAATCCAGACAAAGTCATGGCGGCGATGCGGGACAAACTCAAGACGAATGCTGTTCCACTGCAGATTCCGATCGGATCGGAGTCGAATTTTGTGGGTGTCGTCGACCTGGTGCGGATGGACGCGGTTTATTGCACAGGCGAAGAAGGTGAAGTCGTTGAACGTAAAGAGATCCCGGCTGAGCTGAAAGAACAGGCTGAGGCTACTCGTGAGGAAATGCTGGAAGCACTTTCTCAGTTTGATGACGACCTGATGGAAGCCCTGCTGGAGGAACGTGAGGTTGACGAAAAAGACGTTCGCCGAATCATTCGAGCAGCAACTCTGGCTCAGCAGATTACTCCTGTTCTGATGGGCAGTGCGTTCAAGAACCAGACCGTTCAGGAAGCTCTTGACGCGGTAACTATGTATCTGCCGTGCCCGACAGATGTCGAAGTCTTCGCAAATGATAACAGCAAGGCCGCGTTGGCAGCTGCAGAAGAGAATGCAGACGGCAAGGTCGCCAGGGTCAAGCTGACGAACAGCGACAAAGACCCAATGGTCGCGATGGCGTTCAAGACCGTTGTGGAATCATTCGGCCAATTGACGTACATGCGCGTCTATCAGGGACAGATCAAGAAAGGCGAATCGTATATTAACGCCAGAACCGGAAACGCGATTCGTTTTGGTCGGCTTGTGCGAATGCATTCAAATGATCGCCAGGATATTGACGTTGGTGAAGCAGGCGACATCATGGCGGTGGTTGGCGTTGACTGTGCGTCCGGGGATACGTTCCTTGGCGGTGGAGTCGAGTATTCGCTGGAGAATATCTTCGTGGCGGATCCTGTGATTCGTCTGTCGATCGAGCCGGCGAAACGTGAGGATGCTGACAAGCTTGGCAAGGCACTGGAGCGGTTCCGACGTGAAGACCCGACTTTTCGGGTACTTTCCGATGAGGAAACCAACCAGACACTGATTGCCGGAATGGGGCAGCTGCATCTGGATGTTTACGTGGAACGCATTAAACGTGAATACAAATGTGAATGCCTGATCGGTGAACCTCGCGTGTCGTATCGGGAACGCCCGACGAAATCGATCGAGTTCAATCACAAGCGAGCAAAGCAGTCTGGTGGTTCCGGTCAGTATGGACACGTGGTCGGAGTCATGGAGCCTCTGCCGGAGGATGCAGAAGAAGCCTTTGAATTCGTCGATGAAATCCGTGGTGGACGCATTCCGCGGGAATACATCCCGGCATGTGAACACGGTTTTCGTGACCAGATGGGCAAGGGGCCACTGGGTGAGTACGAGATCGTTGGTGTGAAGGTCAGCCTGCAGGACGGTAGCTTTCATGATGTGGACTCGTCCGACATGGCGTTCCGTCTTTGTGCTGCGGAAGCTATGCGTGAATCGATACTTCCTAAGTGTGGCATGGCTTTGCTGGAACCGATCATGAAGCTGGAGATCGAGACTCCGGACGAGTTTCAGGGTGGCGTGACCGGACATCTGGCCAGTAAGCGAGGTATCGTCGCATCATCTGACGTAACGGATGGCAACTGTATCATTCTGGCGGAAGTTCCGCTGGCGGAAATGTTTGACTATGCCAACGAAATTCGTTCCATGACTCAGGGTAAGGGAACGTTCAGCATGGAGTTCCTGTGCTATCGTCAGGCACCAAAGAATGTTCAGCAGGACGTTCTGGCCAAGCGACGCAAAGAAAAAGAAGAACTGAAGAAGTAGCGACTGGTTGCTGACTTCAGGCTTGAGGCTACGCCGGTGGACGCATTTTTGCGTGTTCCGGCGTTTTTTTTATGCTCCGCGGTGATGGTCGAGGTCTGGCGGCCCCTGCATCAATCGACATTTGACAGGCGAAGCGACTGATTGGTGACCGTAAGACACTGACTCAGCTGGGGAGCACTCATGACAATCGGCCATTCTTTATACGAGCACGCAGTGCGGGCAAGTGAGTGACTGTCTACAGATACGCGCGATCCACTCGTTGGCGCTTTGAGCATGTATTGCGGCACCTTCGGCAGGCCACCAGCTCTGCCGATGTTTCTGGTTTACCGCCGTGTCACCGTTACTGAGGGGCCGGCCAGTTCAGGTGCTTGTGAAGAAACGCGTAGGTGTCCTGTCCGTTTATCGTATGCGGTCCCACAAACCATTCGATCTGAGTCCGATCGCCGATGCCGAGTTTCGCCGCATACAGGTGACGGACCTTGGCGTATTCGTAGGCGACCCAGTCGTCTTCACCAACGCCGTCGAAGTGACCGCGTTCCACCATGAACGGTCTCGGACAGATCAGGGCGGCCATCTCGTAGTAATTGAACGTGCTGCCGAGATCCCATTCAAAAATCTCGTATTCGCCCGTCCAGACATAGCTGAAGTTCAGGCGGGTGCTGGCGTTCTTGCGCACCCACTCATTGAAATCCGCTGAACAGATAGAAAGACAGTAGTCAGTCACGAGAGCCGGGATTCGCATGGCCGATTTGCCACCGTAGCTGAGCCCGTAAAAGCCTATGCGTTCAGGATCGACAAACGACTGCGACTTCAGCCAGTTGACGATCTGCTGGTGCTGCGGCACGATGACCGAAAACAGTGTCTTGCCCAGAGGGTTCGCCTTTCGCTGCAGTGTGCGAAAGCGGTCCTGAAAGATGTACGGGTTTTGCGGAGCAAACGTGATGAATCCGCGTTCACAGAGCTTTGCTGCAAAGTCGTGATAAGCTCGATGATCGTCAAGGAATGTGTCTGTGGGACGGCCCTCCAGTCCATGCTGACAGACGACGACCGGACGCGTCTGACCGGGCTTCAGGTCTTTCGGAAGCAACAGCACGCCATAAGCAATTACATCCGGGAACACGTCCAGGACGACTTCGTGCCCCGTCCATTTGTCGGTCTCCCATTTCTGCCGGGAACGAGCATTAAACGGAAGCAATTTGTTATCGAACGCTCCGATTACGTCTTTACGAAACGTCTCGCGATACGCTTCAGACGATTTTTGATAAGCCTCCACCGACGACTTATCCAGCTTGCTCATGAAGGCCTTGCGAACAAACGGACTCTCTCGCAGCAGTGCCTGGCTGTGACGGTCGATCTCTTCAAACTGTCGCTGCTGACGCTTCTGAATGGCGTCTGTTCGATCGACAGTTCCCTCCGGCTTCGAAGTCTTTGCCGTCTGCTCGACGGTGGCTTCGTTCACATTGTCGCCGCCCACGGCAGTCAGGAAAGCCGGCAACGCCTTACTGCAGAACAATTCCGCATCCCCATAGACATTTGTGATACCCACCTTCTGGGCGCCAGACTCGATCAACTTCCTGGCGATCTCGGCAACCGCATCCAGTTCGTTACGTATGTTCTGAACCGACGGAGTCGTCAGGGCCGCAGGAGCACCACCATCACCGGATAATTTCACGGCAGGCCAGTCTGCGAAGTCGGTGATCAGGCGTCGAGGCAGCACCATTGCGCCCAGCTCCGCACCGCCAAACTCCCTCAGTGCGCCAAAGACGTTGCGATCCAGGGGCTCGTGCCAACTACCTTCACGCGGCCCCATAGCGCCGGAAACACAGACCGCATCAATTCGTGTGTCAAGTGCGGCCGCATACAGTGCCAGCAGACCGCCTTCGCCGTAGCCGATCACGCCAATTCGCGGGTCTTCACCGGCGGCGTCCTTCTCAAACCAGTCAACAGCCGCCAGCACCTTTTGCAATTCGTAACCAATCACGTGCCGACCAAGTTCGAAGGCAGCGCGGTACAGGTACTCTCGATTCGTCAGGTTGGCCCGACCGTTGCGTTTGCTGCGTTCGCGACTGATCAACGACGGAACAACAACCCGAAACCCGGCTTCGGCAGCACGGCGAGCAAACTGCGATTGCAACGCAACACCATCCGCCAAACCGCAGATCTGCTCCGGTGACTGATCGGCGTCCGGAATCGCGACAACATTGCCAATGGCAGTCCCTCTCGGAATGAGCAGAAGCCCCTCGCCATGAATGGACGCCAGGTTTTTTGCAGTCGGTGCGGGATCCGCCAGCACAGGCCAGCGAATCGCGAAGGCCTTGAATCGTTCGCCAGACGCAACAACGCCTCGGTCTTCGACGGTTGCCACGATCTCTGGCGAATCGAACGACAGCCGGTCATCACGGCCCCCCAGAATATTCATGAGCCGCTGGCGGTTGGGTGCGATCGATTTGTTGTAGGCCGCGGCCGAAGACGTATCGCGGTTCCAGAACGTTGCCCGACCGGTCCTGGAATCGCCGATCTTCTGCAGTAGGAACCGGTCTATTCCATCCACCATTTCCGACGCCAGGTCGGCATCACCGGTCAAAGGAAGCGTGCCCTGTGGCTGCTGGGCACGCGATGCTGCAGCAGGAACCAGAAAGAAGCAGGAAAGAAGCAGGAAGCGGAAAACGGTATTACACATCATGGTGATACTCCATTGCGACCAGGGAACGTCAATGAGGACAGTGTGTCCGGAACTGCCAGGAGATTCCACTCAAACATGGTTGCCGAATCCTGACCAGGAACGCGTAACACGTGAATTGACGAAAACGCTGCGCCGTTATTCGCTCGCAACGCCCAGCTGAAATGGAACAGGGGCGTGCTTCACTTCATCTGGTGCTCGTTGCGCGGTGTTTTGATGGCGTTCCTGCGATCAGAACGCGTTCCCTGCACAAAGAGCACCTGGCATCCACTGGCCTGCCGGATTGTCCAGTCCAACGCAGGTGCTTCGACACGTTCGAACATGCCAGTGCACTGCCAGGCTGACGTCGCTTTGGCGTGGGACAACGAACATGCCAAAGCCGGTCAGGCGACGAGACCTGCACGTTCTACAACCGTCAAATCCCAAACACACCGCCGCGCGAATGTGCGGGCATGTTGCTTTTTGGCATCCCGCAACGCCGGATGTGGTAAAGTTACCCGACTGGGTGTCATGCGACTATTGAGAAACATGAGTTACATTCGGTCAAATTACGTCATTTCCATGACGGTTCAGTTGCATGTTCGTGCAGGGTGTGCCATTTTAGTGCGTCTCAATTGCTCATTTCCGGTCATTTCGATGATGATTACCGACGAACGTCGCACCAGAATCCTTCAGATCGCGGAGGAATCGGGCTTCGTCTCCCTGCAGAGATTGGTCTCTGCGGTGGGAGCGAGCGAGTCGACGGTACGTCGTGACCTGGAATTTCTTGATGCCCAGGGACATCTGCACCGGACTCGCGGTGGTGCGGCCTATGCGGGCGATTCGCTGGCGGATTTTGACGTCCGTCAGAATCGGGCGTCTGTGCAGAAGCGACGAATCGCTCAACGCACGGCAGAGCTGATCTGTGAAGGTGAAACGGTTCTGCTGGATGGCGGCACAACAACGCTGGAGGTTGCCAGGTACCTGAACGGAAAAACTCTGCAGGTCGTGACGAATTCACTGCCTATCGCGTCGCAGATGATGAACCAGCCCAGGGTGGAACTGATCTTTATTGGTGGCTACGTGTATCCGAAAACGGGGGTTGCTCTGGGGGATCAGGCGATTTCCGCACTCAAGAACATCAACGTGTCACGATTGGTGATGAGTGCCGGTGGAGTCACCCAGGAGGGGCTGTTCAACAGCAACGCACTGCTGGTGGAGACAGAACGGCAAATGATCAGCGCGGCGGAGCGTGTCACTCTGGTGGCCGACAGCAGCAAGTTCGGGCAGCGCGCATTGTCTCAGTTATGCCCACTGGACGCTGTCAGTGAAATCGTCACGGACGACGGACTGTCAGAAGAATGGAAGCAGACTCTGGAATCCGCAGGGATCGCCGTGGACGTGGTGGACGTGAAGCCACAGACGATGGTTGAAAGTTAACACAACCGCCACATGTCGCATGATGTGACTGAGTGGCGTTTCGGTACTGAAGAAAAATTCGGCGTGCCCGGACCCTGACCGCCCTGCGGGCGTTCAGGGCTTTGGCTGGGATGTCAGAACAATCACGCGGAGCGTGACGACAGAATTCACGGAGGACTGAACTGGAGAACAACTGCAGTGGTTTCAGCAACAGCAATTCAGCGAACAGACGTCGAACGCATAGTACGTGACGTGTTGGCTCGACATTCGGGCGGTGGTTTCACGAAGGCCACAGTCGCCGGCATTCCTGTCCTGCGTGGTGGTGGCACAAACAATGCCGAGCAGTCCGGTGCGGCAGCGGAAAGCCGCAATCCTCTGATGGTCAACATTTCTGCTCGACACGTACACCTCACTCAGGAACACGTCGAGATCCTGTACGGCGCAGGAGCAACGCTGACGCCTCAGAAAGACCTGTACCAGGACGGGTATTTCGCGGCAGAGGAAACAATTGCCGTCGTCGGCCCTCGACGTCGAATGATTCCCAACGTTCGAGTGCTGGGTCCGTGTCGCGGTGATACTCAGATCGAAC
This sequence comes from Fuerstiella sp., assembly GCA_024230215.1. Lineage (GTDB taxonomy): Bacteria > Planctomycetota > Planctomycetia > Planctomycetales > Planctomycetaceae > Fuerstiella. The sequence goes on along the minus strand of JAAERP010000211.1, from coordinate 8,505 downwards.
TGGCATTTACAGATGGCATCTCACTGGGCATTGATCTGCCCGTGCGAGTCTCCGGAAACGTCCAGGGGACTCCGGGCTGTGTTCTGGTGGGCCCAAAGGGAGTTGTCGAGCTGCAGCAGGGCGTCATTCGAGCCCTGCGACACGTGCACATGGGGCCGGCGGATCTGGCGTATTACGGCGTCAGCGACAAGGAGAGCATTCACCTGCGAGTGGAATCACCCGGATGCACAACGGTCCTGGAGGACCTGGTCGTTCGTGCGGGAGACAATATCAAACTGGAAGTCCATCTGGACACCGACGAGGGCAACGCCATCAACCTTGAGAAAGCGACGAAGGTGGAGCTGGTGAAATCGGAACCGTGCGCCTGTAAGGGGCAATAAGAAAAACGGCCGATCCCGGACTCCGGTTCGGAATCGGAAACGAAGTGTTTGACTCTGAAGAGTCAGGCAGCAAGACAAACCAACAGCCATGGATAGCTGTTTTACAAGTTTGCCCAGCCGTTGGTGGAATCAACGACGAAGGCGGGAGAGTGATGAAATGGCGAAAGCAATGGAAGCTCTTGGGATGATCGAAACGAAGGGCTTCGTGTGTATGCTCGAAGCCGTCGATACGATGCTCAAGGCAGCAAATGTAGAGATGGTTGGCTGGGACAAGGTCGGCAGCGGCCTGGTTACATCCTTTATCGTAGGTGACGTTGGTGCTGTGAAAGCAGCTATCGACGCGGGTGCTCAGGCAGCATCGAAACTGGGCGAAGTTGTGAGCGTGGAAGTGATTCCTCGTCCGCACGAAGAGCTGGCTTCTGTTCTGCCAAAGGCAAAAGCGAAGAAGTAACACACATAGTTAACAATCCGCCGGTCTCAGCTGGCAGTTCAGCTGGTGGTCGACGCGTGATATCTGACAACTCCATTAGGAAACAATAATGTCTGAAGCAATTGGAATGATCGAGACCAAAGGTCTGGTCTCTCAGATCCAGGCATCCGATGCGATGCTGAAATCCGCCAACGTGTCCCTGGTCAAGCAGGTACAGATTGGTGGTGCGTTTGTGACAACAATCATCAAGGGCGACGTCGGTTCTGTTCGAGCCGCTGTTGATGCTGGCGCAGCTGCGGCTTCTCAGAGCGGTGAACTGGTGAGTGCTCACCTGATTCCTCGCCCGGAGCAGACTCTGCTGGATCAGTTCGTCTAAGGGCGGCATCGAGCGGGCGGTGCCGACCGCCTGCGGATTCGAGCAATGCTCGGAGATGTTCTCCGCGGTGGCTCCAAACAGCCCCGCGAAACGTGTGTCAACTCAAGACGTCAGGGAGGGCGAAGGACGATATGAAGGTTCTGGTAGCTAATCTTGGTTCCACGAGTTTCAAGTACCGACTGTTTGATCTGTCGGACGAAACTCAGCTTGCGCGAGGCGGCATTGACCGTATCGGGGAAGCGGAAAGCCACTGTGTGGTGGAAATCGGCGATCATCGGTCGGAATCTCAGCAGAGCATTCCGGATCACGCGGCTGCCGTGGGCATTTGCCTGCAGCAACTGACCGATCCGGAACACGGTTGTCTGAAATCCGTCGACGAAGTCGCCGGTATCGGATTCAAAGCCGTGTTCGCCGGCAGTCTGAGCGGCGTTCGCATTGTCAACGGGGAACTGCTGGAAAAGATGGAGGCTCTGTCCGACATCGCTCCGGCTCACAATCCTCCGTACGTCAGCGCGATGCGTCAGTTGCAGAAAGCGTTTCCTCAGATTCCGCTCGTCGCGGCTCTGGAGACGGGTTTTCACGAGACCATTCCCTTTGAGCATCGAGCGTATGCGGTTCCGTACGAATGGTACACCGATCACGAAATTCGTCGCTGGGGTTTTCACGGCGCAAGTCACCGTTTTATTGGGGGACGCGTTGCCGAAATCCTTGGACGGGATGACCTGAAGGTGATCAGCTGTCACTTGGGGGGTAGTGCTTCGATCTGTGCAATTCGGAACGGCGAAAGCCAGGCCGCTTCGATGGGCATGAGTCCTCAGGGAGGTCTGCCGAATAACAACCGAGTTGGCGATTTTGACGCATTCGCCATTCCCGTGATCATGAAGGCCACCGGACTGACGTTTGAAGAAGTGCTGCAGGAAATGAGTTCCAAAGGCGGCCTCTTGGGAATCAGCGGGCTTAGCGGTGACTGTCGTGATCTGGAGGATGCGGCAGCGGAAGGACACGACCGGGCAGAAAAGGCGTTAAAGCTGTTTGAAGCGTCGATTCGATCCTATGTCGGATCCTACATGGCTCTGCTGGGTGGAGTGGATGTGATCGTCTTCACCGGCGGTATTGGCGAAAACAGCGAACGGATTCGAACAAACGTCTGCCGCGATATGGAATGGGCGGGCGTGGAGCTGTGCTCAGAAAAGAACTCAGCGGTGGCGCGAGGGACGGAAGTCTGCATCAACGCTGACGTCAGCAGAGTGCAGGTTTGGGTGATTCCCACGAACGAAGAAATCGTTGTGGCCAGGCAGACAGCCGCGGCCATCGGATGACATCGTCGTACGTCAGGCACTGCCTGATCTACATTGAAAGGCAATGAAATGTTTCTGGCACGAATCACAGGCAGCGTGGTCTCGACTCAGAAGGTCGACGAGCTGGTTGGTCAGAAACTTCTGATCGTGGAACCACTGCGTGTCAATGAAAAAGATCAGGGCGACCTGCAGCCAACGGGACGCTCCTTCATCTGCGTCGACACGGTCGGAGCGGGCGAAGGCGAAGTGGTCTTGTGTGTTCAGGGCAGTAGTGCTCGGTTTACACCGGACACAAAGACGCTGCCAATCGATGCTGCCATTGTCGGCATCATCGATTCGGTCAGCGTGAAAGACCGAACGATATTTGAAGGAGGAAAGATCTGAAGGTCAGGTCTGAAGTTTCAGATCACGAAATTCAAATCGCGTATCGACCATGTCGAATTCCTATTCAACACCAGATGAGCAGAATCCCGGACACTCAGCACAGAATTCTGTGCAGTCTGTTCGCGTGCTGAGGATCATCACATTTGCGATGGTGGCGGGTGTGCTGGTGTTTATGGGCATCACGCTGTTCATGAATCAGGGAGCGATTGATGGTACCCCGAAGTTAATGTCGTGGATCGGACTCGGCATGGGCGGTTTGATGGTCGTGAACCACCTGGTGGTTCCCAACATCGTCGCCGGCGCAGCGTTGAACGGTGTTAATAGGGAGACGTTACGAAACGCTGACGAAACGGAGAGGTTCTCACTGATCTACCCGGCCTTCCAGACGCGTCACATTGTCGCGCGTGCGATGCTGGAAGCTGGTGCCTTCATGAATCTGGTCTTGTACATGATGACCAGATATGTAGGCAATCTCGCTGCCGCCTCTGTACTGGTTGTGTTGATTGCGATTCGGTTCCCATCGGTCAGCACGGTTGAATTCTGGGTTCAGGATCGTATTCGGAGAATTGAACTAAGTTAACGGATCACGCCACAGCGATGGGATCGCTGCCCCGCCACTCGGAGAGTGACGGCTGTATTGAATCACGGAGGGCGAAACACATGAGTCAGGCTGAGCCTGACAGTTGACCAACGTCAGGCACAGCCTGATCTGCACCGAAACAGAGAGATCGAAAAATGCAGGCCACAGAACAAGCCGTCCGACAGATCGTTCAGGAAGTCCTGACTCAACTTTCCAGCAGCGGAACATCCGGCAATTCAGCCGCTCGAAACAACAACGGCGTGGACGGCAACTGGGGCGTTTTCAGCGACGTCGACCAGGCTGTCGCTGCCGCCCAGCAGGGCTTCGAACAGCTCAGCGAAGCACCGATGGAAGATCGTGCCACAGCCATCGATATCGTGAAGACGATGTGCGAAGAACAGGCCGAGGAACTTGGCCGACTGGAACTCGAAGAAACGAAAATCGGCCGACTCGATCACAAGATCGCCAAGCTGCATGTCATTAAGTCTGTGCCGGGAATTGAAACGCTGACGACCGAAGCCGTCAGCGGTGACCGTGGCCTGACAGTCACCGAGCACGCTCCTTTCGGCGTCATCGGCGCGATTACTCCCGTGACTCACTCGTTGCCAACGGTGGCAGCAAACTTTGTCAACATGGTCGCTGCGGGAAACACACTGGTTGTGAATCCTCATCCCAGCGGTGCCAATATTGCCTCAGAAGGCGTCCGTCGCTTCAACAAGGCGATCTATGAAGCAACCGGCCTGCAGAATCTGGTCACCATTATCGGTACACCAACGATCGAATCTGCTCAGGCAATTTTCGATCACCGAGGTGTCCGGCTGCTGGTCGTGACCGGTGGTCCCGGAGTCGCTCGAGCCGCACTGGGCAGTCCCAAACGGGCGATCGTTGCGGGACCGGGAAATCCTCCCGTAGTCGTGGACGCCACGGCTGATATTGACAATGCTGCCCGGTCCATCATCGCCGGTGCTGCCTTCGACAATAACCTGCTGTGCATCGGCGAAAAGGAGGTCTTTGCAGTCGAGGAGATCTTTGACCGGTTGATGACCGCAGTGGGGGCGAACGGAGGCTTCCGCCTGAACGCTCAACAGGTCGCACTGTTCACCGCGAAGGCCTTCGGCCCACCGAAAGAAGCCGGTGGCCATCACGTCTTAAACCGTGACTTCATTGGCAAGGATCCCGCCTGGCTGGCATCTCAGATCGGTGTGAGTGTTCCGGCCGACACTCAGATCCTGTTCGGTGAGACCGAAGAACTCAACCCGTTTGTTCCTGAAGAGCAGATGATGCCATTTATCCCCTTCGTGCGAGCAACCTGCACGGACCAGGCAATTGCACTGGCGAAGAAATATGAACACGGATTCGGTCACACGGCGATCATCCATTCCAAGGATGTTCGCACCATCACAAAAATGGGCCGCATCATGAACACAACAGTCTTCGTGAAGAACGGTCCTTCCATGGCGGGACTCGGACTCGGTGGCGAAGGATTTCCTTCCTTCAGCATTGCAACTCCAACAGGCGAAGGCGTCACCAGCCCCATGACGTTCACCCGTCAAAGACGCTGTGCCATGATCGAAGACCTGAGAATTATCTAAGCAAGTTTGCACCAGACATTCACACAACTGACAACTCATTAAGCATGCAGGCAGCACGAGTCATCGGAAACGCAACCGCCACAGTGAAGCACCCTTCACTGGATGGCTGGCGCTTGGTTGCTCTGCAGCCGGTAGATATCAATAACGAAGCAGACGGCTTCCCGTTTCTGGCGATCGACAGCCTGGGGGCCGGCAATGGCGAGATGGTGTTCTTCACCAGTGACGGCAAGACAATTCGAGGTATGGTCGGGCGAAATGACTGTCCGATCCGGTATGCGGTCCAGGGCATTATTGACAACCAGACAACAATCTGACGCACAGCCGCATCAAGCAACAGAATCCTATGACTTTCAGCAGCCAGCAAATCGAAGCGATCACACAAAGCGTTCTGCGTGAACTTCACGCACGTGGCGTCGTGAGCGCTGCTGCTGTTGCTGCTCGGAACACAAGCGACGATACTTCTGCTGCACCGGTGGCCGTGTTGCAGCAGAAGGTCATCACAGAAGACACTCTTGCTGCAGCCGACGCAGCCGGACACAGTCTTGCGATTCCGGCGGGAGCGGTCATCACTCCGTCCGGCCACGACTACATTCGACGGCATGCCGTCAGCATCAGCAGCGGATTGCCATCGGCATCAACCGCGACAACGGGCACCCTGATTTCCGTAGGCGACTGTACCGCGGCATCGTCTGCGGCCGCCGCGGCAAACTGGACCATTGTCGCGGCAGGCTGTGAATTCGAAGCAGCCGCGGAGGCAGAACAGGTGACTGAACGTCACCCCGTTGCCTGCTGTAGTCGACAACCTTCAATTGCGGCGTGCCTGGTGAATCGCGACTCCAGCATTCGAGCGGCCGTTGTTACTCAGAATACAGACATGAACCTGCTGTTCAGTGCCATGAATCCTCAGGTGATCTGCCTGGATTCGAACGGCTGGACGTTCACCGAACTGCGGAGACTTTTTCGCCGGATTTCAGCGGTCAGCCGCGCAACACCGGCTGGCTGGAAGGAACTTACGGGAGGTGTTCGATGAGAATCATGGAATGCATCGGCAAGGTAACACTGTCGAAGTGGAATTCGACACTGGACGGCGCGTCATGGAAGGTCGCTGTGCCGTTGATGCACGATGGACTGTGCGGAAAGAAATCCGGAAGGACGGAGCCGATCGTGGTGTTTGATGAACTGGGTGCCGGTGACGGCACTCTGATGGCGGTCAGTGAAAGTGCTGAGGCGGCTGCTCCGTTTCATCCGGACACAAAACCGATCGACGCCTACAACGCGGCGATACTGGACAATGTAAATGTCGCAGGGACGTAACAGAAATCCGACGCGGTCACCAGACGGCGTCAAATGCGAGACAACAAACGTCAGCAGTGTCTGACAGGAAATCAGAATCATCGGGCACTGCCTGACCTACAGAAAGAAAAGACCCATGGCGAACAAATGGAACAGCGGAATCAACGACCGAGCACTCAAGGAAGAAATCTGCGAAATCGGCCGACGTGTGTACAACAAGGGTTTCGCAGCCGCCAACGATGGCAATATCAGCATTCGTGTCGGTGAGAACGAAGTACTGTGTTCCCCGACCATGATCTGCAAAGGCTTCATGAAACCGGAAGACATCTGCGCAGTCGACATGAACGGCGACCAGATCGCGGGTACGCGAAAACGCACCAGTGAAGTGCTGCTGCACCTCGAAATCATGCGGCACCGACCAGACGTCAAGTCCGTCGTGCACTGTCACCCACCGCATGCCACAGCCTTTGCGGTAGCCGGCGAGGCAATCCCGCAGTGTATCCTGCCGGAAGTGGAGATTTTCATGGGAGAAGTTCCCATCGCTCCTTATGAGACTCCGGGCGATCAGCGATTTGCTCAGACCGTGACTCCGTTTCTGAAGTCCAGCAACACCATCATTCTGAAGAATCATGGCACGGTCAGCTTTGGCTCGAATTTAACAGAAGCCTATTGGAAGACAGAGATTCTGGATGCCTATTGCAAGATCCTGCTGCTGTCTCATCAACTGGGGAACGTGGAATACCTGCCCGAACAGAAAAACCGCGAACTGCTGGATCTGAAGAAGAAACTTGGCTTCGACGATCCACGTTTCCACAACGAAGACTGCGACCTGTGCGGCAACAGCGCGTTTCGCGAAGGTTACAAAGAGAACATTCCGGTTCAACGTTCGATTGCAAAAGCTCCGGACTACCCTGGATACCTGCAGGAACCATGCGGCACGGGATGTGACACTCAGCCGGCCGCCAACGAGGATCTGGTTCAGATGATCACGAGCCAGGTTCTGGCAGCACTGGGCAAATAACAGGTCTCGCTCTGCGAGTGAGTCAACGTAGTGAACCCGGCATTGCCGGTTGATACCTGGATGACAAACGCGGTCGTCGGAACAGCCGACACTGAGGAATTGAAAATATGAAAGTCAGTATAATTGGTGGTGGTGGCCTTGTTGGTTCGTGTGCAGGTTTTGCTCTGCAGGCGGGCGGCATCGTCAAAGAAATTGCTCTGGTCGATGTGAACAAGGAGCTGTGCGAAGGCCAGGCTCTGGATCTCATCCATGGAGCTTCCATTATGGCTCCACAGAAGATCACGGCCGGTGGCACAGAACAGGTCACGGACAGCGACGTTGTCGTTATCACGGCCGGACTTCGTCGCAAACCAGACGAAAGCCGTCTGGACCTGATCAACCGCAACGTGGCCCTGTTCCGCAACATTCTGACGGATGTAAAGAGCCATGGGCTGAAAAAGGACGCCATCGTTTTTGTGGTGTCCAACCCTGTTGACGTGCTGACATACCTTGCGATGCACGAGCTCTCGCTCCCTGCGAGTCAGGTGATTGGTCTGGGCACAGTCCTGGACACCACCCGCCTTCGCAGCATGCTGGCTCTGCGGCTGGACGTTCCGGCGACTCAGGTCAACGTCACGATCTTTGGTGAACATGGCGACAGCATGGTTCCGATCTGGTCCGCCGCTCAGATCGCCAATCTGCCGCTGGACAAATATCCAGGCGTAACACCTTCGTTGATTGCAGAAGTGGAAAAGAAGACTCGTGGCAGCGGTGCCGAAGTTATCAAGAAGAAGGGTGGAGCTGGTTTCGCTGTGGGTGTTTCAATCGCAGATGTGGTGCACAGTATCGCTCTGGACGACGACCGAATTCTACCGGTCAGCTCACTGCAGAACGGGGCTTACGGCATCCAGAATGTGTGCCTTTCCGTTCCTACGATCGTGGGACGCAGCGGAGTCAAAAGCCACATTGAAGTCGATCTGTGGAGCAAGGAAAAGACGGCATTGGTGAAGAGTGGCAATGTCCTGCGAGAAACAATTGCGAAGGTCATGAAAAGCTAACTAGTGGGTGACTCGATATTTCATCGGGTGGTTGAAACGGGGGTGAGAACAGCAAAAAGCTCCGCGAAGTTGAGGTGAAGATTCGTATTGCTTGTTGTAGATGCACGCAAAACG
>JAAERP010000210.1 GCA_024230215.1 Fuerstiella sp. | reverse complement strand
CCAGATACAGACCACCCAACCCCGATAAGAAACCGCTCGGCGAACCGAAAATTCGAAAACTGAACATCGATGAAAAGAAAAAACTCAAAGCAATTTCCAGCAATGAATTAGTTGTCTAATTTCCTTCACGGCGTTGCCCAACGGGAGAGGACGTCACTGCGATCACGGGTCTGATGGTGATGCAGGCGATCAGTGAAGACTGGGCATTGACAGCCGGCAAGTACAATTCACTGGATCTGTTCCATATGCTCTATCCCAACACAGGGCGTGGAATCGAAGGCTTTATGAATGCGGCGATGATACTGCCGCTCGGTTTGCTGCGGACCACACCCCTGTCGTTCAATGGTGCCGGTGTGCTGGGCATGGACGGACAACAGATCAACAGTGCGTTGCTTGTCTACGACACGAACAATTCCTCCACAACTTCCGGCGTGAGTAATCTGTTCGACAAGGGCGCAGTCATTCTGGGTTATTACCGAATTCCGACGAAGTCCGGATCTCATGGGTTCGTCGCCAACTGGAGCAGCCGTAAATATGTCTCCACCGATCGACTCAGCTGGACCGTTATTCCTGGTGAGGGCGTCGTGGCCGGTCGTGAGGTTGGTTCCTGGTCGGCTGTGTATTTTCTCGATCACATGCTGTGGAAGGACCGTTGTAACGAAGCCCGAAACCTGCGGCTGTTCAGTGCATGGTCCGTTGCGGATGGGGACACGAGTCCGATTGGCTGGACAGGAAATATTTCGCTGCAGGCGACCGGGCTGATCGGTAGACGGGAATCTGACACCGCGGGCATTGGCGTGTTTTACACCGGGCTTGGCGACGACTTTAAGAACCTGGTGAATCCACTGCCGGGAATACAGGTGCAGGACGTCCAGGGCCTGGAAGTTTACTACAACGCAGCGGTTACACCCTGGTTTCACCTGACCCTGGATCTGCAGGCTGTCGACAACGCGGCGATCGCCAATGACACTTCTCTTATTCTTGGTCTTCGTGCAAACATCAAGCTGTAGGACGAAACCATCAGAATCTGCACGTGATCAAAGAATCTTGACGGGCAGGGCATTGAATGCTGCTTCTGTGAAAAATCTTTGTGGTGCAGGCGTTCCGCCGGCTTAAATTCTTTGAAAACGCAGCCGAGACGGCTGCGCCACAAACGAGTGCCGGGCTTTCTGGCAGAGTCGGGTGATGTATCGGATCAAACGTCGACCTGGAAGTCGTTTCCTGTCGGTCGACGACTTCAATGTCCCTCTCAGCAGGGAGAAACCAAACATGCTGTCAATCCGACCAGCCATTGCTACGACCTTCGCGCTGGCAGTTGCGTTCTGCATACTGCAACTCACTGGCGAGGCCATTGCACAGTGTGGGTCGGGCGACCGTCAAGGCTGTGGAGAAACCATTGGCTTTCTTGATCGCCTGCCGTGCCACTGCGACCGAAAGACACTGACCGGCGAATGGTGGGGAGCCCGATCGTCGCTTGAAGAAGAGGGAATCACGTTCGATGCAACAGTTACGCAATTCTATCAGGGTGTCGCGAGTGGCGGTTTGCATCAGCGTTTCGGCTACAGTGGCCATGGCGATTACGAAATGAGTTTTGATTTTGGCAAACTCTTTGATGCAGAAGGTTGGTCGCTGGGTCTCGGTTCGGAACACCGATTCGGGGAAACGGTTAATGAGGATACCGGATCAGTTGTGCCAGTGGCGCTGTTGCCCAATCTTCCCGAACCGGAAACCGATGACCTGGCATTGACGAAGGTGTTGTTTACGCACCGGTCATCAGACCAGTTCAAGATCTTCTTTGGCAAGATTGACACTCTTGAGTTCGATCAGAACGGCATTGCGGACGGCAAAGGAAGAGACCGTTTTTTTAGTACGGCTTTCATCTACAATCCCGTTGCCACTCGGACAATTCCCTTTTCGACGCTCGGTGCAGGGTTGGCCGTTGGAGAAGAGGAAGATCCCCTGTTTGTCTTTGCCGTCGTCAATTCAGAAGACACGGCGACCACCAGCGGCTTCGATGAACTCTTCGCAGACGGTGCAGCTATGTTCGGCGAGCTGCGGCTGCCGACACAGTTCTTTGGGCGATCCGGGCACCAGATGTTTGGAGGTAGCTGGAGTAGTCGCACATTTACCTCATTGAACCAGAGCCAGCGTCTGGAATTTCCCGATCTCCCGATTGCAGAGAAGGAAGGTTCGTGGGCCTTGTTCTGGAACGCCAATCAGTTCATTTGGGAAGACCCATGTGACGCAGAACGAGGATGGGGCTTGTTCGGTCGCGCAGGGATTTCTGACGGCAACCCGAATCCCGTGCAGTGGTCGTTGAGCTTCGGCATCGGAGGCAGCAGCCCGATTTCAGGTCGCCGGGACGATTCCTTCGGCATCGGTTGGTACTACACGGGCATCAGCGATGAGATGGGGCCGGTTGTTTCCAGTCTGTTCAATGACGGACAGGGCGTCGAACTTTATTACTCCATCGCCGTCACGAAGTGGTTCTATGTTACTCCCGATCTTCAAGTCGTCGAACCGAATGCGGTAACAGCGGAAACTGCAATCGTTCCTGGCGTGAGAGTTCGTGTCGATTTCTAGCGTCGCCCGGACGATTCCTGTTACGCTATCTGGCGAATAATATTCCACCGTCGATAACGTCTGCAGGTCGCCATGTTTTATTCCACGCTGATTTATGTCGGGCTTATCCTGACCGAGCTCCTGGTCATCGCTCGGGCGATCCTGCGTCCGCACCGGGATCCCGCTTCGCGTATTGCCTGGGTTATCGTCATTGCCGTCATCTCGGTACTGGGCGTCATTGTGTATGTCCTGCTGGGAGAGACCAACATCGGCAGACGGCGAATTGAGCGTTCGAAAGAGGTGTTGGCACGAATGCCAGCTCTGACCGTTGAGTCCGGCAGTGAATCGAATCATCCTGAGGCCGATATCCCCGAACCGTATGACCACCTGTTTCGAACGGCTCACTCCATCAGCGGCTTTCCGACAGTTGGCGGCAACTCGGCTCAATTGTTCTCGGTCTCGGACGAGACGATTGGTTCCATGGTCAACGACATCGACGCGGCTCAGGATCATGTGCATCTGCTGTTCTACATCTGGCTCACCGACAACAACGGACTGAGAGTCGCGGACGCGCTGCGGCTCGCTGCGGCTCGCGGAGTCACGTGCCGGGCGATGGCTGACAGCCTGGGCTCGCGACTGATGATCGGCTCCGAGCATTGGGAAGCAATGAAGGACGCGGGTGTGCACCTCGGCGTAGCCCTGCCGATTGGCAATCCGTTTCTGCGTCCGCTGCATGGGCGCATTGACCTGCGCAATCACCGCAAGATCGTTGTGATTGACCACCGCATCACCTACTGCGGTAGTCAAAACTGTGCTGACGCTGAATTCCGACTGAAACCGAAATTTGCCCCGTGGGTGGACGCCGTGATGCGGTTCAATGGACCCATCGCCCAGCAAAATCAACATCTATTCGTCAGCGACTGGATGACATATGTCGACGAAGATCTCGTTCCTATGCTCAACGCACCGGTGAAGGCGGAGACTTCCGGATTCGCGGCTCAGGCCTTCGGTACGGGACCGACCGTACGCCATTCGGCGATGCCGGAGATGTTTGAATCTCTGATGTTCGCGGCCCGCCGGGAGATCGTCATTACAACGCCATACTACGTCCCCGACGAATCTATGCAGAACGCGCTGTGTGCAGCAGCGCGGCGTGGTGTGGACACAACAATTGTTTTCCCGGCCCGCAACGACTCCTCTGTCGTGTCTGCAGCCAGTCACAGCTACTACGCTGATCTGCTGGCCGCCGGTGTGAAAATCCGCGAGTACGTGGGCGGGTTGCTGCATACCAAATCGTTTACGATCGACGAAGTGGTTACGTTGATTGGTTCGGCCAACATGGATCGACGCAGCTTTGATCTTAACTACGAGAACAACATCCTGCTCTACGATGCTGCACTCACGGCCGACATGAGGCGACTGCAGGAGCACTACATCTCAAAGTCCAACGCGGTCACCAACGAGATCGTCTCGCGGTGGCCTGTCAGAACACGGTTATGGAATAACGCGATCGCAATGCTGGGGCCTGTACTCTGAGGCCGTACGATACAGTTCACTGAGCGAACGAATGGTGCATGCTTTGTCCCATGGCCAGAATTGAGGTTGGCGTAACCCCTGGTTTCACAATTCGAGAATCGTGTTACGATAGTGCACTTCAGCTTGTTATACCTCCTTAACCAGAAGGCTACACAGATATGATTACTGTCGGAATGAATTATCACGTGATCGAAGGCAAGCAACAGGACTTCGAAGACAAGTTTGCTGCCGTCATCGATGCGTTAAACGCCGCAGAAGGTCACACTTCTTCTACTCTGTGGAAAGATGTCGGCGACGGTGCTTCATACCTGATTACCAGCGAATGGAACGATGAGGCTGCGTTTACCGATTTCATTCGCAGCGAGGCCTTTCGCAACGTGACCAATTGGGGCAAGGAACAGATTCTTTCCGGCCGCCCGCAGCACAAAATCTACAAGCATTAGAATAATCTGCTTATTGTCGTGAACGATACTGGCTCGTGGGAGTAGCGAAACTGCTACTGAAATACGTCCTTCGCGGCCACAAGTCAGCCTGAAACGCGGTAGGGGCGATTGGGGGCGAACCGGTTTTTCAGACCAGCCCCCTTTTTTCGTGATCCGAATTTCCGGCCGAACAGCGGGGAGGCTGCGTCACGAATACAGTACGTCCATCACGCGGCCGTGATTCAGCCGGTTGGGGCGGCCGGTTCGGTCATGAATAGCGGTCCCCGGATCGACGCCCAGGGAGTTGTAGACGGTGGCCCCGATGTCGTTGGGATGCCACGGGGTGGTGACCGGATATCCGCCGATGTTGTCCGTCCGGCCGATGACCTGCCCTCCTTGAACTCCGCCACCAGCGAACACGGCCGTATATCCGTGAGCCCAGTGGTGACGTCCCGGGACCTCCTGCCCGGCTAATGGTGAAATCCTGGGCGTACGCCCGAATTCGCCGACGACGATAATCAGAGTCTCATCCAGTTGCCCCTGATCTGTCAGATCATCGATCAGTGCACTGACGCCTCGATCGGTCGCTGGCAGCAACTCGGTTTTGCAGCGAGGAAAGTGGTTGATGTGAGTATCCCACGATTGCACGATGCCCATGTTGCACTGAATGAAGGGCACTTCTGCCTCAACCAGCCGCCGGGCGAGCAGCAGTGTCTGGCCTCTGGAATTTCGACCGTATCGTTCGCGCGTTTCCGGTGTTTCGCGGTCCAGGTCGAAGGCCTTAGTCAGGCGTCCGGACGACAACATCGAATATGCCGCGTTCTGATAATCGTTCAGCTGTTGTCCGGCGTTTGAGTCCTCGATTGCCCTGCGTTGCTTCGCCACCTGGTTCAGCAGCTGCCAGCGACCTTCAAAACGCCCTGCGCTGATTCCGTCGACCAGGCTAAGCTCGTCAACGCGAAACCTGTCGCTGTTGGGGTCGCCAGTCACCTGAAACGGGTCGTACTTCGGACCGAGGAATCCAGCGTGCTGAGCCGGCCAGATCAGATTGCCTTCGTTCAGTGGATTCGGAATCGTCACCTGACTCGGCAACCCGTCCGGTGACGGCCGCAGGTAATTCAAAGCTCCGCCGTAGCACGGGCTGTCGACACGGTTGAGTGACTTGTCCTGGTTGGAATCACCGCGAAATATCTGTTCCATACCGGTCAGGATATTGTGGGTTCCTGAGAGGTGGCGGTTGTCGCCGTGGGACATTGATCGCACCACCGCCAATTGTTCTGACCGTGCGGCCATGCCCGTCATCAATTCTCCGAAATACAGCCCTGGTGTTCGCGTGGCGATCGGAGAAAATTCACCCTTCGTTTCCGCCGAATCCGGCTTCGGGTCAAACATATCGATGTGGCTGCCGCCGCCAGTGAGAAACACGAGTATGACTGACTTCACCTGCGATGTGCCAGGACGTTGTGGCGTCGCTCGTGCCTGCAGAGCCAGCAGGCCGGACAGGCCGACTCCAAAGTAGGAGGACGCTCCAACCTGAAGCAACTCGCGACGGTGAAAAGCCATCTGTGCGTGATCCGGCAAGGGTATGAGGCGGGATGTGGACAATCGGGCCCACGCCCTTTCATAGTAACTCAATTGAATCGTTCATGCAAAAACCGGCTCAGGAGAAGTCAGTGATTGGAGTGATCCGGTACGCTTTACGATCGTTTCGCTCGACAACGATCAGGAACAGCCGACCGGCGATGTGTTGCTGGCCGCCATGACCGGGGTTTCCGGCTGGAGTCCTGAGAACCTGAGTCGTGCTGTGCCTGCGGAGCTGCTCGGCGATACAGCACAGGGACCGCGATCGGTTGTTACGTATGGCGAAGTTCCTGCCGGAATCCTTCCACCGTCTGAGTTGTCAGAGGCAGACAGCGCCACGACTGACGGAGATGTCGAAACGTCCGACGAAGTCATGGCTGGCTGGGACACTGCGATCTGGGCAGAAGAATCGGCCACCCAGTCGGTCGAGGATGGCTCTCCTGTGGAACAGCCCCAAAGCAAGGGCTGGCTCGCGGGCCTGGCAATGCTGACACCCGCTGTTCTCCGCCGACGTCGTCGTACGGAACGCAAGGACTAGATGCAGTTTACCAATTGCTGTGGACGATACAGGCTTGGTGGAGCAACGAAACTGCCATTGAAAAACCACGGTAAGAAGGCCGCATTGTAAACAGTGCGGCCTTCTCCGCGAGTGAACAGCAGTTCGAGTACTGGAACATGTGCTGGTTGGCTATGATAACGGGGATGAGACAGTCACCGTTCTGCCGGAGCACCTCCATGCTGACAATTCGGGCCCTTCTTGTTTGCGTCGTTACATCGTTCAGTGCCAGCATCGTGCACGCAGACGACGAGCCACTGACCGATACCGCAGCAGCTTCTGCGGACAACGATGTCGCTTCTGCAGGTGGCGTGCAGGAAGACGTCGAACGAAGTGACACGCCTCCTCCGCTGAGGCCGCTGCACCAACAGCTGCAGAAGATGCTAAAGGGCTGCACGGCGCTCAATCCGCCAGGCACGGTTTTCCTGGACACAAAACGGCAACGCGTGTTGCTGCATACTCAGGTGGCGTGTGAAGACTGCCTTCTGGAAATGCTGTGCTGTACGGAAGGAACCAAAGAACACGAAACTGTATTGTGGTTGCGAAGCAGAGCTTTCGTTGTTCACGCAGCACTGCTGGCGCTGGGCGAGAAGCCAGGCAAGCCGGCAGTGTTTTCCCCGGAATTCGCTCCGCCGTCCGGTCCGAAGGTCAACATCTTCGTGAACTGGGTCAGTAATGACGGAAAACTTCATCGTGCCGATGTTCGGACCTGGCTGCGACACTCAGTTTTCCACTACTTCTCGCAGAAGCTCCCTAAGCCGCCTCCGGGTGTCAAACTGCCGCTGATGGAGCTGCGTTACGATCCGTACAACAACGAACTGTTGTGGTATGGCCCGATGTCAACAATGCAGCGTGATCACCTGTTGGCGTTGTGGGATGACAAGCCGTATCAACAGGCCATAAAAACGTTTTTCAAGGACAGCCAGTCGCGCCCAATGACCGCTGACTTTGTTTTTGCCGGCAGCCATCAGTTCGTAAACGAAGCAACCGGGCAAAAGCAGTACGCTGCGGAAGGTGGCTATCTGATCTGTGTTGCCAACTTTGCGGCTTCACTGATCGATATCAGGGAGGCCAGCTCCGCCAGTGATGGCGGACAGTCCTACGAAGGCTGGCCTGGAAGAATTCCACCACGCGACACTCCGGTCATCGTGGAGCTGATTCCGGCGACTGCCCCGTTACCGCCGACAAAGCCGTCTGATACGCCGACAAATGCCGGCGCAGACGGAAACTGAAACACTTCAGCGCCATAGGCCACCTGCGGCCTATGGCGCTGACTCGTAGCCGCGACAGGCGTAATGCCCCTGGGACGCTGAATCCGGCTCAATAAAAACTGTATCCAGGAATAACCATAGCTAAGTTCAACGTGAATCCGCTGCCCATCGTCGAGTCGTGTGACAGCTGCAGCGCTTGCTGCATGATGACACCAATACCTCCTTTTCAGCCGGGCGAAGAAGTAACCAGGGACGTTCCCGACGATCTGCTGCAGCAGATTCGCGGAAGGATTGCGGCGGATCAGCAGTTTGAAGTGCTGCCTTGTCTCTGGCTCGATACCGAACAACAACGGTGCCTGCACTATGAACTGCGGCCTGAGGCGTGTCGTAAATTTGAAATCAACAGCGACCTTTGTCGACTGTCACGATGGGAAACAGACGTCGACGATTGACAGGGGCTACGGCAGCTGAAACAGCTGCTTTGCATTGGCTGTGGTTGAGTTTGCCAGTTCCTCAAAACTAATACCCTGAGCGTCGGCAAGGCATTCCGCTGTGTGTCGCACCCATGCCGGTTCGTTGCGCTTGCCCCGATTGGGACGTGGCGCCAGATACGGCGCATCTGTTTCCACCAGCAAACGATCCAGAGGAACAGTCTGCGCCACGGCCCGAAGCTCATCACTCTTGCGAAAGGTTACCATCCCTGCAAACGAAATATACATGCCCATCGCAACGCACTCAGCTGCCATCGCTGCGTCCCCGCAAAAGGAATGCATGATTCCATTCAGAGGACCGTTGGTGAAATCGGCCCGTAATATTTCCAGAACGTCTGACTCAGCCTCGCGACAGTGAACAATGAACGGCTTCATACAAACGCGGGAAAACTGAAGATGCCTGATGAAGTAATCACGTTGGATTTCCAGCGGAGAAAAATCCCAATACTTGTCGAGTCCCGTTTCGCCGATACCGACGACGTTCGGATGCGATGCAAGCTCCTTGATCCGTTCCCAGTCGTCCGGTGCAGCTTCCTGAGCGTAGTTGGGCTGAATTCCAACGACGGCCAGAACGCGTTCATGCCGGTTGGCCAGCACAACGGCCGCTTCACTGGTCTCACGAGTGATGCCGATCGTCATCAGCTGCTCGACACCGTTGTCCGCAGCGCGCTGCAGAACATCGCCCAGGTCCTGCTGAAATGCTTCCGCGTCGAGGTGGCAGTGGGTATCGATCAGGGAAAATGACACAATATTTCCAAACGAACTCTCAGGCAATTTTGACAAACGTCGCCCCGTGGATTCATCAGCAGATTCTAACCCCGGTGAAGACACGGACGGGGGTAACGCCGTCAGGAATTCCTGAAGTGCATAAGTTTGTTGCCCGTCCCAGCGCATCCCTGAAGACCTTGAGCTCACCACGCTCTGAATTTGTGCTGCATTCTGGGCATTCGGGGCATTCTGGGGGAGACTTTGCGGCGTCTGGTGGATTCACCTGTACTTAGGCTCATGGCATTCAAAATCAGCGGTACGACCGTGTCCTGCGTGATTAGGCGATAGTGTACATGTGTGCATATGTGCATGTGTATATGTATATGTGTATGTATATGTATATGTATATGTATATGTATATGTATATGTATATGTATATGTGCATGTGCATGTGCATATGTGCATATGTGCGTGTGTATGTGCATATGTGCACAAAGTTGTTCTCGATAGTTGACAACCCCTGGTCGGCTGACCAGAATAATTCCTGGCGATTGGGATGGATTGCGCTCACTCCTGACACCTACCCACCGGAAGATACCCGCCTTGTTCGGTGTTCAGGGGGCCCGTCCCCTGGCTGCCCGTTCGAACTCAATGGAGCTTGCTAATGCGTCGCGGAAATTCTCGTCGTGATTTTATGCACGTTGGTTTTTGTGGCGGCGTTGGACTGACACTGTCGCAGTATCTCAAGCTGCAGACTGTCAAGGCGGACCTGAAGGACTACGCGAGTGTTGAAGGGACTGCGAAGTCTGTCATCTTCATTTACCTTCCGGGCGGCATGGCTCATCAGGAGAGCTTCGATCCAAAGCCATATGCTCCTGTTGAATATCGCGGGCCGATGAAGCACATTCAGACGAATGTGGGCGGTACGTTCATTAACGAAACATGGAAGAACACGGCGCAGGTCGTCGATAAGATCGCCATCTGCCGCTCGATGACTCATGGCGAAGCCGCTCATGAACGTGGTACTCATAACATGTTTACCGGATATCGGCCGAGTCCGGCTTTGTCGTATCCAAGCATGGGCAGTGTGGTTACCCACGAGTTTGGCCCGCGCAACAATATTCCTCAATACGTCTGCATTCCAGGTCAGCCAAACGTATTCGCAGGTACTGGTTACCTGAGTTCATCATTCGCACCGTTCAGTCTTGGCTCGGATCCGGCAAACAAGAACTTTACCGTCCGCGACCTGAAGCTGCCCGGTGGTGTTGACGACAAACGGTTTGTTCGTCGCCGCAGTGTTCTGGAGGCGGTCAATGAGCACTTTGTCACAAAGGAAAAAGCAGACTCACTGGATGCCGTTGACACGTTCTATAAGCGAGCGTACGGCATGGTTGGTTCACCGGAAGCTCGCGACGCTTTCGACCTGGGCAAAGAACCAGACAAACTGCGAGATGAATATGGTCGCAACACGGCTGGCGCCCGCCTGCTGATGGCACGACGTCTGGTCGAAGGAGGCGCTCGATTCGTCACGCTGACATACGGTGGCTGGGACATGCACGACGGCATCGATGCAGGGATTAAGCGACAGGTTCCGTCGCTGGACCAGGCGTACGCCCGATTGATTCGTGACCTCGACGAGCGCGGTCGTCTGAAGGATACACTCGTTTGTATCGCCAGCGAGTTTGGGCGGTCTCCGAAGATCAATGGTACGGCCGGACGTGATCACTGGCCGAAAGTGTTCAGCGTTGTTATGGCTGGTGGCGGAATCAAGGGTGGTCAGGTCTACGGAACGTCAGATTCGACCGCCAGTGAGCCGGACGATAAGCCACTTACGGTTGTTGACTGGGCAACCACCATCTACAGCTGTCTGGGCATAACGGCCGACAAGGAATTGATGGCTCCCGGCGACCGACCTATTGAAATCGTTAATGGCGGAAAAGTCCGCAAGGAGTTGCTGGTCTGATGCAGGCTGGTCTCAGTTGAATCAACGACACTGCACGGGATTGATTGGATACCGTGTCGTGTTGTTTCGCATGCCACGTTGGTTTCTTTTCTGCTCATTGAATGAGTGTTGCCAGCCAGGCTTCCCACCATTTACGTCAGTCTGGTTATCTGCGGGTTTGCCCCACAAAGGCCGCGAAGACCCTGTGATCCATGACTGGCCTTCATATAATTTCCGTACCTGATATTCAGCGTTCGTTCCGGGGGATTTTGTGATGCGCTTTCGCATTCTGCTCGTGCTTCTGGCATTCGCCAGTGCAGCTTCTGTCCAGGCTTCTGATCCTACTCTCACCGTCATCACTCCGCGCGGTGTTCAGCGCGGAGCGGAGCATGTGTTGACGTTTTCCGGCGCCCGCCTGAAGGACGCAGAGGAGATTCTCTTTTACGAACCAGGTTTCGAAGTTGTAAAGATTGAGCCGGATGCAAAGAACGCCAACATCGTACGAGCCACCATAAAGGTTGCGGACGACTGCCCGTTGGGTGAGAAGACAGCTCAGGTTCGAACCCGGACAGGCATTTCGGACTATCGCACATTCTTTGTCGGTGCTCTGCCGGCTGTAGCCGAAAAAGAACCAAACACGGAGTTCTCTGCACCGCAGCCGATTGAGCAGAACGTCACCGTCGAAGGTGTCGTTCAAAGCGAAGACGTGGACTACTTTGTGGTCGAAGCGAAAAAGGGACAACGACTGTCCGTTGAAGTGGAAGGTATGCGGTTTGGTCAGACACTCTTTGATCCTTACATCGCAATCCTGGATGAAAAGCGTTTCGAGCTTTCTGCCGTCGACGATTCTCCGCTGGTTCGTCAGGATGCAGTAACGTCAATTACGGTACCGGAGGACGGCAAGTACATAATTGAAATGCGTGAGAGCGGTTATGGTGGCAACGGCAACTGCCGCTACCGTCTGCATGTCGGGCAGTTTCCGCGGCCAACGGCCATTTATCCCGCTGGCGGCAAGGCTGGCGAAGAAATTGAATTCACTTTCATCGGTGATACGGGCGGCCCCATCAAGCAGAAAGTGACATTGCCGAACGATGGCACTTCAGAAATGCAGATCTTCGCTCAGGACGATCAGGGCATCAGCCCGTCCGGTCATATCGCTCGCATTTCCCCCGACCCGAATGCTTTCGAGACGGAGCCCAACAACGCTCTGGCGGAGGCGACCGTTGTGGCGTTTCCGTCCGCCTTTAACGGTGTGCTGAGTGCTGCTGGAGACCACGACTACTTCAAGTTCACCGCAAAGAAGGGGCAAACCTACGAAGTCGAATGCTACGGTCGGCGGATTCGGACCGGCATTGATCCGGTGATGCATATCTTTCGTGTGAAGGACGGAAAGGCTCTCAGCGGCAACGACGATTCGCGCGGACCGGACAGTTACATTCGGTTCAAAGTTCCTGAAGACGGCGATTATGCCGTGCGAATCATGGACCACCTTGGTCGTGGCGGAGCTGACTTCATCTATCGGGTCGAATTTCAGGCGGTGACTCCGAAGTTGACGCTGGGTATTCCTCGAGTGCGACGCTATTCGCAGGACCGACAACGGATTTATGTGGCCAAAGGCAATCGGTTTGGAACCATTATCTCCGCCAGCCGGGCAAATTTTGGTGGAGAACTGGTCCTTGAAGACATGCAGCTCCCGGCTGGCCTGAATATGGTCGCTGGTGCTATGCCGGCAAATCTGAACACCATGCCCGTTATGTTCGAGGCGGCGGCTGACGCTCCCCTGAATGGTGCGCTTGTTGATTTTCGAGCAAAGCTGAATGATGAAAGCAGGAATATCAGCGGTCAATTTCAGAACCGGGCCGACTTTGTGATCTCACAGCCGGGGCAGTCGCTGTACGTCTGGAAAGATGTACAGCGTCTTCCGATTGTGGTTATTGACGAACTCCCGTACACCATCGAAATCGTGCAGCCGAAGGTTCCGATCGTGCGCAACGGAGCAATGCAGCTGAAGATTGTGGCGAAAAAGAAAGAAGGTTGGGACGAACAGATTGTCGTGCAATTCCCCTTCCGTCCGCCCGGCATTGGCGCAAGCAGTTCGGTGAAGATTCCAAAAGGACAAAGCGAAGTGCTTTATCCGCTCAGTGCAAATGGGAACGCTGCAATTGGAAACTGGCCGGTGTATGCACTGGGCTACGCGAATGTCGGCGGCAACGCATTTTGCTCCTCGCAGATGGCAACGCTGGAGATCACCGAGCCGTATATTGGTCTCACAATTCAACGAGCCTCTGTAGAACTCGGACAGGAAACAGAGATCGTGGCCGAAGTACAGGTTCTAAAGGACCTGGCAGCGCCGGCAAAAGTGAAGCTTGTAGGCCTGCCCCACAAGGTCACGGCGGAACCTCTGGAAATTACAAAAGACACGAAAGAACTTGTCTTCAAAGTAAAGACCGCGACTGACAGCCCGGCTGGAAATCACAAGAATATCTTCTGTCAGATTGTCGTCACCGAGAACAGTGAGCCCATCACCCATGCTCGAGTCGGCGGCACTGAGCTGCGTGTCGATAAGCCGCTGCCAAAACCGGTTGCAGTTGTTCCAAAGAAAGCCGAACCCAAACCTGCGGCAGTCGCCGCAGCTCCTAAGCCTCCCGTGGTCAAACGTCTTACTCGACTTGAAAAACTACGCCTGGAGGCAAAGAAAGCTGCTGGAGGCGCTGAGTAGTCTGGCGGATTCCGCAGCTGAAGTGATTCCCACCCAGTTTTCCGGGACGAGAAGTTTAGAAGTCATACGCTGACGAATTCCTGGCTCTTAAGAGTCAGGCAACGTTACCAACCGTTCAGACGAAACCATCTCACATCGTTGGATTCGAAATTATGAAGACACTCCAGTTATTTGTCACGATTCTGACCGCATCAGTAGTGCATCTGACCGTGCACGCGCAGGATGCACAGAAGCCAGTCTCCATTACCGTCAGCCCGGCCGACGTCAGTCTCACCAACGTCGCCGACCGCCAGTCAATTCTGGTTCAGGCGGTCATGTCAAATGGTCTGACCTATGACGTGACTGAGAAAATTCAGTTGGCTGTCGAAAACGGGGCATTCGTCAAACTGGATGCTCACACGTTCTATCCTGTCGCTGACGGCACGACAAAGGCGACCGTCAGCTACGAAGGCCACTCTGTCGAACTGCCGATCACCGTTTCGAATGCGACGGTTGAGCTGCCGATCAGTTTTCGCCTGGACGTGATGCCTGTGTTTATGAAGACGAGTTGTAACAACGGCAGCTGCCACGGAGCCGCCCGGGGTAAGGACGGTTTTGGGCTGTCATTGTTCGGGTTTGATCCTGCTGGCGATCATTTCCGTGTGACTCGTGAACAGCCTGGTCGACGCATTAACCTTGCTCTGCCCGAAGAAAGTCTGTTGCTCGAAAAGTGCACCGGTGCTGTACCACACACTGGCGGCAAACGATTCGACGTCGGGGGCGAACAGTACAATACTCTGATCCGCTGGCTGAAAACGGGAGCACTGGATGACCCCAGGCCCGCCGAGGTTCCGACCGTTCTGGCCGTAGAACTGTATCCAAAGACGGCCGTTCTTGATGGCGAAGGCCAGACTCAGCGGCTTACAGTTCGAGCGAAATACTCCGACGGTACGGACCGAGACGTTACGTCACTGGCTTTCTTCAGCTCAAATAACGAGACGGCGGCTGAGATCACGCAGAAGGGAATCGTCACGGCGCATGAACGTGGCGAAGCCTTCATTATGGCGCGCTTTGATACTCACACTGTGGGGTCTCACTTCATTGTGCTGCCCAAGGGGCTGCAGTACGAAGATCCCAAAACGCCGGAGGCGAATTACATCGATACTCTGGTGCATAACAAACTGCGTAAGTTGCGCATCACGCCGTCAGACGTCTGCAGTGACGAACAGTTCCTGCGTCGGGTCTTTGTAGATATTACGGGCACGATGCCGGGCTCCGAAGAACACGCCAAATTCATTGCCGACACTGACCCGCAGAAACGAGACAAGGTCGTCGATCAATTGCTGCAGCGAAAGGAATTTGTTGACATTTGGGTGATGAAATGGGCCGAGCTGTTGCAGGTTCGTACGATCAATAATCGCGTCGCCAAGAAACCGATGCTGCGATATTTCAACTGGCTGAAGGAGAAGATCGCCAGCAACACACCAACCGACGTCATGGTGCGTGAATTGCTGGCATCCAAGGGTGGCACGTTCACAGACCCGGCCACGAATTACTACCAGACAGAGACCGAGACTCTGAAGGTGTCTGAGAACGTTGCGCAGGTGTTCATGGGAATGCGAATCCAGTGTGCTCAGTGCCACAACCATCCGTTCGACCGCTGGACCATGGACGACTATTACAGTTTCGGTGCATTCTTCTCTCAGATTGGTCGCAAACGGGCGGAAGATCCTCGCGAACAAATTATCTTCAACAGCGGCAGCGGTGAAGTGAAGCACCTTTTAGGTGGTCGCAACATGGCGCCGAAGTTTCTTGGTGGCGAAACACCCGACTTGAAGGGACGTGATCGCCGGGAAGTTCTGGCAGAATGGCTGGCATCTCCCGACAACCCCTACTTCGCAACAAACCTTGCCAACATCGTGTGGGCTCACTTCTTTGGCAAAGGGATTATCGACCAGGTTGATGATGTCCGCGTCAGCAACCCGTCCGTCAACGCAGAACTGCTGGCAGAACTCGGCAAACGTTTCACTGACTACAACTATGACTTCCGACGACTTGTCGGTGACATCTGTAAGTCTCGAACCTATCAGCTGTCCACACAAACGAATCCGACGAACGAGAAGGATCACCGGAACTTCGCGCACGCTGAACTTCGACGTTTGCGCGCGGAAGTCATGTTGGACTGCATCGGTCAGATTACGTCCACCACTGACAAGTTTCCCGGTCTGCCTGTAGGGGCTCGAGCTGTCCATATTGCCGATGGCAATACGTCGACCTACTTTCTGACGACATTTGGGCGAGCGAAACGTGAAAGCGTATGTTCATGCGAAGTGAAGATGGAACCCAACCTGTCACAGGCGTTGCATCTGATTAACGGTGACACCGTTAACAGCAAAATCCAAAAGGGGGGCCTGATCCCGACTATGCTGAAGGGCAAGAAGACTCCGTCGGATGTCATCACCGAACTCTATCTACGGTGTTTCTGTCGCCATCCAACAGAAAAGGAACTTACTTCGCTGGTGGCTGTGGCAAAGGAAGAAGAAAACCCATTGTCGGCCCTGGAGGATATTTTCTGGTCCATGCTGAATTCACGTGAATTCCTCTTTAATCACTAAGAAGCAGACCTTCCTGAGCAGGCTGACTGAACGATCAGCAGCAGGCTATTGGTCGTGTTAGATAAACCCTGTCGATTACAACGCGTTGCTCCGGCAAACTTCGCCGGTTGGCTTGTCATTGACGATCAAGACATCTGTACAAACTGAACAAACGCTGCGGCGCTGAAAGTTGCCGCGTTTTTATTGGCATACCCCGCCGCGCTCGCTGTCCTAACGGAGCCGCAGAATGAATCTTCCTACCACTCGTCTCCTTTTCACTGTTCTCCTGTGTAGCCTTCCTCTGTCGGCTCAGGCCCAGCAGAAGGTCAACTTTGAAGATCACGTGAAACCCATTTTTCGGGCGAAGTGTTTCAGCTGTCACAACACGAACAAGAAAAAGGCAGATCTTGATCTGTCGAACTACACTGCGATGATGCAGGGTGGTGGTTCCGGTGCTTCGATTGAACCCGGCAGTCCGGATGACAGCTACCTGTTCATGGTGATCAATCATGACACAGAACCGTACATGCCGCCGAAGTCCGACAGGATGCCGGATGAAATGATTCAGACCGTCCGAAAGTGGATCGAAGCGGGTGCTCCGGAAACGTCGTCCAGCAAAGTAACACTGCCGAAAAAGCCCAAGGTCAGCCTTAGCGTCGATGTGTCTGCCGGTGCTCGACCGGACGGACCGCCGCCACTGTCGGACGTTCTGGGCCTTGAACCCGTTCTGCATACGGCTGCTACTACTGCCGTTTCTGCCATCGCTACCAGTCCCTGGGCAAAACTGGTTGCGGTTGCCGGTCAGAAGCAGGTTGTGCTGTACAGCAGTGAAACTCTGCAGCCATTAGGTGTACTGCCGTTTCCGGAAGGTCAGGCGCGAGTTCTGAAGTTCAGCCGCAACGGCGCCCTGCTTCTGGCTGGAGGCGGTCATGGAGCTTCGCAGGGACTGGCAGTTGTCTGGGACATCAAGACCGGCGAACGCGTGATGCAGGTTGGAGATGAACTGGATGAAGTGCTTGCTGCCGATATTAGTGCCGACCAGTCATTGGTGGCAGTTGGTGGTCCGGGGAAAGTCATTCGAGTCTACAGTACGGCCACCAGCGAACTGGCGTACGAAATCGTCAAACACACGGACTGGATCTACTCGCTCGAATTCAGCCCTGACAGCGTTCTTCTGGCAACGTCTGACCGAGCTGGCGGGCTGCACGTCTGGGAATCGTACACCGGTCGGCAATACCTGACGCTTAACGGCCACAAGGGCGCGGTGAACGCGGTTTCGTGGCGTATTGACAGCAACGTGCTGGCATCTGCCAGTGCGGACTCCAGTATCAAGCTGTGGGAAATGGAAAACGGCCGCAACATCAAGTCATGGAACGCCCACGGCGGAGGTACGCTGTCGATGGAATTCTGCCGGGACGGTCGTGTTGTTTCCTGTGGTCGTGACAAAGTAGCAAGGATCTGGGACCAGAATGGAAAGCAGCTTCGAGCGTTCGAAGCCTTTGCAGATCTGGCACTGCAGGTCTCGCACTGTGATGAAACCAATCGAGTTGTTGCCGGTGACTGGACGGGTGAGGTTCGAGTCTGGAACGCGGTCGATGGTGCTCGCCTGGGTAATCTGACGACCAACCCACCGTTACTTGCCGCGCGACTGCAGCAGGCGGAAGCACAGGTCGGGCCGGTTAACCAGAAACTGGGCGAAGCACGCACAGCCTTTGATGCAGCGACCGTCGCAAAGAACGGTCATGTTCAGAGAATCGAAGCTGCCAAAGTTGCATATACGGCCAGTCAGAAGACCCTTGTCAATCGGCAGGCTGCTCTGAAGGCTCAGGAAGGTCAGCTTGTTGCCGGGCAGAAGAAACAGACAGAGACACAGGCAAGGCTGACTGCTTTGCAAAAGGCAGTTCCTGAACTGGCGGCAGCCGTCTCAAAAGCCGGTACGGCTTCGGAAATGATGAAGGAAGATGCCGAGTTGAAAAAGGTTGTCGAGCAACTGAAGGCTCAGGTCGCTCTGCGTACCACGGAGATGCAGCAAACTGACGCAGCGGCGAAGCAGATCGTGGCAGAGGTCGCGAAATATACTCAGACAATTGCCACTACAAAACAACAGATTGACGTCGATGGAAAGCAGGTCACTGCCCAGAAGGCAAACATGGACAAACAGGTCGCCGCGCTCAAGCCATTCGACGAAAAACTGGCCGCAACGCAGACTCAGGTCAATGCGTCACAGGACGTCGTCAACAAAGCTGTGGCAAACGTCGATCGATGGAAGCAGTACCTTGCGTTACGGGATGAGCTAAAGCTGTTGCAGCAAAAACAGAATGAAAAAGAAACTGTCCAACTGGTCTCACTTGAAGCTGATGCAGTGCTGGAGGAAAAGAATCAGCAGATTGCAACGACTCAGCAGCTTGTTGAGGACAGGACCCGGCTTCAGGCCGACACGCAGAAGAAGACGGTGCAGCTATCCACGTCCGTCGCTGCCTCCGACAAGGAGCTGGCGGCGGTGAAAGACCAGGTCGCAAAGAATGAACAGGCCATTCCATTGCTGCAGGCTGCTGTGGCACAGGTGAAGGCTGCATCAGGAATGCTGCCCGCTGATGCACAGATCAAGACCTCTGCCGCCGCGCTTGAGAAGGCTGCCGCTGCCCGTGCCGTAGCGTTGGCAGGACTGAAGACAAGACTGACAACCGTCGCCAGGCAAATGCAGGACGCCCAGACAGCTCTGGCAGCGGCGAAGGTCACCATTGCGACCGCCCAGAAGGAAATGGCAGCGGGTCAGGAAGCTATGAAGAAGCTGACGGCCGAAGCCGCCCCGATTGCACAGCAGGCCACGGACGCAAGAACCAAACTTCAGGCGGCCGAGGCTGAACTTGGAAAGGCGAAGGCTGTTGTCGACGCCCGTAAGGAACAACTGCGTCCGCAGCTCCTGATCACCCAGGCTGCCGCCGGATAAGTGTGTTGATGAAGTTCCTGATTACTAACGATGATGGTTTTGATGGCCCGGGACTCGCAGCTCTGTACCAGGCGCTGAAACCGTTGGGCGACGTGAGAGTCGTCGCTCCGGCGGTGTGCCATAGTGCGAAGGGCCACGCCGTCAATACGCACTCGCCCATACGAGTGGAGCGGCGCAGTGTTGATCCGTTTGGTGTGATAGAAATCGTTGATTCTTCTCCCGCTGATTGTGTTCGTGTTGGACTCTGTGGACCGGGAGGAGAACGGCCGGATTTTGTGGTTGCAGGTATCAATACGGGGGCTAACCTGGGAGTCGATCTGTTTTATTCGGGCACTGCGGCAGCAGCACGGGAATCAGCCATTCTGGGCGTGCCTGCACTCGCAGTATCAAGATACCTGCAGCCGGGTATTTTGATCAATTGGCAGAACCTTTCCGGGCATGTGACGGCAGTCGTCCGTACCTTGATCTCTGATGAACACTGCCTTGAATCCGGCCGTTTCTGGAACGTTAATTTCCCGGCAATCGACGACGATCACCATCCGGGAGACATCACCTTCGCCCCACAGGGTATTCTGTCGCACGACATTGGATTTCGAGCTCAACCGGACTCCGGCAACGAAAACGTCACAATCATGGAGTACACCGGAGATTTTCGCGCACGTGGGAAGAGTGGCGAATGTGATGTGACTCGGCTGTTCGCAGGGCAGATTACCGCCACACCCATTGATCTGTGCACGACGGCACCGCACCCTTCGCTCTCAAAGTCCTGAAATTATCCATGCCGCGTGGTTTGCGTGGATTGACTATTGTGGGCATGTTCGTCAGCATTGGGTGGAAGAAACGACATTTCTCTTACTCGGTGGAGACGTGTTGTTCTTGATTCACGATTGGCGACCATCGGGAGCGGGGCCTCGGT
This sequence comes from Fuerstiella sp., assembly GCA_024230215.1. GTDB lineage: Bacteria > Planctomycetota > Planctomycetia > Planctomycetales > Planctomycetaceae > Fuerstiella. Next base: position 57,930 of record JAAERP010000210.1, on the reverse strand, counting down.
TTCGAGCGGCAGCTCACATAGCCTGAGACCTTTGGCTCGTCGGGGTCTGTTGCAGGAACGCATGAGCGTTTATCAGCCAGAAGGCGTCGTTGAAAATGTATGAACGCCTGACGATTCTCTGCGGGCGAGGAAATCCAGCCCTCGCCCTGGAGATCGCCGATTATCTGGGAATCGGGCTGGGACATGTGGACGTGTCCGACTTTCCGGACGGCGAAATCAGCATTAAGCTGAACCAGAATATTCGCGGCTGCGACGTCTTTATCTGCCAGGCAACGTCGCCGCCTGTGAATGACAACCTGATGGAATTGTTGATTCTGATCGATGCATGTCGCAGAGCCAGCGCTGCCAGGATCACGGCTGTCATTCCGTACTTTGGTTACGCACGCCAGGACCGCAAGGATTCCGGGCGAGTTCCGATCACTTCCAAGCTGGTCGCGAATCTGATTGTACAGGCCGGTGCCCATCGTGTTCTGACGATGGATCTTCATGCGGCTCAGATTCAAGGGTTCTTTGATGTGCCGGTGGACCATCTTTATGCCGCTCCAATTCTGGATCGTCACTTCAAGTCGCTGGCCATACCTCAGAGTGAACTGGTTATCGTTAGTCCGGACGAAGGCAGTATCAAGCGTAGTTTGCATCATCAGGAGAATCTCGGCGGTACGCTGGCGATCGTTGACAAGCGTCGATCAAATGCACTGGAGACGAAGCAGGCAAATCTGATCGGTGGCCCGATTGCAGGCAAGACGGCGTTGATCTTTGACGACATGATTACAACGGCAGGTTCCATTTGTGGTGCCGTCAAAGTTGCCCGCGAACACGGTGCGCGGCGTGTTTATGTCAGCGCCACTCACGGAGTTTTCTGTGGGCCAGCGGTCGAACGGCTTAACCAGTCCGAGATCGACGGGATCGTGGTCGCGAACACATGTCCTGATGCGTCGAATCCTGATCTACGGAATCTCACAACTGTCAGCGTTGCGCCGTTGCTGGGTGAAGCTATCCGTCGAGTCCACCGGAACGAATCGGTGAGCTATCTGTTCGACTAGAGCAGTTTTCGAAAAGATTGGTCGTTCGGGCTCGTGGGAAGCACCCATGGCAGGCCGGAAAACGTTTTTCGCGACCACAAGTCAGCGTAATACGCTGTGGCCAGTCAGGCCGCGGACTCTCTGGCGGCAATCCTTTGCTGGTAGCCTGCAGCGCTGATGCACTGGTCTTCGGATTAGGTCGTACCTGGTACAGAATATGCATTTCACGAAGGCAGAACGCGTCTGCCGTTGAACGCCCTCCCGAACTCGCCCTGTGAACAACGAGGCAAACCGATGAACATCCATGAATTCCTGACGAGTGAGAACATTGACTTCGAAACCATTCCGCATCGAACAACCTTTACAGCATCACGACTGGCCGAGGTCGTCGATGAGCGGGGGGACTTTGTCGCGAAGCCGGTTGTGCTGAAGGCCGACGGAGTATTTGTTCTTGCCGTACTTCCCGCGAGCCACAAAGTCGATATGTTACTGGCGCGCGAAACCATTGGTTGTGAGGTACTGGAACTCGCCGATGAAAGCGAATTGGAATCCTTGTTCCCGGACTGTGAACTCGGAGCCATGCCACCGTTTGGTTCTTTCTACGGTCTGCAAACCTGGGTCGATGCCCAACTTGCCGAAGACGATCACATCGTCTTCGAGGGGCAGTCGCACGAAGAAGCCATCCGGCTTAGCTATTCCAGCTATCAGAACGCCGAAGCCCCATTGGTGGCCTATATCTCGCACCACATCTGAGCCTACTGACTCTCCGCACGTGACATGGGGCTGAGAGATAGCAGGCACAGCAGACGAAAATGCTGTGCAACGGTTTTCCTTACGTGCGGATTCGGTAAACGGGTGCGTTTGCGCGCTGTTTCGACACAGTTCGCGGGTTTTGATCCATTGTCGTGGGAGGTGCCACCGCAGGTATGGGATTTGCAAACGTTTCGGGGGGCCGATTGGCTGGCGTCATTGTTCAGGGGACGTTGCGTGCGAAATAAGCTTCAGATCATACTGCTCACTCTCACGCCCATTCTGGCAGCGTTGTTTGTCGGGCGATGGGCTGGCGAGATGCCTGTTACGAATCTGCCGCTGGCGATGACGTTTGGGTTTATGGCCGGTCTTGTTCTGAACATCATGCCCTGCGTTCTTCCGGTTGTAGGAATAAAAATTCACTCGCTGATTCAGCAGGCGGATCGAAGTCCCGACAGAACACGAATGCTCGGATTCGCTTTTGCCGCGGGAATCCTGTTCGTATTCATGATTCTGGGGATGCTGGCGGCATTCGCGAAGTTGGGCTGGGGACAGGCGTTTCAAAGCGACACGTTTCTGTTGACTTTGATCGTTATTCTGACGGTGCTCGCGCTGGACACGTTTGGGGTCTATACCATCGAACTGCCGGATTTTGTCAGTTCCGCTGCCAGCGATACGGGCCGAAACGAGGGGCTGGCGGGATCGTTTGTGAAGGGAATGCTGGCCACAGTTCTGGCCACTCCCTGTGGAGCTCCGTTGCTCGGCGCCACACTGACCTACGCACTTCACCAGCCGCCGTCCGTGACGTTGATAGTGTTTACTGCCGTCGGTACCGGGATGGCATTTCCTTATCTGATGCTGACCTGGAGACCGGACTGGATAACGTTACTGCCACGTAGTGGTCCGTGGTCACAGGCCTTCCGGGAATTCACGGGGTTCCTGCTTCTGGCGACAGCCGTCTGACTACTCTGGCAACGCAGGTTCGACGGAGAATTCGTCGTGCAGGCGTTAGCCTTTTGCGTGTTTGTGTCGTTTGCGACATGGCTGCATAGCCGCTGGTCGGTCTCGATAGCGCCGTCAGCCAGGCGGCTTTTCGCCCCTTTCGTTTTCGCCATGGTGATTGGTGCTGGCGCTTGGTTCTGTTTTTTTGTGATGCCAGACAGGACTGTGACGCATTCCGCTGACATTGCCGAGGGGCCGCCAACCAGGAAGGCAGACCCTGAGCGTTGGCAGAAGGCCGTCCAGGCGTGGTGGCCGTATCGCCGAGACATTCTGGACGACTATCTGGCACAGGGGCGAACTGTCGTGGTGATGTGGACGGCCGATTGGTGACCGACCTGTCTGATGGTAGGGCAGTTTGTCCTCAAAGACTCGGAGGTTCGCGATGCGATCAGGGCCGCTGACATTGTCACGTTGAAGGCGGACGTCACGAAATACAATCAGGAGGCCTATGACCTGTTGGCGAGTCTGGATCACGAAGCCCAAACGGTTCCATACTTTGCACTGTTTTCTGCGGACGATCCGGAGCATCCCCGGACGCACTCAGCCCTCTTTACGAAAGACGACATGCGGAAGTTCATTCGGGATTAAGGAGAGCGGCGGCCAATTGTCAGTGTCCTTAATCGCTCGGTGGCCGTTCCCTGTTGATCATCATGCCAGACCGGAACGTCCATCTCGGATCGCAACCGATCGAGAATACGAAAACACATTGGCTGTGAGATGTCTTCGAGGTTGATTCCCCCGAACGACGGCTGCAAAGCTCGAACAATCTGTATGAGTTCATCGGGATCCTTAGTATTCAGGCACAGTGGTACCGCATCGACGCCACCCGGATACTTGAACAGCAGTGCCTTACCATCCGTCGGCGGCAAGATAAGGCACACCCTCGTTCGTGTATCTCCCCAATACTCTTCGTCGTGGCTTTCAGAGTCAGTCCGTTGACGCTGCAAGCACCGTCAGGAATCGTTTTTCATCCGTATGGACGAGCGCAGTTTTCAGGACCTTACCGGCAAACTTCTCCAGTTCAGGCAGCACAAGTTCCGGGTCTGACCGGCGGATTAGAACTGCCAGGCCCGACGTGCCTGGGGTCAGCAAATCACCGACGTCTTTTAAAAAATCGTCGTTAATTCCGATGTCTTCGGTGGCTCCGACCGCAGCTCCAACGGCGGCTCCTGCCACGAAACCGATCACCGGATTCATGAACATGGCTCCGACAATGGCTCCGCAAAGTCCGCCAGCCACGGCTCCATTATGAGTAAGATTATGCGTCTGTTTGATGGCGACCTTGCCATTGTCACCGCGGATAATCACGACGCTGTCTTCAAGATCAATCAGATGCGATTCGTCCATTTTTCGAAGACTGAGCTGAACTTCATCCGCGGTCGCTTCGTTGTCGAATGCAGTGACAACCAATGTGTGCGTCTTCGATCGCTCATCGATTTCGTGCACAACCTGAGCGGCTTTCTCAGCATCAGCTTCGGTCACCGTGACATTGGCATTGACGGCCCCGGTGAACCCCGCCTGATGCGGATTCTCAATTTCGCTTTCGACGCCCGCGTCACGCAATACCATCTGCAGCATATGCGCCTTTAACGCATCGGGGGTACTGTATATTTTGATTCTCTTCTCGATGCTCATTAATCCACTCCTTAGTCTCTTGATTGGTTCTACTCGTGAATGGACCAATGATAACCTTTTGTTCCTGCTGGTCTCACGACGGCTCCGATTTCCTGGCAAATCAGGGCAGGCATTCACCGTGAGATAAGAAAGATGAGGCGGCGGCGGGCTGCGAATCACGGATGGACGACGTCGTGGCTGTTTACGCTGTCCTGGAGCTGCGCGATGCGCCGGCGAAGCGTTTCGACAGCGCGGTTGACGTCTTCGACTGTAGGTGACGGTGTCAATCCGAGACTGTGTGCCGATTCCGGTGAACCGATCTTTACGCGAATGGGTGTTCTTACTCGTGGCACTCTTCCGCCTGGTGGCATCGCGGCATGCGCTCCGTGGATGAAGATCGGGACGACCGGTACGTCACATCGCGTGAGCAGGAGGCCTATCCCCGGCTTGAACGTCTGGATGCGTCCGTCAATCGAGCGTCTTCCTTCGGGAAACCAAATCAGATTGTCACCCTGATCCAGTATCGCGACCGCAGGAGCGAGCGCGGTAAGCTCGTCATCAATCGGTATTATGCGGGTCAGCCAGCTTAGGAGTCGACGCAGCGGATTGCGTAGTACAGTGCTCCGCTTGCCGGCCCAGTATGTCTGCCGAAGCGTAGACAGGGGAATTGCCGCACCAAGGATTGGCGGGTCGAATGGACTGGCATGATTGGGAGTCAGGATGAAGGGGCCAGAGGCAGGGAGATGATCCTGCCCCTCGACTGACAGCCGGAATATAAGTCGAACCGAAATCCAGTTAAGGATGTATAACGCAGTGTGAGCGAGTACTGTCAACATGTGCCGCGGCCGAAGCCACTGGCGCTGCCGATCTGTGAGCCACAGCTCCGGCTGTTCCAAAACATCTTTGTAACGGAGCTTGCTCATTTTCTTGACTGTAAGTTCCACGATTTCAAACTGCCAGCGTTTTCCGTTCCTGCCCCCGACGTTTTCAGATCTGCTTCCGGTTCGAATCCGGCAGTTGATGTTTCATGTGAAGGTTGAACCTGCCTTACTGAGCGGGCCTCATTTGCTCGGACGTGTCTTCTGAGTACGCGTCCGAAGAATCTCGATCATTAGAGTGAGAGGTGTCTCAGAAATGGTCCGGAAGTTGCGTGAGTCAATATGGAGAATACTCTGATTGCCTGAACGGTTAATCTCGAAATCGTCGCAGAACATTTTCCGTGATCTGCGAGACGGCATCATCGACAAGCACGGAACTTGGCCAGCAGATAGATCCAACGGAAAATACCGCGCCACCGCCGTCCGGTTCGTGGATCACAATTTCAGCTCCTCCATCATCAGGATTAAGGCCCCTGGCGAGCACCTGCACGTTGACTGGCGATTGATCTGAGGTCTTGTCTGTTTCATGGCCGGACGCTCCGCCAGGAACTCGCATGTGCAGGCTCTGCTGCCCGAAGATGTCGCCATTTTTCAGCCCGGTCCCGGCGAAGCACCAGTGATCTGCGTGTTTCACCTGGTACGGTGCGGCCGTCATGATTCCAGGGAACGTAAATACGACTCCCAGAAGATTGGCTTCCGATTCCTGTCGTTTGGCGAATCTGCTTTCGTATTCGTGACCGTCCGCAGCAAATTGTGGTTCCGAGTGACTCCAGGTGGTGTTCTGGTACACGATGCGATGATCGTCGAGGAATTCGACTTCGCAGTTCAGGCCGTTGCCGCCAAGATACATCAACCGCCCGCCGCGTTCGAAGACCCAGCTCTTCAGCCGGAAGTACATGTCCGCAGACCAGTATTCCGGATGAGTACTGATGATCAACACTCGGTACTCATCCAGCGGGACCTTGTCGAAATGGAATTGCGTTTCACTGTAGAAATCGTAATCCAGCCCTTTGCGTTCCATCCAGCCCAGCAAACGCCATTCGGCCGCCGCCATATGACAACCCTGACGACCGGCGATCGGGTCCGTCAGCATCTCATCCACATCGATGTGATTGAAAGGGTCCGGGCGTTCGAGAGACAGTGGTTCGTAGGTGTCCTGATCGTAGGTGCGATGTTCCTTTTCTGTGTATCGCCTGAGCTCCTGGCGCGAATTGACAATGGGCGTCGGTGGCAATCGGTCCGCATTGATATAGTTGCTGCGGCCACCGAAGCTGTTGTATGCGTTCCAGGTGATGTCTGACGCCAGCACTGCCACGTCTGCACGGGGCTTGTCCGGTGCCACGATCCACGGAAATGTGAATGAGACGCCCGACTTGGTGCGCGCATGGAAGTAGTACAGCCCCGAACGTTCTGGAGCTTCGACAAGCTGACTGAGCGCCTTGCTGTCGTAGCCATGTTTGTTCCATTCAGCTCCGGTCTGCGTGTAATCGCCGTCCGGCGTAATCTGCATGTTGGCTCGTGGTCCGTGTTCATCGAACGTACCAATGCGGCGAACGAATTCCTTCTCAGCACCATATCGCCGGAGTTCCAGCTCGTATTCTTCGACCGCATGCACTCGAAATTCTGAACACTCTCCGGACTTCACGCATCGAGGCCAGACGTAACCCAGCAGGCTGTCTGATAACAGACGAAACTGATGAGGACTATGTTCCCGAATCTGCGCCGTGACGATTTTCGACCCGTACCCGTCACGTCCCAGAACAATCTGATAGTCGCCCGGCGAAACGTCTGCGTATACCGCCCCCGAGATGTTGGAGCGCGCCGCGACAACGCCGCCATTACCTCGGAATTCGAACGTTACGTCGCCCAGGGCCACGTAACGTTCGTCACTGGCGTATCCCACAAGCATGTTCCGTCGCCTTTCTCGGGGCAGTCTGAATACCTTTGGTGAGCCGCTTCCTTCGATACGAACAAATGAAAGGCTAACACAAAGCACAGGCAGAGCCAGTGCACGACTCGATCAATTGCAGCGATCCGCCGTTCATGCGTAATGTTGAACTCACATCCACGCAGCAGACCTTTGGCATAAGTTTGAGGGAGCATGGTGCCACATGACATTAAACGGCAGAGGTACGGTCGGAGTCCGAAGCGGACTCCGGCGGAAGCGGCAGTAGTCCACGCGGAAAGAGATGCCGACTTCCCGGAACAAAGCCGGCGTCTGAATCAAAGTACAGGTAGTGAGTGATCTTCATTGTGTCGGAGTTGAAATCGATCACGTTGAAGCTGTTCTTCTCACGTTCCCGTCCTCGGCCACGTCGTGACGTTGTTGTCCCGGACTGTACGATAACGATTCCACGTTCACGGTGGATTCCTGGGTATACATCAAGTGTGTTTCCGATGTAGGCACGGTGCAGATGACCTCCGAGAATCATGTCGACGTCGTCCTCAACGAATCGCATGATGGCTCGTTTCGCTTTGGGCATGGTTCGGTCGTACAAATTGTCCGGTGCCGGAGCGAAGTGATGATGCGCTACCACGATTCTTGCTGCGCCCACAGGTGCGTCGGCAAACACCTGTTCCGCGGTTTCCAGTTGCCACTGATGAATTCGGCCATTAGTGATAGCAGTTCGGGGCGATGATGAGTCGATGCCGACAATGACGGCGTGATCCATGAAGAGCACCGGGTTTAGTTTCGGGGAGATGAACTTCTTGTACAGACCATGCGAATCGAGGATACGTTCGCGAATGCGACACAGCGGAACGTCATGGTTGCCGGGAACATAGAGCCGAGGCACGTCGGGCAGTCGATCCAGAAATTCCCGAGCTGCCTGAAACTGTTCTTCCTTCGCTCGCTGTGTAAAATCACCACTGACGACAATCGCGTCGATGTTCAGACGGTGAGCAATTCGCAGCACGGCCTGTCCTACTTCAGCGACGAATGGCGGGCCGAAGTGAAGGTCGGAAAGATGCAGAATTCTAGCCAGCGGTCGGGTGCGGTGCATGGCGAGGTGCTTTTCAAAGATAACTGATGCCATCCGAAGAGAATGCACACGTCGTGCCGGTCGCTACGAACTGCGATCCCTTACGGACATCAAGCGATTCGGGGCTGGATCGGCTTGAACGCCTGCTATTGCCTTCTTGAGTTGAACATAACCTGCTACGCATTCATGCGATACTGTGCAAAAGTGCAGATTCGCACATCCGCGTCACCCATTTCCGTTCGTATCAATGGATGTCAATGCGGCACGTGAACTGCAAGTCCGGAAGGTATGCGAACTTTTGCCAAACGACTTCTATTGCCGTTTCTGATCGTCTTGTTCCTGGCGATCATTGCAGTTCTGGCATCACGTTACGCGTCGCTGGACTGGTTTGTTCGTAACGACCGGTGGCTGAGATCCGTAATCAGGGCGAATCCAGTCGCGTCGTCATTCATTGCGTTTGCGGTCTATCTGGTTGTTTCCCTGGTTCCGGGGACAACGGGCAAATCGATTGTCCTCGGCTGGCTGTTTGGATTGCTGGCGGGCGTGATCATCGTGAACACGGCATTGGTGGCCGCGTCACTGGTGACGTTTCTCTTGTGCCGATATTACCTGAAGGCCGAGGTGCAGTCTCGCTTCGGCTTCTACCTGCGACCGATTCAGAGGCAGATGAAGAGTGATGGGACCCTGTATTTGCTGACGCTGCGCCTTGCGCACGCTCCGTTCAGTTTTATGAACTACGCTGCCGGAGCGGGAACGGACGTTTCTTTCTACACGTTCTGGTGGACGACTCAGCTCGGCCTGCTGCCCGGAAACCTCGTGTTCGTCTACGCCGGATCTCGCCTACCGACAATCGAAGAGGCAATTGTCCGCGGCCCACTGGGGCTGTTGGATGGTCCCATGATCGCTGCACTCGCCAGCACGATCTTCCTGCCCTGGCTTGTCCGGAAAGTGCTTCAGTTGATTCTGTCACGCCGCAAAGAGGCACGGCAGTTGCCTTGCCATGTTTCTGAAGTTCATCGCAGGAATGAAACATGATCGACATCAATCACAACCTGTTGTGGCTGCTGGCCAGTACATTTGCAGCGCTGTGTGGTGGCACACTCGTGCGGATTGTCGCGCTGCGAAATGCGAAACCGGAGCTCGCGAAGAAGCGAATGGGAAGTCTGAAGGTCTGGTGGACTCTCACGATTCTGATGTCGCTGGCGGTGGTGTTTGGGCGTTCTGGAGCAGCCGTCACGCTGGCCGTCGCCAGTGGGTTGGGACTTCACGAATTTCTTAAGCTGATCGGGACAGAACGGATCGGCAAGGCAGCGATGGTCGTCGCGTTCGCATCGATTCTTTTTCAATACTCTCTGATCGCTGCAGGCTGTTCAGCTGAAGCACGGTTTGTTCTTCCGGTCGCCGCACTGTTATTGCTAAGCACCGCGCGGCTGTTGCATGGAAAAACGGAAGGTTTCATTCGCACGACAGCCGGCGTGTACTGGGGAGTGATGCTGTTGGTCTATTGTCTGTCTCACGCGGTGCTGCTGTTTACGTTGCCGCTCGAACACAAGCCTCTGGTGGGGATGGCCGGTTGGCTTCTGTTTGTCGTGATCGTGACTGAGATGGATGACATCGCCCAGGCATTAGTCGGTCGCCTGATCGGTCGCCGAAAGATCACGCCTGCCATTTCACCCAACAAAACGTGGGAAGGGTTTGCCGGCGGCGTTGTGACTTCGATCGTGCTGTCCCTGTTGCTGGCACCATGGCTGACGACCTTTCCGTCTGTGTCGACGGCACGCGGTTTTCTGGTGTCGGTCGCGGCAGGGCTGCTCATCGTGGTGGCGGCGTTTCTCGGAGACATAAACATGTCGGCGATCAAACGAGATGTTGGCGTGAAAGATGGCAGTTCGATTCTGCCGGGTATGGGAGGGGTTATCGACCGAGTTGACAGTTTAACGTTCACGGCGCCGGCATTCTATTATTTTCTGATCATCGTCCTCTGACAGATATTGTTGCAGGAAGTTATGATACCGAAACACTGCGAACCAACGACGAAGCTGCCAGCCGACCCGCTGTCGTCAAATGGACCGGAGGTACCGGGTCCCTTTAAGGACCGGTACCTGACGATACCGAACATCATCTGTTTTGCTCGAATTATCGGATCCCTCGCACTTATCGGAGTTGCCGCAGCAGGCCATGTTAATGTCTTCGTCATCGGCTATGTTGTTTTCAGTCTCTCTGATTGGGTCGACGGCCGGCTGGCAAGATGGCTGAACCAGCGTTCTGATTTTGGTGCGAGACTCGACAGCGCTTCCGATGCCATTCTCAATACCTGCTTACTGATTGGCAGCCTGATTCTGAAATGGGACGTACTTCAGGGCGAGCTTGTGTGGTTGCTGATGGCCATCACCAGTTACGCGGTCTCAATGGGCTACGGCCTGTGGAAATACGGACGTTTCCCCAGTTATCACACCTATGGCGCAAAAATGACCAATTACCTTGTTCTGGGTGGAGCTGTTGCGATGCTGCTTGATTGGGCGATCTGGCCGCTAAGAGTTGCTGCTGTCGCCGGTACGATGGCAAATCTGGAAGCGATCGCCATTACGTTCGTTCTTCCAACGTGGCGCGCAGACGTGTTGACGTTGTTGAGAGTGTTGCCCGGCCGGTCCGGAAAGACTGACTAACGGTTTCACCTCGGTGAACCAACTGTTCAAACGCTCGTCTGCGATGCTGGAATGTGCTCGAGGGCAGTCCTCTTCAAACGGGCTTCGCCGGACTCGGATGGATCCATTCGTGACACGTTTAGGGGATCAGCTTGTGACTCGGGATTCGGTATGCGATCAACGGTGGTCTGCTCATCAGCGTTTTCGCTGTGGCCTGCTTCGATATCGTATGAGCTGTCCAACAGTGTCGGCACCGGCAGATTTCCGGCCTCCATCAATCGGTCAAACTCGCCGTCGTCGAATGTGGCGGCGGACGTGGCCATGATCCCGAATCCTCCGCCAAGCAGCATCAGTCCAACGATCATGCACAATCCCACAACGGGCAACGATAGTCGTCCGGTGACACCGAGGTGTTGTAACGTACCAGCAGCGACCATCAACATCGTGGCAACTCCACACGTGCTGAGGCCTAAGCCTGTCAGGAATCGGAGTTTTCTCATCGGCCTGGAATCCCGTGGTGTGCGTGTCTTCATCCTTTTTTCTCCCGCCTTTGCAGGTAGACGCCTTTCCACAACCGAAAAACCGAATCGGTTGTCGCGTACTCCGCGAATGCACCATTACCAACGTGACCCAACTTCGCGTGGTTCAAAGAATTCTGCCAGGAATCTGCCACTCTGGTCGAAGTACAGGATTCGGCGCCGCGAAAATGCTGACATCTGGCTGATTTTCGTGACTCCAGCCCTTTTTTGAAGAAATCTGCCGAAATGCAGCCAGGCATTCTGAAGCCGCGGCGAATCAGGGCGTGTGACGAGTGTTCATGTCACAAGTGTGTGTGTTTCCCAAGGTATCTGAGGATTAGGAGAGAATGCGATGTTGAAGAAAATGGTTATAGGTTCGCTGGCTACGACACTTGTCGCTGGGTTTATTTTCGGAAAGGACATGTGCAGCTATGCCACCACAGCGTGCACCAATGTTCGTGACGCAGTGAAATCGGAAATCACTCCGGAATTTGAGCTGGCTCGGATTCGAAATGAAATAGAAGAACTAATGCCGGAGATTCGTCAGCACATGACGGTGGTTGCCGAACAGAGCGTCGACGTCAAGGATCTTGAACGCGACATCGAGAAGAAAGAAACTCATCTGGCTGGTCAGAAGGAAGCGATTCTCGCTCTGCGAGGCGACCTCACCAGCTCACACGATCAGTTCACTTACCGCCACGTGTCGTACAGTCGCGGCGAAGTGGAATCCGACCTGTCCCTGCGTTTCGAAGCATTTCGGGTGGGCGAAGGCGCCGTGGCTCGAGATCGACAGATCCTGACGGCCCAGAGGCAGACTCTGCGAGCTAATCAGCAGAAACTGGACAGCATGTTGGGGCGAAAGCAGGAACTGTCTGTGCTGGTGTCTCAGGTAGAAGCTCGACTGAAGACAATTCAGGCAGCTGAGGCGGTCAACAACATCGAAGTTGACGACACGAAGCTCACTCGTGTTGAAGGCCTGATCAAGGAACTGAATCACGCCCTGGACGTCAGGGAATCTCTGCTGGAAACGGAAGGTCATGTCATGGGACGCATTCCTGTAGAAGTGGATTCTATTGAGCTGCAGACTGATGTTGTGACAGAAATCGATCAGCACTTCGGCCTCGTTTCTGACGATGCAGAAGCAGCCAGTAACAGCTCAATCTGAGTCCGCATTCTGCTGACTGTGTCGGGAACGATCGGTCAATGCCTCAGTGATTCTGAGAGTCGCTTCGAACTAGATTCAGCATGGCGGGACGGGAAACCTGCCGCTGAACCGGGACACACACCTGCTCCGGGCTCAAAGGCTTGAGCTCGGAGCATTTTTTTGCCGAAAATTGTTTCGTTTTACGAACAATATTAATCTGAACCAAACAAATTAGCGTTTCGACAAAGTCACTTCAGAACGAATATTACCCTTCGACGACTCAGTACAATGAACTCGGGCATACTCCAACTGGACAGTCAACACAGGAAGAATCGCTGGTATTGCGATACCTGCCTGCCCGCACAGGGAATGACTCTTAAGGGGGAAATGGTGGCGACGAGTCCGTGCAAAAAGTACATGCTGTGGATCGACGGAGTTGGTGCGTGGCAATTGTGCGTTGGCGAGTCCTTTCTTGTCGGCGCACCATCGTTTGAGAAACAATCTGCGGACATTGCCCTGCTGGCAAATATCTCGCGAATCCATGCTTCCATCGAACGCAACAGCGAAGAATGGCGTCTGACGGCTCATCAGCCCACGACTGTTTCCGGTCGGACGGTCAACCAGGACACGATTCTTCGCAGTGGTGACGAAATCCGATTGGCGGAGCGAGTACGACTTGGGTTTCGGATTCCCAGTATTCTCAGCACTTCCGCCGTTATTGACTTCGAAAGTGATCATCGACCGTCTCACAGTGTTGACGGTATTATACTGCTGGCGGACCATTGTCTGCTGGGGCCGCGCCGAGACCACCACATTTGCTGCACGCACTGGCCTGACGTTGTTGTTCTGTTTTCGAACGAGGGAAGGCTGCGTTGTCGGTCGAAAGCGGCTCTTAGTGTCGATGGGCGAGTTGCAACAGATTCCATTGAGCTCAATCATGGCTGTGTCGTAACTGGAGAAGACCTCAGATTTCGAGTCGAACAAATGGAATAGAACGCGGCATTCAGTTGTTCATTGATATACAGATAGACACGCGAAAAACGAAACGAAAACCGGGCCGGACCTAAGTTATGAAATTCACCTTTGCACCAGAAGCACGTCCTCTTGATGGATACACCATCAAGCGTGCCGTCCACCGGGGTGGATTTGGCGAGGTGTACTATGCTTTAAGCGACGCCGGCAAGGAAGTTGCCCTCAAGCTGCTGAACAACAACCTGGAAATTGAGCTTCGCGGTGTCAGACAGTGCCTCAATCTCAAGCATCCCAATCTCGTAACGATCTTCGATATCAGACAGGATGGTGACAACGACCACTGGGTCATCATGGAGTTCGTCAGCGGTCGCGGCCTTTATGAGGTGTTGCGAGACTATCCCAATGGAATGCCATTGGAAGAAGTACTCTTCTGGCTCGACGGAATAGCGGCCGGACTCAGCTTTCTGCATGACCGCGGTATCGTACATCGCGACCTGAAGCCTGCCAACGTATTTCGCGATCCTGGCGGTGTCAAAATCGGCGACGTTGGATTGTCGAAGTACATTTCAGAAAGTCGCCGCAGTGCCCAGACACAGAGTGTCGGTACGGTCTACTACATGGCTCCGGAAGTTGCCAAAGGTCGATACGGTCGAGAAGTCGACGTCTACGCAATGGGTATCATGCTGTACGAAATGATCACCGGCAAAGTTCCGTTCGATGGTCAGACAACGGCCGAAATACTGATGAAGCATCTTACGGCGGAACCGGAGTTGTCCTGTCTGCCCGATGAGATGCGTCCGGTTCTGGCAGCAGCTCTGGAAAAAGATCCGGACCGGCGGACCGGCAGCATTGAAGAACTTCAACGACAGTTTCGCAATGTCGTCCAGACTGCCGACAAAAGCGTTCCGGTACCATTGACCGCGTCGCCAGACGCAGCAACTGCCGGAAAACGCGTCGAGCACAAGCAAACGCCGGAACCTGAGACCGTCGTCGAACTTGACATACAGCCTGCGAAGCCTGCCCCTTCCGGCATTGCCGCACTTGTCGCAATCTGGAATGCAATTCCCACACCATTGCAGTGGGTCGTTGGCGGTGCCGGTGCATTGATGATTCTGGAATCCGGGATGTTACGTCCGGTCGCGGTCGGCGGCATGATTGGCGGAGCCGCCTATCTGGGTTACCAGCTGCTGAGCATTTTTGTGGGCGAACCGTTTCGTGCGAAATCAATGCCCCAACAGGCTGCGTCCTTTCGGGCCCCTGCTTCTCCTCGCCACCAGAAACCTGTGTCACCAGCAGCCAGGACCAGGGTTCCATCTGACCCAATTCCGGCGCGAAAGTTTGCACGGAACACGCGAGACCGTGTCTATACACCTGCGACGTTGCGGAAGATCGCGAAAACTCATCGTGCCACCGATATATCGACGTCAATTACCGTATCGCTGGCAGCATCGGCTCTGGTGACCACTGCTGTCTTTGTCACAACTAACTTGTTGCAGGATAGCGCTCAAGCCGTCTATTTTGCCGCCATCACCATGCTGGCGTCGTGGGCCCTGATTATTCCGTCGAAAATCTGGGAAGGTCGGAGCGGCGACAGTTTCACGCGGAGACTGTGTCTTGGCACTCTTGGGCTGGGCGTCGGTTTTCTGGCAGCCGTGCTGCCGGAGTACTTGCTAATCAGTCGTGATGCGTTGTTTCACGGCAGTAGCAATGGTGCCCCCGTGCTGGTCGGTCGTGTGGCGGTTGCTGACGGAACCGGCTTTCCGACGGTCGCGTGCTTCATGATGTTTTTTGCGGCTTTGTTTTTTGCCCGACGCTGGTGGTGGCAGGTCGACAGTTTTCGCAAAGCCCGGTTTCGAGTTTCCAGCGCGCTGTTTACTCTGGTGCTGGGCATCGTGATTACGGGAATGTTGCAGGACTTTTCCTTCCCGGACGCTCTGGGAGCAACGTGGGCGCTGGCTATTTCAGCTGTCGTCCAGTTATCTGCAGGCTGGACTCCAGCCGAGGACAGAAGACTTGCGCCGGCACCCGCGACGGATAGAACACCCGATCGGTCGGTCAATCCTCAGGCCCATATGGCCAAGGCTGAGCACGGAGTATTCAATTGAGAATGCGTCGTGTTGCTCGTCTCGGAAACCAGGCAGTCACAATGTACAGGTCCACACAACAGAAAGTCGGAGCAAATCTATCATGATTACGCTGATGATTTTCGTCGTCGTTGGTTTCTTACTGTTTTCGTCACGAGCCGGTATGCGTTACGCGGCAGTCGTTGCATTGGTTCTTTTCGTCGGAATGAACACCGTTCGTTTTGTGGACTGGGAAATCTATGACACGCAGAATTCAGTGACGACCACTCTGATCGGTGAGAGCAGTGTCGGCTCCGTGCCGTTGAGCTTATCGTCTGTCAGTGTGCACGAAGATAAGATCTCGACGGCCCTGTCGACAGCACGGTCCGGGGCCGTACAGCAATTGGACAACGGCGACATGCTCGTACTGCCGTTGTCTCAGGACTTTGTGGCTGGACTGCTTGGCCCGGACGGCGCGGAAGCCGTTGCAAAGTTGAACGCATCCATTTCCCCGGAACTGCGACAGGCCTATGCCCTCATTCCGTTGTCCGCAACAGCGCCGCAGACAGCCAGCCCTGTTATTCGACATGCCAGCGGTATCCGCACGTTTCTGTCGGCGCTATCACATGTGTGGACAGCGACAGCTCCGGAACCTCACCTCACGGCAGAAGCGAATACTGAACCGGGTTCCTCCCGAGATCTGACGCAGCCGTCTGAGCCTCCGGAATGGATCGACAACCCTGGTATTGGGCAAACCGTCGTGCAGTCGCAGTTCGTTGAAGCCAAAATTCCGGCGGAAGACGCGTTGCGACCAGCCATCATTGAAGCGTTGAAGCACAGAGTGACTGGATTGGTTTCCCGCAGGTTTGCCGCAGACGACGGCTGGGAAAAGGTCGTGGAACTGGCCGTGACGGATGATGCTATTCACAATTCCTTCAGAAGGACCTGGGCCCGTACCGAAGTGATTGACGCCGTGGGCAATCCGACCCGGATGAGAAAGACATACGCCCTGATTGAATTCCCCGAGGAATTCGAAGAACAGATTCTGGGCGACATCGAGACCGGACTAAAAAAGAACCGAGTATCAGCCCTGTGCATCACGCTGGGCATCGTTTGGGTCTGCGCAGTGCTGCTGAATCTGGCTTTTCGCGCCGGTCAACACGGAACGATTCTCAGGAAGCTTACTACCGTGCCGGTCATGGGGCTGCTGATCCTACCGTGCGTCCTGGCCTTTTTTGTTATGACCAACGCCATGGCTAACGGACGGACATTCGATTTCAGCTGGTCCGATGACCGCATCAGCTGTGTGATTGACCGTGTGAGCAAGTAAGGTGTGTGCCCCTCAGATTATCGCAGTCTACTTATCGCCGAAGACGATACTGCTATCGGCTAACATCTTTTGCGGCCACAAGTCAGCGTAAAACGCTGTGGACAGCAGTCTCTATCCTGTCGTGCCGCTTACTCACAGCAAGATGTTGTCCTCCTTGCTGCAGAGACGGCAGACCGTGCCCGCCCGGCAGTCCATTGGCAGATTGACAGTCAGTCTCGACCGCGTCCGGTTGATCGCTACCGCACAACCCGGCCGGACGCTGAACCCGTCATCAGTGCATCCACTTCCGCTCGGTTGCTGAAGTTGAAGTCACCGAGAATTGAATGAGCCAGGCATGAACTGGCCGTGGCGAATTGAAGAGCTTCCTGGGGACTGCCGTAGTCGTCGTGGTTCAAGGCAAACAACAGTCCGGCAGCAAAGGCATCTCCTCCACCAACGCGATCGACAATGTTGTGAATCTGGTATGGCTGATAAACGCCGTTCAGTTCCGGGGCAAACATCGCTTTGTCGGTGGAAACGTCAAACAGCATTGCACCCCAGTTGTTGTGGCTGGCCGAAATACTCTCGCGCAGAGTCGTGGCAACAAATCTGATGTTAGGGAAGCGTGACACAACCTGACGGGCGACACCCGGGTAGGCTTGCACTTCTACGTTTCCGCAATCCACATTGGTGTGTCCTGCATGAATTCCAAGAACATCTCCGCAGTCAGCTTCGTTGGCGATCAAAATGTCGACATGTGGCAGCACTCGAGCCATCGTTTCCGCTGCCAGCTGCTTCCGCTCGACGCCCGGTTTCCAGTTCCAGAGTTTCGCTCGATAGTTCAGGTCGCACGATACTCGCACGCCGACGTCCTGTGCCCTCTGTACGGCCGCAATGGTGGCTTCTGCAGCCTGTTCTGATAACGCTGGAGTAATCCCCGACACATGCAGCGAATGTGCGCCACGGAACGCCATGCCCCAGTCATACTCAGCGGGGCCTGTCAGACTGATGGTCGATCCGGCTCGGTCATAAATGACTCGGCTGGGACGCTGGTTGGCTCCGCCTTCCACAAAATAGATGCCCATGCGTCCTGCGCTCGATCGAATCACGTCGGCGGTGTCGACGCCCAGTCCCTGCAGCGTCGCAAAACAGGCGTCGGTCAGTGGACTATCAGGCAGTGCAGAAACAAAGCCGACATCGGCACCCAGCATCGCCAACGACGCGGCTACATTCGCCTCAGCGCCCGCAAACGTGACATCGATTGGCCCCGGCAGAGTTTGTTGAAGTCGCAGGAATCCCGGCGGAGCCATCCGCATCATGATTTCGCCAAACGTTATGAATTGTGGCATGTTATTTCTCTTACTGATACAACGACATGATGCCCTTGCAGAAATCCGGTGAATTGTCAGGGCGACGACTGCTCACGAAGTGCCGGTCGACGAAGACGGAGGGCATCTTTGAAAAACGGCGCCGGCGTTGACGAGACCATCCTTGATGCCGGGCGATCCTGTGACCTTCACGTCCTGGCAGATGCCGGCAGAAACTGGAATTCAGCCACCATAACATATGGCGGCCACAAGCATGCCACCTGCAGCTGAGAAGAACTTTGACCCTCTTGCCAACAACAGCGCCTACGGATCTTCAGCACTCAGCACCTCATACGGTTGCTTCGAATTGGTGCGACGCGGTGGATTCAGATAATGATAACCCGTATTAGGATTGGTTCGGTCGAAAGCGAACGCGTCCCGATTGGCGATGAAGTGCCGCAGATAGGCCACGGGAATGGCAAAACCAAGACCTTCGCCAAAGGTCAGCTTCATGTTGATCACACCGACGACTTCGCCCTTTGAATTGAACAGCGGGCCGCCACTGTTACCTGGATTGATCTGAGCTGTCGTCTGAAGGTAAACGATTCCGTTCATGTTCCGATTGCGAGTACTCACAATTCCCTCGGAAACCGATCGTTCCAACCCCAGCGGACTGCCGATCGCAAACACGGTGTCACCTTCACGCTGAGAGTCATTTTCTCCCACATAAACCGGTTGAAAGTCGATTCCCTCCTGTTTCGGAATTTCCAGGAGAGCCAGATCGAAATGGGGATTCAACGCCTGAATCTTTACATCGCGAACGGCAACTCGTTCGAATTCTCCGTTCTTGCCGCGATGAAATATCGTCACGGCAACGCGAGTCTGTCCTTCGATGACGTGATAGTTCGTCACACAGTGACCAGCCCTGCTGACGATGAAACCCGAGCCCAGTCCATCCGGCGTCTGCACCAGGACGACTCCTTCCGCAAACCGGCTGACCAGTTCCTTCACCGTTCGCACCTGAAGTTTTGCAGACTGCAGCAGTCCCGAATCGGTTTTGATTTCTTCCGGCTTTACTGATGGATTGTCCTCGATTCGTTCGCTGATTCTCTCCAACGGAACACGAATGACGTCGACACCGATGTCCACGAACAAGGAATCCTGCTGGACCTTCAGCACCTGACCGACAATCTGCTGCCCCGACTTCAACACGATTGTGTCGGCGCGGGTTTCAGATGCTGCCAGAATAGAGAATGCCATGCATAAGCTGACTTTCAGGATTTGTGTTGTCCGGCGAATTTGACGTGTTTCAAACATGAGCGCTGTGTTCCCTGCCTCAGTGGATAAGGCGATCATCGCTAGTCGTTTTTGTAGGCAGCGTGACACTCCTGGCACGCTCTGGATACCTTTGACAGGGCGAGTTCGTACGTGCCGAAGTCTCCGCCTTCGGCAGCATCGACGGCGGCCTGCGCGGCCCGAACGATTCGCTGTGCGTATTCGACGTATTCTTCATCGTCGCCATAACCATACTCATCGAGTGCAACAACCTTTGACATCGTTCCCAGAATCGCGGCTTCGTGTTTCACCATGTCCTTCTTCTCGGTGAGGCCACTTTCGTTAACTTCGGTCTTCAGCTTCGTTTCCGCCTGGCCCATGCGCATCATTACGTATCGCATCTCAGCCACGGTTGCAAAATCATCATCGGCAGGTGGTTCGTCAAGATCCGCCGGCCGCGACCGATTCAATGTGTCGGCCAGACTTTCGAACAGCTTCAGCAATCGGTCCTGATCCTTCTTGCCAGGCATCAGCGTACTTTCGTTCATTTTCCTGGCCAGGTCGCGGATGTAGATTGCGTCCTCTTTCCAGCTGATGTCCTCGGGATGCTGCATGACAATACCCGATAACACTGCGACGGTGGCGGCGTTTGGAGGGACCATCAGCATTGAGCGGTTGTACGAACCGACCGACTGCAACGACTGATTCAGGAAGTTGCGAACCGACTTGATTTCTTCGTCGATGACGGACATTGGCATTAACTCGCCCCACGACTGTCCTCCACTTTCGACTGTTGTTGGCGGGTCGGCCGATGGCGCTACCGACGGCGAGTCATTGTTCACTGCTGGTGCCAGCGGCACTGATGGACTGTCGGTCGAGGCAATCCCATTCAGCGGCGTCGCATCCGATGCGACGGAGTACGGTTGATCGAAAAAGACATCCAGTGGCACTTTTCCCAGGTATTCCACACCGTTGGCATCCTTCCATCGCTCGTCTTGTCGGCGCGGACGATTCAAGACGCTGTCGGACGAAGAAGGCGCCGCTGTCGCAGTTGTGGAATCAGTGGTCGTTGCGGACTGGGGTGCGGGTGCGTCGCTGCCACCGCAGCCGATCAGAGACATCGAGGCAGCGGCACAGGCGACCGCGAACAGGTTCTTCGGCTGACACGTGAATTCAGCGACAGCCGGACCAAAGCGGTCATGGATGAAACTCGATCGAATTTGGTCACTGCAAGACATGTTAGTCATCCACACCAGAGTACCGCCGAGCTTTTGCTGAGCGCGTAGATCGCATTCTACACCATGTGCGGCCGATGAGCCATGTTCCCATGGAAACCCCTTCCGACAACCAAAACGCCTGGAAATCGGGAAACGTAACCCCTGAATGTCCGGTTGCAATGCGATCAGGTCGACGCTGCCCGAAATACCTGCTCAATCGTAACAACCCTTAAAGTCTTCCCAGTTTTACAGCCGATGAAGCTGAATACCAGCAGGTGATCGCCGCGCCCTGCCGCTGCACGGGAAGTTAGACATGAAACACAGATTTTTGGCCTTCATTGGCGCTCTGCCGCTGGTTCTGGCCGGTTGCTGTTGCGTTCCTACTCCGGTCTGCATGCAACGTCCGGGCCTCGGGTACGGCGTTCCGGGGCCAGTATTCGCTCCGGTCGGCGCAATGTATCGACCCTATGCGCCTGTCATGCCTGTGACGTGCCAACCTGCCACTTATCAGGGGGCTAACCAGTATCCACCGAGGCCACATCACGCAATGATTCGGCAAAGCTGGCCGATCACGCAGACCTATGCAGTTCCCCAATACACCAGCGGATTCCAACGGGCCTCATGTTCTGATTGCCGCAGTCAGTGCGATTGCAATTGCGGGCACGAGCTTCCTCTAATCGGTAGTCGGCAGAACGATTGTTCGGCACCAGGTGTGGGCACCTGCGCCACTGAACCAGGCTGTCATGCGCCCTTCGACACGTTCATGGATTCGGGTGTCTTCATGTCACCGGGAGCATTAAATGATGGTGCTGATCCGGACGTGGAACGTACTCAGCGGTCACCAGTTCCGCCAAGCCCGCCAGAGCCGAATAGTCTATTGGTCGAGCCTCCGCCGGAAGTGCGAATTACCGTTCCTTCAGCGAATGTTCGGCCAGTCAACTACGTGAGTCTCAACAGTTCCATGCTGCCGGAAGACTACAATCGCAGCCACACGAAATCGGCTGTCTACGAGACCTGTGAGTCGACGACAATTCCCGCAGAGACGGTTGTTCGCAAACGATTTGAGTGACGGAACACCATCAAGAGCGACTGGAGTTTCATCTTCAGGTTGGATCGCTGACGAGGCGCTCCTACCGGCTTTCGTCTATCTTCGAATCGACACAACCGGCACTTTCAGAGACGTGGCGAAGTGGCCACCTCGTGCAGGTACTTTTGGCCAGAGTCCAGGCCTGGTGGAGCCGATACAGTCTTTGGGGATTGACTGTCCTGTGTAATCGGAAAAGTGACCAATGAACGCTCGAGTTCTTCTGCTGGTGCTGATTACCGGTCTGTTTATGGCAGCCTGGGAAGGGGATCAGGCCGCGATGCGTGCGGCAATTGTGAAGCGTACGCAGCAAAGAACAACGGCGGTCGCTGCTGTGCAGCCGACCGTCGATGATGACGGAATGGAAGTCGTAATCCCCAGTCACTCACTGACCGTGCTGAAGATCGACGAATCGAGGCCTGCAGCATCAGGACAGATCGATGTACCATTGCCTCCGGGCATCGCCGCCGGCCAATACCAGGCTGTCAATCAATTCGGCCAGACACGGCTGATGGAAGTGTCTGCACGCGAAGCAACCGGACAGAATGTTCGCGACTTCCATCTGGTTGACGCCAAAGACGGCAGCCGGTGGTACCTGATCAGAATCGAAGGACGGTAAGTCTGCGTGACGCAGTGTCTGTGACGTCAGGATTTGAAATCGCCCGGCAATCGTCAGGGGCGACAACAGAAGTCACGTCTTCCAGCAACAGCAGGCGGAACTGACAACGATTTTGTCTAACCAATTCTGCCGTGTTTACTTTTGCTGTTCGCCACCGCAGATTCTGGCGGCCGTCGAAATCCTCACCAGCAGGATGCCTGCCCTCAGGAGGCCCATTGCCGCCAGCATCACGACGCCGGCTTCCACAATGCGGGCATCCTGCGGATTGGATACGAATCCGATCCCCATTCGGACAAGATACAGCGCGGCCAGAACCAGCAGCCAGCCCGCGGCTTCACGAATCAGAATGAACATGCTGTGTCTCCGATGAATCATTGGGGATCGTTTCTGTAGCGGTCAGCTTGCTGCGCCGATCGATCCGGCGTCGTCGTTTAAGTCGTCGTTTAAGTCGTCGTTTGGTCACCATCCGCAGGTCTCGGTGCAGCCATTTAAGAAACACGCTGCGAACGTACACACCGGCCTGTGCGGCCGACAGTCTACGCCAGACACCTTCGTTGATGATAAGCCATGCAAGTAAGAACACTGAAAACAGCAGCAGGCCCGACATGAGAACGCGGTAACCGGACGGTCGCAGACGGAACTCACGAATCGTGTTAAGTCCCGTGAACGTTGTGTCCATGGGGACGAATGACATCAGAAAAAACGCCAATGCTGAACAGGCGATAAGCAGCAGCACAGACCGACCGATTGTGAACATCGCTGCAACTGAATGCCGGAATGACGCGGGCGAGACACGCCCGTTCATTCCTGCGGGGCCGGCCGTCAGTGAAGACAGCAGTCGTCTGATTGTCGAGTGCTCATCGATTTCCTGCAATGTGCGAAAGCGACTCACAGCCATCACCAGCAAAACGGTCGCCATCACCCACAGGAATTCAGCGGCTATGCTGCGGAAACCCAGCGTACGCGGCTCCAGAAAGAACAGGTGAATCTGCAACAGCGCCAGCAACAACGCACCCGTCCAGCGACGCAGTGTCAAAACCAGTATTGCCAGAAAGAAGAACTTCAGCGACAGATTCAGCACAGCGCCGGTGTACAGGAATGTCAGAAAGAACCAACCACAGAACATGATCACCAGCAGATTCGCCGCTTTCATGAACTGCAGCTCCGGCTTGACTGCCGCGGAGTTATCAGCAGGTGCATTTTGTCTTGAATGTGTCAACGATGACATCAGCGGACTCCCGTGAATGCAACGCGGCCACCGCGAGCCAATTCGGTTTCTGCGAGCACCATTCGAATTGCCTCCTGCTCGCCCGATAACGCCACCGATGCTCCCAGTCGTCGCAACTCGCGCTGCAGGCGGTTGGCGAGTTCACAACTGCGCAAGCCTTCGGCTTGTTCCAGCAGCTCTCTGGCAGTCGTTCCGACATCAGTGCTGTATTGTGGCTGCGGTCGGCGAAACGCGGGCGTTGGGCACACAAAAACCACCCGATGGTGACGTGCCAAAGCAAGTTTAATGGCAGGCAGCACGTGACTGATGTTCGTGGCACACTCCAGAAGATCGGCCAGTACGACATAGACTTCATTGTCCCGCGCCGTCGCCACAGATTCGGTGATGGCCTTGCTGAGCAGTTCCATCGTTGCCATGCCATCGTGAAACCCCTGACTACGCGTCTCGACCAGGGGGGGCATCCATGATACGCCGGCCTCATTCAAAAGGCGCTGAGCAAACTGTGCCATCATCCGATCATCGTGAACCAAATCCACTATCTGACTGACCGACAAACCATACAGGCCAGCCATCACATTCGCCAGAAGCGTTCGCCGGTAGACTCGGCGGCGCTTCCAGGGAGCGATCGGAAAGAAGGTGAATGGCACATGGTTGACTTGCGGATGCAGCAGTTCCGGATGGTGTTCGCCACACAGTCGCATCGCGGCATTGATAAGCGCTGGTGACAGCTGCTGGGCGGGAGGATTCGGTGGCACGGCGAAATCGGTAAACTGCTCAAGCAGATTGTGGAATCCGCGTTCACCGCCAGCCGGACGAATTCGTCGCTGGCCGCGTTCATCAAGCAGCACTGCTCCGACGGGATCGCCTGCTGAGATGGCGGACCGCGCCACACTGCCTGCCACATAACTCATCTGATCAATCAGTCTGCGGCCAAAGCCACCGGTTCTGGTTCCTATCGAACCGTCGACAAACAGATAGACACGTACGGGAACTTCGGATTCGTACTGCCGGGTCATCAGCATGTCGCGCCGAGCCGACACTTTCCATGCGATTGACTTTGGCGGATCGCCCGGGACGTATTCCCGCAGTTCGAGCAATTCGGACCCCATGCCGGCTCGCTGCAGGCGGTGAATACCGTGCTGCGGCAATGAGTTCATCCGCTTGACCAGCGGCTGAGAATCATTGACGCTGGCGTACGCCGACAGAACTCGCAAGGTCTGCTTCAATGGAATGAACCGCTCAGTTACGAAAAATCCCTGAGCGTCCTGCAGCCTCAGGCGAATCCCTGGCAGGACTAGTTTGCCAATTCCCCGTGCGCGACCTTCATAGCGAAAGCTGTTCGACGGTGATTTCGAAATGATGGCCCATTCGTTCTTACCAGAGGTTATTTCGAGATTCTCCGGCAGGCAGTCGCGGATCGTCAGGACAGGGCTCTGGCGACGAGTTCCGGACGTCATTTCGACCGACACCGAAATCGTTCGCCCGGCCCAGACGAGCCCTGTCGATTTCGTTCTGCCGTTTACCTGTCGCGTAAACTGCAGTGCCGGCAGCTCACGCCAGACTCGCCAATAAAACCATAGCCATTCGGCGAACAGCCAGACTAGAATTGACAGCGACGACCACGCCAGCGCATTCTGGTTGCGCAGAATTCCCAGACCGAATCCGGCAATTCCCAGCAGTACCAGCCAGCGACTTCGAGCGGTCATTGTGTTGCTGTCTTATGGTTGGCGAGGGCGACAAAAAGATGGCGGTGACTCACCGTTGATCCAGCACCGGTACGGCTTCAATCACCTGCAGGATGACATCGTTCACTGTTCTGCCGTCCATCTCCGCTTCCGGTCGCATGATCAGTCGATGGCCCAGCACAGGCAGACACACCGCCTGAATATCTTCGTGAGTCAGGAACCCACGCCCACTCATTAGTGCATGAGCACGACCGGCTTTCATCAGGTTGATGGCGGCGCGAGGACTTGCACCCAGGACAAGGTCCGGGTGAGCACGGCTTTCACGAGCCAGATCGATGATGTATTCCTGCAGCTCGCGTGTCCCGTAGACACTATCCAGTTGCCGCTGAATGCCGATGATTTCCTCAGTGCTGGTGACTGCTGTCGTAACCGCTGCCGCATGACTGTGCAGGTCCAGCATGTCGACTTCCAGGTCTCGCTGTGGATAGCCGACTTCAATGCGAAACAGAAAACGGTCCAGCTGAGCTTCCGGCAGGCGGTAGACGCCTTCCTGTTCGATGGGATTCTGGGTGGCCAGCACCATGAACGGTTCCGGCAGTGGAAGAGTCTTTCCTTCAATCGTTACCTGTCGTTCCTGCATCGCTTCCAGCAAGGCGGACTGGGTTCTTGCCGGAGCACGATTCAGTTCGTCGCCCAGCAGCAGTTGGCAGAATATCGGCCCCTTGCGCAACACGAAGTCGCTGGTCTGGCGATCCAGAACCTGAGTTCCGGTGACATCGGACGGCAACAGATCGGGCGTAAACTGAACGCGTTCAAAGTCGATACCCAGTGATGTCGAAAACGTACGGCACAGCGTTGTTTTGGCTGTGCCGGGCACGCCTTCCAGCAGAACATGGCCTCCGGCAAGCAGTGCCATCAACAACTGGTCGGTGACATGATCCAATCCCACAACAACCTGCCGGACTGATTCCAGCGTTCGCTTTCTGAGTGAGTTGACTCGTTCTGCAAGTTCGTTCGTATTCAAAACAGGCACAGTTGGTTTCTTAAGTGAGTGATTGGGACCGGAAGTCACGGTGAGGACAAAGGTTGCAGGAGTTTTCCGATGAACTGTCTTTGATCTTGAAACCGCTTCAGGCGGGAACTGGACTTCCGTCCCTGGTGTCGGCACAGCTGCACAATCATCCGCTGCTATGCTGCTTCAGCAGTTTCCCCTGCCGATGAAGTTGTCGTAGTTGATGGATCGTCTGACCAATCGATTCAAATCTGCGGCGTGAAATATGGACCGTCCGCGTGTTAACAGCAAGGTCCAGCACAACCGAGAGTTGATTCTGTGTCGATTTTTCCTTAACAACCAATGCTCCGGTGGCAGCGTTCGTCGACAAAAGACGCAGCCAGTTGGCGGGATCCTCCAGGCCTGTAAGTTCCTCGCACAGTTCTCTGCACAGCATGCTGGACGCAAAACCGAACTCCGCCGACTTTATCTTACGCCCGGTGCTCAGTTCCTGAGCCGTCTTCATCTCGCGATCGGGCATCGGTTGCTGCGGAGTCGAACCGGTTGCCGATAGTTTCCAGATCACGAATGTCAGTGCCGCAATGGCCAGCATGAACAGGAATATTCGCCAGTAATAGGGTGCACGGGCGTTTCGCGGTCGATTGGCCAAAGCTTCGTTCAGTACGTTGGACTGTTCAATATTCTGAATCACGGAGTTCGCGACGCGCAGCATTGTCTGCAGTTCCGGTTCCGGCATGTTCGCCGGCAATTCCGGCAACGACCCGGGAGACGGCAGAGCCTTCAACAAAGGGCTGTCTTCATAGCTGCCGAGTTCGGCACCATCGGCCAGGAACAGCAGTCGAGACCGTTGACCCTCACACAGCATCCTGCTGACGTTGATGGCCAGGATTGCGTTGTCGCCGTGCCAGAGCATTCCGTTTGTGAACAGGCTTTGGTCACTGACAATGATCAGCGGACCGCTGGCTGGCGGATTCAGGGTTATTGTGGCAATAACGGGTTTGCCGCCGGCATCGGCCGGATGGCACAGCCCTGGAAGTCGGGCGGCCACTTCCGGTTCCCGCTGAAACCCGCGCGGACTGTCCAGCCAGCCTGATCGATTGACGACGATACTGTTGACGCCAGTCGTCAGGGGATGTTCATGATCCAGATCAGTGATGTTCAGGCAGTCGTGGTGAGACTGATACCAATCGCGTGAGCGAACGCCAGACACAGGCCCTCCGCGGAATTCACAGACTTGTCCGGCGGAATACTCCAGGTCAGAAGCCAGAAGAACTGCACCGCCACCTTCGCAGAACTGTTCGATAAGCCTGGGAAGGATGGTTCGGTTCCACTGACCCACGATCACAAGGACCGAGTGCTGCGGGTCATTCAGGACTTCGCTGGCAGACGTTGTCGGATTCAGGCCGTTTTGCTCCAGCAGCATCTGAAACAACTCGTATCGAAAATGCCATTCGTCGCCGGCAGATCGCGTCGCCTGCTGCGCCATGGACTTTGGGCCACCAACCAGGGCGCACAGTAAAAGAACGACAGCAGCACCTTGTCTGTTCACGCACGTACGACCGATTTGTTTAAACGCACGGGCCACCACCCGCGTTTGCTTGATCGATGAGCCAGGCTGTTCATACCTGCGGTCGAGCACAGAGAAATCGTTTACGGTGTCCGAAGCCGAAAAGCCTCCTTCGCCCGTCAACATGATTCGCACTGCTTCAGGGCCTGACGGGCGGATTGAATCTGTTCCTGGCTGAACGCGGTTTCTTCCGGCAGATATCGAGCCTGTTCGTAGAGCTCCGTCAGCAATTCCATGGCCCGATTATATTCAGGTCGATCCTGGAACATTCGGTCAGCAGCCTTGCGATGAGTCCACCACTGCTGCACCTGTCGGGACGGCTGCAGTGCCATTCTGTGAAATGCATTCACAACGTCTTCTTTTGTCCGAATGTCGGCGGCCCGCATTGGAGGTGCATACGCAGGTTCGCCGAAGGGGGGAGCGAGCAAACCTGACTTCCATGCGAACAGAGCGACAATGCCCAGCAGAACCAGCAGACTCAGCAGGCCAAAAATATTCTCCGTGACAGCGTCATTGATGCCGACCGTCGCTGATGACGAAGAATCTGTTGTGGACGCTGGTGCCGCAAGCTCATTCAGAAAATTCCCCGCCGAACGGCCGAAGCTTCGCATTCCCGAGTCCGATCCGGAACGACCCGTGGGATCTCGACCTGTCGTCGAAGATTCATTACCTGAACGGCTCGGTTTGAACTTTGCATCTTTCGCGATTTCGACAATATCCTCTCGAACGCCGTCCAGAGCGCGAAACAGGGCACGTTCGAAGCCTGAAGAGCTACCCGACTTCGCGCCGGCTTGCGACCGGGGCGCCGCATCTCCCGGGGCGCCGCCTGATGAACTTACCTGCTGCCGTGCGTCCCTTGCTATTCTTCGCAGCGTTTCCGTCAGTCCACGTCGCTGCAGTGACGATTTGGTGTTCTGTTTAAGTTGCTCGCGCGCCACTGCAGATTTATCAGGCACTGACGGCTGCTGACTGGAGATGTCATTAGGTCTTCCCACAGACCGTGGCGTCTGTGGCGAAGTCGGTGGCGAAGCCGGTGGTTCTTCTTGCACCGATGGCAGTGGTTGATTCTTCAATTCCTCCAGATACTCGGCTACTGTCTTCGACGGAGCATTCTTCCCACTCCCGTCGTTCATCGAGCCTGTCTGCCCGTTCCCTGCGGAAGCACTTGCGGAGTGTCGATCCTTGCCCGCTTCGGTACTGTTGCCTTCGCGAAATTTTCGATCATGCTCGATCATCCGATCCAGCATGTCGCTCCACGAATTCTTCATGTTACCATCACCAGCCGCCCGTGGGTTCGCTGGCGTTCCGGATGGCTGGTCTGCGGAAGATTGATTCTCTGTCTGCTGAAGATCCGAGTATCTCTTCATGACTCCTTCCAACGCGTTCTTCAGGCCGGCGTTGGATCGATCGACGTCTCGACCTGGTTTGGGAGGCTGTTGCTCGTCGTCCGTGGGCGATGAAGGCTCGCCGGTCGCACGATTCGGCAATCGGAAATTGGGCAGATTGTCTTCTTCTGAAGGAGGCAATAGCGGCATCTTTGACCCAGGATCACCGCGAGGCAGCTGACGGTCTTTGGCGTACTGCTTCAATAACTGCTGGATCTGTTGCCGAGCCTCCGGATCGGACAGGACGTCTTGTACGACGCTCGGCGGAACGCTATTCAGCCATGGCAGCAGGTTTTTCGGAAGCTCGCCGCCAAACTGTTTTATCATCTGCTGCAGCTGATTCAGTTGCCCCGGATCAATTCTTGAGACTTCCGGCGGCTGATCTTTCTGCCCCCCAACAAGAGACTGTAGCCGCCTGAGCGTCTGTAGCTGTTGCTCCAGGTCAGACATTCCACCTTTCGGTAGTTCCAGAATCCGGTGCGACTGCTGCAGGGGCTGCGCGAAGGCTGAAGGAGCGACGGCTCCGACCGCCACCAGCAGAAGACACCGCAGTGTTGCATATCCAGATCGCCGGACTGATCGCATCCTGAATCCTATGAGCCGATTGTGTCGTCGCCAGAACAGCGAACGAGTATGCATTATTACAATCGGTCGACTGAGGAATACCCGGGATACCACATTTCCACGGAAATCAGCAGCCTAATGCGACATGGCGGCAAGCAGAATCGACGGTCGCCGACGGTCGACATGAGTTATTGTCGGCTGGCTTCGATTGGTCGAGACAAACATGCGAACAATCGGCATCTTCGTTTTTCCGAAAGACGAGCAACTCAGGGCAGCTCGTTAATCGTCTCGGGTGATACAGATTCAAGTACCGTGGCATGTGTGGGGCGACTGGCTTTTTCTTGAAAGCAGGGCCAGCCGCAAAACGCCCGCGCGACAGCACTTTGGGATTCATCTCTGAACGTAGTCCGGCAAACCGGCTATTCCGCCCCAGTGCCTACGGTCGGTTGTGTCGCCGGAGAAATCGTTATCGGCTGACAATAGGGGCAGACACCTCCGTAGTAGACTCGCGTGCAACCGCTGCACTGTCGCGGTCCGGTATTGACGACCAGTCTTTGGCGAGTAATCCGGAAAACGAAGCGTGCGAACACCACCAATGTCATTGCTGCCAGGACCCATGACAGCGGTTGACGCAGATACTCCAGCACAACGATCACGATCATGAATCCACAGACGGAAGTCACGGCGGCCGTGAACCAGTCCCGAGCCGAAACCGACGCTTCGACCAGCTCCTGGTCATGTAGAAGCTTCAGTGTTTCCTTTCGCAGTTCGTCTGCCGTTTCCACAGCATCGCTGTTCGTGGCTCGCAGCAGGCGTTCGATACTGTCGAGACAACGGTAC
Source organism: Fuerstiella sp. (assembly GCA_024230215.1). Lineage (GTDB taxonomy): Bacteria > Planctomycetota > Planctomycetia > Planctomycetales > Planctomycetaceae > Fuerstiella. The sequence continues at coordinate 27,249 of JAAERP010000210.1, read as the reverse complement.
GTGTCACGAACTGATACTTCTTTCTGGTGAGCCCAGCGATTCCGAAACTCTCGCAGTTCACTCACCAGGCTGCGTTCGACGAAGCCAAGGTCATGTCGGAAGACCTGATTCCAGTGATCCCACATCAATACCAGGACGACCTGGGCATCCCACTGGTTCCGGTCTGCAGAGTTGATGATCTGCGCCACGTGATTGGATCGCTGCCAGTTGTCCCCGAGTTTATGCCGCAGCATGTCGTCGACGTACGGTGCTAAGCCCGACGCGAGAATCTGCAGACCGGTTGAGATTGTATCTTTCATGGACACCTTTCGTGGAACACCAGCTCGTTATTGGAACTCTCAAATAAACGTCGCGGAATCGTGTCAGGTAGCCAGTCTACCGTCGTAGTGGGGCTGATTCACGCCTTTCTTTCTTCGACTTTCGCGTCGCGGCGTTTGTGTCATAACCGACATGATGATGCCCAATGGCCACATCTGGGATGTTGCAAACTGTCAACACAGTGCCTTTGGGTCGGGAAAAGCCTAACCAATGCGCACTAAAAAAGGCTGTCACCCTGTGGGGACAGCCTTCAACGTGTCAGACCTGCGCGAGGCGTAGGCGAAGTTTCAGGTACAACTTTTTTTCTTCAGTGCAGCCAAACGCGACTTCGACCGCGCCGCAGCATTGGCGTGAATCAGATTCTTCGCAGCGGCCTGATCCAGAGCCTTTACGACCAACCCGAATTCCTTATCAGCTTCCTCGCGGCTTGGCGCTCCACTCAGCAGAGTGCGAAACCCCTTGATCTTGCCACGCAGCGTCGACCGTTGCTGACGATTCTGGAGACGTCGTCCCGTGCTTGTCCGGAGATACTTCTTGGCAGCTGGTGTGTTTGGCATCGGGGATTGACGTAAGTGGTTTTAGTTAAACGAGTTGGCTTGCTTGCCGGCGATCACAGGGCGCAAAACCGAAGCGAGGAAGCTTACAACGTGATCGTTCAGAGTTCCAGCCTGATCGGCAAAATGCAGTGAAAACTGTACCAAAACAGCAAAACCGGTGCTCTGTGAGACCAGTCAGGGCATCCGCTCAGGCCGACATCCCCCCAACTCGCTTCCCTCGCGTGGATTTGATGTTATAGAATCCCGCGTCGTGGAAGAAGCTGCTGCGGAGTTGCAGCAGGGTGGCGAACACTATTGTCTAACAATCGGTCAGGACGGCCGAGTTCGCTGCACAGAGGAATTCGCTGAGAAGATTTTCAGCAATATCGGAATGGATTCCGAGAAAGGACTCTGCCATGGAGCATGCATCGCCAGCTCCACACTTGGTGAAGGGACTTCACCAGATTGTGAACGATCTAGGTCAAACGCCCAATTCCGTTCATTCGGGACTCAGCGGTGTTGTCTGTGGCGAAACCGAGCTATTTGGTTGCCGCAATGGTCGCGTCGAATACTGCGGCGCGGATGTCGGAGACCTGTGTGCAGAGGGTTGCTTTGAGTCGGTCATCTGGCTGCTGCTGAAGGGGAGTGCTGCTGACCCCGATGAACTGGCCGACATCAGTACCATTCTGGCCGAGTCTGCGGTCGTCGATCAGCCGGTTGGCGAGACGATCGCCACGGTGCCGTTGCAGACTCGTCCGCTGGACCTTTTCCCGCTAAGCATTGCGCTGCTGTCCTGTTTTGATCCGACGCCTGGGGACCGCAGTCTTGAGGCGTCGCGTTCTCAGTTCTGGCGGGTGATGGCGCAACTTCCGGTGTTGTTGCATGTGGCATTTGGTGGGCGGCTGGAGGAAGGCCGTGCTCGGTCCTGTGATGAATCGAAAACACTGTCCTATGCGGGGCGATTGCTGCAGATTCTTCGCGACGACAACTGCGAGCCAACGCCAGTTGAAGAACAGGCGATGAATGCAGTTATGATTTGCCAGTGCATGACCGAAATGCGTCCGGCATGCTTTTCTGCCCGGTTCTTCGGCAGCGCCGTCAACGACATCGTGGCCGCGTTGAAGGCCGCCTCATCGATGTTTGTATCGCAGCTGAGGAACGACCCGTTTGCCTGGTCGTCGGCACGATTGAAGAGTTTCAGGTCTCCGGACCATGCCGATCGCTGGTGGAAGTCCAGGCAGCCTAAAGGCATGCCGTTTGGATTTCACCGTGAAGACGAAGAGGACCATCGTGTTGCTATTTTGCGGCAACAATCGCGAGAACTTCTCGGCAGCCTGGACAGCATCGTCATGGAATCGTCTGCTGCACGCCTGGAATGTCTGCTGGCGCGCGAAGGCTTATTTCCAACGACGGATTGGGCAGCAGCGCGAACTCTGACCCTCCTGAACGTGCCGGAAGACCGAATTTCTCTCGCGATCGGGATTGCACGGATGGTTGGCTGGGCCGCTCAGGCAATTGAGCAGCACACCTCTGGCATCCAACTACTGCCGAGTCTACGCTATGTCGGTAGTGAGCCGGAATCGGTTTGAAATCAATGTTGACTCCGTCACCGGCATCATGCCGAACCGTGACACCTAATTGAACCGATCGCGGGAATGACGTGTCACCCTGATACGGCATGGCCGCAACTTCACCTAAGCGTCCACGCAGAATCCTGTGGTCCATTCCCTTCGTCCACAGGATGACCACAAGAAGATAATTCACATCATGTCCCATGCATTTCAGCAGTGTATTCATCCCGACTGCCAGGCCACGTACGATATCGGTCAGATTCTGACCGCATGCGAAAAGTGCGGCAGTCTGCTTGACGTTCAATACGACTGGGATCAGATCCCCGTCCCGGCGTCACTACGGGAATTTGAGTCTCGCTGGAGCAATCGTCTGAACCCGCTGGACTTCAGCGGTGTGTGGCGTTTTCGAGAACTGCTTGGTTTTCCTGCCAACGATCAGATTGTGACGATCGGCGAAGGCCAGACGATCCTTCAGCAGAACGACCGACTTGCTTCGCTGATTGGCATGAATCCGGGAAAGCTGTTTCTGCAGTACGAAGGCCTGAACCCTTCGGGCAGCTTCAAAGATAATGGCATGACGGCTGCGTCAACTCATGCTCGCATGGTTGGCGCCAAAATGACAGCCTGTGCATCGACGGGAAACACCAGCGCATCCCTGGCTATCTACGCTGGTGTGTCCGGGCTGTTTCAGTGTGTCGTCTTTGTCGGCAGTGGAAAGATCGCCTACGGAAAACTGTCGCAGGCGCTGGACTATGGAGCAAAGACTCTGCAGATCGAAGGTGACTTTGATGACGCTTTGGCCCGCGTCCGGGAACTTTGTGCGGAACACCCCATCTATCTCTGCAACAGCGTGAATCCGTTTCGGCTGGAAGGTCAGAAGACGATCATGTTCCGCGTGCTGGAAGGTCTGGGTTGGGAAGTGCCGGACTGGATTGTTGTTCCCGGTGGCAATCTCGGCAACAGCAGTTCCTTCGGCAAGGCATTCATGGAATTGAAGCAGCTCGGTCTGATCGATCGTCTGCCGCGGCTGGCGATCATCAACGCTGCAGGTGCCAGTACGCTGGACGAATTAGTAAACAACAATGAACTGCAGTGGAACGACGGTCACAACAATGCCGACGTTATTCGCAACTACTACGCATCGATGGACAGTGAAGACCGCCGTGCCAGTACGCTTGCGTCAGCCATCGAGATCAATCGTCCGGTTAACCTGGTGAAGTCTCTGCGAGCTCTTAATGTCTGCGATGGCGTCGTTCGCAGCGTTGCAGACCAGGAAATTGTGGATGCGCGAGCGATGATCGCTGCGAATGGGTTTGGCTGTGAACCCGCCAGTGGAGCAACTGTCGCCGGTCTCACGAAACTGCGTGAGGAAGGTGTGATCGCTGCCAGTGATCGAGTCGCCTGCATTCTGACGGGTCACCAACTGAAGGATCCGGACCTGACCGTCGCGTACCACACCGGCGATCCGGAAAAGCAGGCGCAGAAACTCCATCCCGCCGGCGTCCACAAAACTCCTCACGCGAACTCACCGATTGCCGTCAGGAATGACACAGCAGCAATTGTTCAGGCACTGGGTCTGGCATAGGTCGTAGAGCGGAACGCAGCGACACCTGTTCGGATACAGCGTTTCACGCTGACTTGTGGCCGTGAAGAACGCATTCTAATAGCAGTTTCGTTACTCCCACGAGCCAGTATCGTTCACGACAATAAGTAAACTGCTCTAGTGATACTCAATCGCCGTGAATTCGTTTCTGTCGAAAGTTATCATTCCTCGCCATGTGGTTGGCGCAGAAAGTCCGGCGTGCCTTGTCAAGTGCCGAATCCAATACCCATCGATCCGAGCACTGCATAACAAATAAATACGGCGTACAGCCCACACAGAATAAACGCCTTCTTTCGCGTCAGTTCGCGGTTATGCCACATAATGGCAAGAGTGATGACGGTCAGAACCACCAGCAGAGTTCTTAGACCCACCAGTCCCGGAATCGGTTTGCCGTCCTGCAGCAAGCTGACGGGATTCCATCCGGTCAGGTAGGAATTCACCAATAGTGGAATCGAAAGGCAGACACAGACGTCGAAAATATTCGAACCGAATGCATTGGACACCGCTCCTGAATCATCACCACGCATTGCTGCTCCGATAGCCAGCAGTGTGTCCGGCACAGAAGAAGCGGCGGCCGCAACGATCACCGCGACAAAGAAAGTGGGAATGGACAGCTCTTCCGCTATCTCGCGCGTTGCACCGACCAGAAAATAGCAAGCGAATGCAGCGACTACGGACGACGCACCGATAACCATCCACGACGAAAGGCTGGTCAGTGGAACATCGAAATAGCCGAACAGGATACCTGCGGAATCAGCGTCCTGTTCGTCATCGGCGTTGTCAATTCCCGCCTTCAGATCTGCCAGCGCACGCGCGACGAAATTGTACGACACCTTCAGGCCGGACTTGCGAATCTGTTCTGTGACGGCACCGATTTCACAGGACGTGCCCTTGTCTGCAAAGATCTCTCTGACAGCCAGCATTCTCCGCCGCCAGAGTTGCGCGTCACGGTACAGCTGGCATACATAGACGGCGTACAGGATTAAGAATACGCAGGCCATCCACCAGTACATATGATCCTGAAACAGGAACAGAACCATCAGGATCTGACAACTGACGCACCACATGCCGTCACGCGATATGACTTCGTCATCGACCACGATTGAGGGACGGTCTTTGCGAAAGCATGAAATGACAATTGCACAGAACGCCGGAATCAGAATCATGTTGTAAACAGCACTGCCGGCACACGTCGCGATAGTGGCGCCGTAGCCTTCAGAGCCCGCCAGAATGGCTGCCTGCTCGTCAGCCCCGGCCGACGACAGTGCCGTTACCACAAAAAAGATACCGCAGAATAATTCCGGCATCGAACTGGCGACGGCGTCCAGAGTGGCACCTCGAACGGAGCCGGGCACCTTGAGTGTTTCGCCGATATATTGTGCGGCATCTGCAAACGGATCACATGCCTGTGCAATGACAATGGAAATCAATGCAACTTCGGCCGCAAGGAATGCGATGCCCCACCCAGCCCCGAGAAAATGAAACATGATCATCGAGCTGACTGATACCAGCGTCGCCACCAACCAGAGACGGTTCGCCTTTGACGTGCTGTTGCTGCTGACCATCGAACGACCTTCTGACACCTGAATCTCCGGCAAATCTGCGTTTCCGTCTGATATCTGCTGACGTGTTCACTGCCAGACCACATCACGCACGGCAGTGTAGTGGGCGGTTCGCCGTGAAACCACAACGTGAACAGCAATACCGATTGCAGAATCGGGGCTCAGACTTGACTGTTGTGGCGAAGGACGTGAGTGTGGGCAACAAAGTTCCACTTGTTCGGGGAGAATACCATGACCTCAGATGTCTCACGCCGCCACTTTATCAAAACTTCTGTGGGAACCGCAGCCGCTTCGACGGCGGCTGCATCGTATGCTCGCATTACAGGTGCGAATGAACGGCTCCGCCTTGGCTTCATTGGCACTGGACGACGGGGCTTCGGAACTCACGTCAAGTCACTGACTGCGCTCAGGAAAACCGGCTCCAACATTGACCTCGTTGGCGTCTGCGACGTTTTCAGCATGCATCGACAGCAGGCCGTCGATCACATCACAGCAGAAACGAATATAACGCCAAAATCATACGTCGATCATCATGAACTGCTGGCCGAAACGGACGTGGATGCCGTCTGCATTGGCACGCCTGATCACTGGCATGCCAGACAGACGCTGGACGCTCTTGATGCGGGAAAGCACGTCTACTGCGAAAAGCCGATGACTCACACGATCGACGAATCACGGCGCGTCGTTGATCGCTGGAAATCAAGTGGACTGGTTCTGCAGGTGGGAGTGCAATCGTCCAGTTCTCCGATCTGGGATGTGGCACGCGAAATGATCAACGATGGTCGATTGGGAAAAATTGTTCAGTTTCAGACCGAATGCTTCCGCAATGGCAGGGCGGGCATGTCGCGACACAACGTCATTACCAAAGAAATGACACCTGCCAACATTGACTGGAAACGCTGGCTGGGAGTCGACGAGGGCCTGGCCCCGGAAGTGATTTTCGATCGCGCTGTGTACGGTCAGTGGCGATGTTACTGGCCGTTCGGTTATGGCATGTATTCTGATCTGTTTGTCCACCGAATAACAGGAATGTTGAAGGCGACGGGTCTGCGTATGCCAGGCCGTGTGGTCGGGGGGGGCGGCATCTTTATGGAATACGATGATCGCCAGGTGCCGGACGTCGGGTCGATCATCGCGGACTTTCATGAAGGCGTGCAGGGCGTCGTCAGCAGCACGATGGTTTCTGAAGAGCTCAAGATCGATCACATTATCCGCGGTCATCACGGAAACATGCTTTTTCAGAAGCTCTCGTACACCAGCGGACCATCCGCCTCCTTTGATTTTATCCCCGAGCGGCCGCAGGTGACGCTCGACAGCAAGTCAAAGAAAGAACACCACGAGGCGAAGTCACCGTACAGCTTCAACCTTTCTCACTTTGACAACTTTATCAGGGCAGTTGAATCCGGCCGCCCGAATTCAGTCAACAATGATCCGGAACTTGGTGCCGCCGCCGTGATGTTCGTCAACCTCGCGATTCGCAGTTATCGGGAAGGAAAAGTCTTTCACGTGAATCGTGACGGTCAGGTTAGCGAAGGCAATTCCAGCTGGGCCGATGGTTGGGAACAGATGTCAGAGTCAAAAACCGGACCGAACCATGTGGCCGGTTGGAAAGCCGGAGAGGCAGGCAGTGTGATGACGCCGTTTGATTACCAGAATCTTGCCGGACCGTGGATCGATGGGCGAGATCCGGCCTCCTGAGTGGTCGGCATTCGCCGAAGTTATCTGACATCACTTTAACAGGTTTTCCTGCCGGAAAGAGGGGACGCACCAAAGTCAAGCTTGGTCCTGAACAGGCCTTTTGCGCTACACTCCTGAGAAAGGACGTGGGTTGAGTGAGCTTCTGCCACCATCCCCGTCCCCTCGCCAACGCAACATCAACGAACCACTGCTGATCGGAAGTCACTATGCGTCACCTTCATGTCCGGAATGATGAACGAGCCATATGTAGATCATGTGCGGACTCAAAATTGCTGCTGATAATATGTCTGCTTGTTGCAGAAGCCACCGTTCTTCGGGCAGCTGCAGACGACCTGACAACCAGGGAACAGAATTCGGCTGCGCAGGCACTTCATGAACTCTTTGATTCGGAGTGGCAGCGAACGTTGCGCGAAAGCCCGACACACGCATCGCAGCTCGGTGATCGCCGTTACAACCGCCTGTGGAGTGACGTTTCGGAAAAAGCAATCGAAATGTCGGCCGCGAAGACCCGCAAGGCCCTGGCCACTTTGGTGCAGATTGACTTTAATCAGTTGAGTCAGGCTGACCGGCTCAACTATCAGCTCTTCAAACGAGAATATGAGACCCGCATCGCCATCCAGCCGCTGCAGCTTCATTTCATGCCGCTCAATCAGCGGGGTGGTATTCAAAACGAAAATGACCTGGCCCGTTTGCTGAGTTTCGATTCCGTCACCGACTACGATGACTGGATCGCTCGGTTGAACGCTTTCCCGTTGTACATGGATCAGACCATTGCCCTGATGAGAAGTGGTATGGCGACGGGGATGCTGCATCCGAAGGTTGTCATGAAGCGCGTCCCCGCACAGATTCGCACGCAGTTGGTTAAGAACGCCGAAGACAGTCTTTACTACGCGCCGTTTCGTACATTTAAGATTGAACTGTCTGAGGCCGAGGCGACAAGACTTCGAAGCGCGGCCAGGGTGGCTGTTGGACGGAAGATTCTGCCTGCGTACGCCAGGTTTCTGAGATTCTTTGAGGAAGAGTATCTGCCGGCGTCATTTGATGACGTTGGCTGCTGGCAGCGTCCCAACGGCCGGCAGATGTATGCAGCACTGGCAGGAAAATTCACGACGACGGCATTAACCCCGCAACAGATTCACGACATTGGCCTGAGTGAGGTCGCCCGAATCCGATCTGAAATGGAGGCGATTCAGAAACAGGTTCGGTTCGAAGGTTCGTTTCAGGAGTTTCTGACTCATCTGCGATCCGCCCCGCAGTTCTTTTTTACAGACCCCAATGATCTGCTGCAGGCGTACAAAGACTGCTGTCAACGGATCGATCCGGAATTACACAGGCTGTTCAAACGTATTCCGAAAGCTGCATACGAAATTGTTCCCATTCCTGCTCAGATGGCTCCTGATACGACAACGGCCTATTACCAACGGCCCTCTGCCGATGGCAGTCGTCCGGGCGCGTACTACGTGAATCTGTATCGGCCGCAGGACCGGCCGAAGTACGAAATCGAAGCTCTGTCACTTCACGAATCTGTTCCCGGTCACCATTTTCAGATTGCGCTGGCGATGGAACTGGAAGACCTGCCTGAGTTTCGTCGCCACGGTGGTTACACGGCCTTCATCGAAGGTTGGGGACTGTATAGCGAAAAACTTGGCGAGGAACTGGGACTGTACAAGGATCCCTATTCCAAATTCGGTCAGCTGACCTATGAGATGTGGCGCGCCGTGCGACTGGTTGTGGATACCGGTATGCACAGCCTGAAATGGGGTCGCCAGGATGCCATCGATTTCTTTGTCGCCAACACGGCTAAGTCATTGCTGGATATCGAAAACGAAGTCGATCGGTACATTGCCTGGCCGGGGCAGGCACTGGCGTACAAGATCGGGGAACTCAAAATCCGCGAGCTGCGCGCCCGGGCTGAAAGCGAGCTTGGGCACAGCTTCAGGATCAAGGACTTCCACGACGTTGTTCTTCGCGACGGAGCCGTGCCGCTGAGTATTCTGGAACAGAACGTCGAAAGGTATATCACGAATATTCAGTAAGTGGCGTGGACGAATTGGCAAGAATGAACATGGAGTGTTTAGTGTCCGGACGTCTTTCTCTGACGGACGAACATTGTGTCTCGGATTCTCCTGCTGACCATTGCAACTGCCTTGTCATGCTGCCTGCCCCCCCCTTTCCCGGCGAACGCTTCAACCCCACTCTTTTGGGCTGTGACAAAGCAGTACGGCTGGCCTTAGACACAGAATATGCAAGTCACCGGTCTGCCAACGCGCCCGGGCAACCAGCATCTGCACCATTGTCTGAACAACCCGTGGCAGGCACGTCCCAGATACGGTGAAGCGTTTTTATCCGGACAGCCGGGTCTGCCGACCAGACAAGAAAAAAGGCCGCTTCACGGACTAATCGCTGAGTGGGTCGTGTCGAGAGAAAACCCGTACCCTTGGCCAGTGTCATGAGCGTGGCTGCCAGATGATTGACGATTACGTTCACGTCCGAACGAAGGGTCTCTGTCGGCCGCTCCGCCGCGGGGGCGTCCAGTGAACCAGCGGCGTCCTGCAATCCGCGACGAATCGCGTTGTAACGAGGTTCGATGGTGTCTTTGAGCAGGATGTCCGCACCCGGAAGCGTGCTCGCCAGTGCATGGACTTCTCTGAGTAACGCTGCAGCCATCCCGAGACCCACCGAAGAAACGGTCAACCCTTTAACCGGCGTGCGGCGAGACAGTACTGATTCTGCTGGCCCCCGCAGCACCCACGGGCGCGAAATCCTAAGTCGGTCACACCGAACTTCGCTTGTCCAGCTGGACTGCAGGGCGAGTAATTGCATCGGCTCCTGGATTGAGATCTCCGGCGTGTTCGTGGGCACACAGGCCAGCAGTTGCCGACCGTCATCGAGCACCGCAGCGGTTACGATGTGGTTGGCTCGTTGTGCGCTGGTCACCCAGGGCATGACGCCGTCGAGGACGAAACCATCACCATCGCCATCGCCATCGCTTTGGGCGCGCATGGCCGCTCGGCCGTGGCGTCGGGAAGTCGTAATCTGGCTGATGCCAACCGTCAGAAGTTCCTCGCCACTGACGCATTCTTTCAGAATGTCGGTGGCAATCGATTCGGGGGCGGCCGCAGCCAGTACTTCGACCGCGGCGTCGTGCTGGGTCAGAATTAACGTTGCAGGCAGGTTGCCGGTCGCTGCTGCCTCATAGACAGCAAGTTGAGCAGCGGGACCTGCGCCATCTCCGCCGAAACGCTGCGGCACAACGTGCCTGAAGCAGCCGGTGTCGCGGAGCACTCGGACAGCTTCAGCGGGCCAGGACTGCTCATTGGGGACTGCTGCAACCGCGAGCAGTCGGGATGTCAATGTCTTCAGGTTCATGAACAGAGCGGTCTGGCACCGGAATGTGATCTTCCTGATCTGCTGAAAAGGTGGCATCATGGGCCACGCCACCATACAATCGGATCTGTATGTCCAGTTTAGGAAAACAACTGTCTCTGTCAATGACAGGAGAGCCGCACAGGCAGAGCCCCGGGCCGTTGTCAGACAGTGTCCGCGAACTGTTTCGCATCACGGTGTTGTTGGGCGGCGTCTTGATGTTGGCCGGCGTCAGTCACGCTGTGGACGATGTCGGATACAATCGCGACATCCGGCGAATTCTTTCGGATAAGTGTTTTGTCTGTCACGGGCGGGATGCGGAACACCGTGAAGGTGGGCTTCGGCTGGACCAGCGGCAGAGTGCGCTGTCCGGAGCGGATTCGGGCGAGCGGCCGATCGTGCCAGGGAACGCGTCGGTCAGCGAACTTTATCGACGCCTTGTCAGCGACGACATAGATCAGGTGATGCCGCCGCCGGATGCGAACGAAACGCTGACGCCGGAAGAGATTGAACTGATTCGGCGATGGATCGAGGAGGGCGCCGCTTATGAGTCGCATTGGTCCTTCGAAAAACTGGCAGGCGTCTCGCCGCCGCACGTCAATGCCTGGCCGGTTGTCAATGACATTGACAGTTTTGTGCTGTCGCGACTTGAGCGGGAGGGGCTTGCCCCGTCTCCCGAGGCAGACCGTTATACGTTGATTCGGCGCGTCACGCTGGATCTGACCGGTCTTCCTCCGACGCCGGGGGAAGTTGATGCGTTTGTCAATGACTCGGAATCCACGAATGACGCGTACGAAGAGGTTGTTGATCGCCTGTTGAAGTCACCCCGATATGGTGAGCACATGGTGTGGTCGTGGCTTGATGCCGCACGATATGCCGATAGCGACGGGTACGAAAGTGATCCCCTGCGCAACATGTGGCCGTGGCGTGACTGGGTCGTGTGGGCATTGAACAGCAACATGTCGTGGGACCGTTTTATCACGGAACAACTTGCGGGCGACCTGTTGCCCGAGGCCACAATGAGACAACGTCTTGCGACCGGTTTCAATCGCAACCATCGGCTCAACAATGAGGGGGGGATTCTGCCGGAAGAATGGCTGGTGGAATATGTTGCCGATCGTGCCGAGACGACCGCGACAGTGTTCATGGGACTGAGCTGGGGCTGCGGTCGTTGTCACGAGCACAAGTATGATCCCCAGACGCAGGAAGATTACTACCGCCTGTTCGCGTTCTTCAACAATCTGCCCGAAAAAGGTTCGGCACGGGGAGACTCGAACGCCGAACCGATGATGAGTGTGCCGAAGCTGACGGACATTGAGTCGTTTGAAGCCGAGCACGCGGTGCTTCAGGAATTGCGACAGAAACAGAACCAGGTCGCAGCGACTGACGAATTCAACAGACAGTCTTCGGAGTGGGTGTCGCGGCTGGACGAAGAACAGCAGGCGCAGCTGCCGGATGAACTGTCAACTTTGCCCCAGGAAAAATGGAGCCGGAAGCAGCGACTGCAGGCGAGACGTCATTTTCTGGAACATGTTGACGCAGCGGGTTCAGCCTTACAGGATCAGATCGCCGGTCTTGAGCGGAATCAGGCGCAAATGCTCAGGAGCGGCGCCAAAGTCATGGTTATGGCGGACATGTCCACGCCTCGACAGACGCATCTTCTCCAGCGTGGTGCCTACGATCGTCCCGGCAGACAGGTGCTTGCCGATACTCCAGCGTGGCTGCCGCCCATGGATGAAGCGTGGCCGAAGAACCGCCTGGGGCTGTCGAACTGGCTGGTCGATCGGCGACATCCGTTGACGGCGCGAGTCGCGGTGAACCGAATCTGGGCACATCACTTTGCTCTGGGGCTGGTGAAGACCCAGGATGACTTCGGGACGCAGGGCGAGCCACCTTCGCACTCGGGATTGCTGGACTACCTGGCAGTGCATTTCATGGAATCCGGCTGGGATGTGAAAGAGCTGCACCGGCTGATTGTGACGAGCGGTACATATCGGCAGACTTCGGAGGTGGCCGTCGCAAATGACGCCGATGAACTCTCGGGCCGTCAGGCTGCTTCTTCGCAGCGAGTTGGTTACGAGCGTGACCCGGAAAACCGTCTGCTGGCACGCGGGCCACGATTTCGGTTGCCAGCTGCCGTCATTCGCGACCAGGCCCTGGCTGTCAGTGGATTACTTGTCGAACAGCGGGGTGGTCCGCCGGTGAGGCCGTATCAGGTGGCTGGCCTGTGGCGGGAGATTATCAAGGGCGGCCCCACCTATAAGCGGGACGGCGGCGATAAACTCTATCGAAGAAGTCTGTACACACTGTGGCGCCGAGCCGTCAAACCTCCCTTGATGATGTTACTGGATGCCAATGAAAGGGATACCTGCAAGGTCACTCAGCAGCGCACGAATACTCCGCTGCAGGCTCTCCTGCTGTTGAATGACGTCCCTTTCGTCGAAGCGGCGCGGGGGCTGGCAGTCCGCCTGATTCGCGAAGGCGGCGAAAACGACGCGGACCGTATTACATGGGGCATGAGGCTGACCACGTGTCGCCTGCCGCTGCCCGAAGAACTGACGATTCTGGAAGAGGAACTGAAAGCCTACAGGACGGAGTATCAGAATGCGCCGGAAGCGGCCCGCGCACTCATCGCTGTCGGCGAATCGAAACCGGACGCGGACCAGCCGGCCGCAGAGCTGGCAGCGTACACAGCGCTGGCTCGCCTGTTACTGAATCTGGATGAAACGATCACGAGTGAGTAGTTCGCAGAGTGAATGAGCCCTGCGGCAAGGAACTGTCTCATGACCCTGACCGAGGAAACTGTCCACCAGGAAACGCGACGCCATTTTCTGGCATCGAACGGGATCGGTGCAGCCGCATTGACGTGTTTACTCCGGAATTCATCGGCCGCAGCCGCAGACAGAACGGGCCAACGGGACGAAGATGGCGGCCTTGAAAGCCTGCGAAGTCTTGCGCCGACTGCGAAGCGAGTGATCTACCTCTTTCAATCCGGCGGACTGTCGCAGCTGGATCTGTACGATTACAAGCCTCACCTGAAGGACCAGCTGGGCAGGGATCTTCCCGCGAGCGTTCGAATGGGGCAACGCCTGACGGGCTTTACGAAGGATCAGAAGAAGCTTCCGATCGTACCTTCCAAGTTCCGCTATCGGCAACATGGAGAATCCGGTCTGTGGCTCTCTGAGTTGTTGCCGCACCTGGGACGTCAGGCAGATGACATTTGCCTCATCAACTCCGTCCACACCGAGGCCATCAATCATGATCCGGCCCGAACGCTGCTGCAGACCGGCGTTCAACTGGCCGGTCGTCCCTGTACCGGCTCGTGGGTCACATACGGGCTGGGCAGTCCGTGTCACGATCTCCCCGCGTTCATGGTGCTCACATCCATCGGCAGTTGTAAGCGGACCCCACAGCCTGTTTCGAGTCGCCTGTGGGGCAGCGGTTTTCTGCCATCGCAGTATCAGGGCGTCAAGTTACAATCGACTGGAGATCCAATTCTTTGTGTCTCTAATCCGCCGGGGCTGACCGAGCATATTCAAAGCCGCACGTTGAACGCACTGTCACGGCTTAATGATCTCAGGTCGAACCAGTCGGGTGACCCGGAGATTCATGCCCGCACTCAGCAATACGAAATGGCATTTCGGATGCAGATGTCCGTGCCGGAACTGACCAGCACGGATGATGAGCCGAAAGAGACGTTCGAGCTGTATGGTGACGACGCTCGTCGCCGTGGCACTTTTGCTGCGAACTGTCTGATGGCTCGCCGGATGGCCGAGCGTGGTGTGAGATTCATTCAGCTGTATCACGTTGGCTGGGACCACCATAAGGATATTCCACGTGATCTGCCGCTGATGTGCAGAGACACGGACCAGCCCGCGGCCGCGCTGGTTGCCGACCTGAAACGTCGAGGGATGCTGGACGATACGCTCGTTGTCTGGGGCAGCGAATTCGGCCGCACGGTGTTCAGTCAGGGTGCCGTCACAAAGGGCGTTTACGGCCGAGATCACCATGGTCGCTGTTTTACGTTCTGGATGGCCGGCGGCGGCATCAAGGGCGGCATCACGCACGGAAAAACGGACGACTTCGGCTACAGCATCGCCGAACACCCTGTCCATCCGCACGACCTGAACGCCACGATCCTGCATTGTCTGGGTGTTGACCACCGCCACCTGTCCGTTAACTTCCAGGGGCTCGATGCACGATTGACCGGTGTCGAGGACCATAATCCGATACGTGATATACTGCTGTGATCAGAAGCCGGCGTGCGGTTTCGGCCGGATGTCAGAAAAACAGGAATACAGTTTCAATGTCGGCGTCCCGCAGGGACAATTCTTGTCACATTCGGTGACAGCAGGTACTGTGTATACGGGGAGGGCACAGATCTTGTCGACACATGAACGAACGATCTGGCACCTGGTTCAGGTGCTGACCTGCGCCGCAGGAATGTTCATCTGGGGAGCCTTGTTCCTGAGACCGGCGCTCGGGCTGCACCTGCTCTGGAATGTGCTGATTCCGGTGGCACCTGCTCTACTGGTCATCGCGCCGGGTGTCTGGCGCAACGTCTGCCCTCTGGGCAGCCTGTCACTTGCCCCTCACCACTTTGGCCTGTCTTTGCGCAGGAGACTTTCGCCCGCCTGGCGGGGCCGACTGTACCTTGGGGCCCTCGTGCTGCTGATCGTTGTTGTCCCGCTGCGCAAGGGCCTGTTGGACACAAACGGGCCGGTGCTCGCCACCATTCTTGGCGCGGTAGGCGTGCTGGCGATCTGGCTGGGAATGGTCTTCACCCAGAAGAGCAGTTGGTGTTCAAGCCTCTGTCCGGTCTACCCGGTGGAACTGCTCTACGGATCGCGGCCACTCATGTCCGTGCCCAACACCCATTGCCCGCAGTGCTCACAATGCGTTACCCCATGTTCGGAATCGACCCCGGGCCTGACGCCGAGCACGGCTGTGAACACGGAACTCGGCAGAGCCGTGGGGATCGTGCTGACCGGCTGTTTCCCCGGCTTTGTCTGGGGCTGGTACAACGTGCCAACCTACAGCGGCTGGGAGGGCGTTCGGCACCTGCACATTATTTACGGCGTTCCGTACTCGGCCGGAGCTCTGACGCTTGCTCTGTTTCTTGTGCTACGCAGGATTCGGCCAAAGGAAGATGAACTATTCGTTCGTATGTTTGCTGCAGCAGCAATCATCACGTACTACTGGTTCCGCCTGCCATCGATCTTCGGCATCGGAGATGCCAGTGCCGCTCTGATTGTTGACGTCTCACCATGGCTTCCCTCATGGTCGACGACAGCGCTGCGGATATCTGTGTTGGTTGTTTTCACCTGGTTGATGGTAATACGCGAAGGCAAACAACGCGCCTGGGAGATACATCCAGCGACCGTTCAGACTCTGAACATTCCTGCCGGCGAAGGGGGTAGTGCGTGAGGCGGTTTGCCGGTGTACTCGGGGAATCTGTTAATGCACGATCCGGAGTCTTCCGGGAATGGAGTGTCGCCATGCATTCGCCCGCTCGAACAGCCTGACTGGCATACGGATCATGCTGTGGACATGCGGACATTGACATCCAGTTTGTGTCGTCGTAGCATTTTCCCTGTTGTCTGGTCCCTGGTTTCCAACTCGGCGGGTGGGGCGCGTTGCATCCTGTTTCAAACACTCCGCGTCCAGTTCCAGGCTGTAGGGAAGATTTCGATTCGAACATCTGCTGGTGGAAAAGCTTGTCATGGAAAAAGATCGTTCGGTTCTGCCTGTCGTGCTGATCCGTGGACATGCTGTGATATCCGCAGTGGTTGTCTGGCTGACGGTCGGCTCAGCATTCAGCCCGATAATCCTGCCAGTCTCCGCGGCTGAACCGCCTGTCGAGACCTCACGTGAGAAGAAACTCGACCCAGCCACACTGGAGTTCGTTACAGAGAAAGTTCAGCCTCTGCTGGCGACTCGTTGTCTCAAATGTCACAGTGGCGACAAGGACGACCTCAAAGGCAACCTGAGTCTGAACAGCCGGGCGGCGATGCTTGCCGGAGGCGACAGTGGTCCGTCGATTGTTCCCGGCGCTCCGGACAAGAGCCTGCTTATTGATGCGATTAACTGGCGCGGCGACTATGAAATGCCGGCAAAGTCCAGGATGCCGCCCGGCGAAATTGCCATCCTCACCAGATGGGTGAAAATGGGAGCGCCCTGGTCTGACGCCGGTAAAGCGGCCGTCGTCACTCACTCCAGCTTCCCGCTTGAATCGAGGCGCGCCGAGCACTGGGCCTGGCAGCCGATCGGTCACCACGAGCCCCCGAAAACAGAGAACTCTGACTGGCCGTTGCGGGGGGTGGATCATTTCGTCCTGGCAGGTCTTGAGGCTGCGGGATTAACAATTGCGCCGGCAGCTGAACGTTCGGTACTGCTTCGGCGTGTCTACTTCGACCTGATTGGCCTGCCGCCGACGCCGAACGAGGTCACGGAGTTTCTTGAGGATAAAATGCCAACCAGGCAGGCTCTGGCGGCGGTCGCCGACCGATTGCTTGAATCGTCTCATTTTGGCGAACGCTGGGCTCGGCACTGGCTCGACCTGATGCGCTATGCCGAATCGCGAGGGCATGAGTTCGACCATACAGCCCCGAATGCCCATCACTATCGTGACTATGTGATACGTGCGATTAACGCCGATCTACCCTACAACCGCTTTGTCACAGAACACGTTGCCGGCGATCTGCTGGATCCACCACGACTGCATCCGGAACATGGGTTTAACGAATCGGTACTGGCCACTGGTGCCTGGTACCTGGGGGAATGGATTCATTCGCCGACCGATATTCGGCAGGACGAAGCGGATCGCATTGATGGCGTGATCGACACCGTGGGCAAGGCGTTTCTGGGAATCACCATTGCCTGCGCGCGGTGTCACGACCACAAATTCGACGCGATTTCTGCCCGTGACTATTACGGTCTGGCCGGGTACCTGCAGAGTTCCCGCTATCGACAGGTGCGGTTTGATTCGATGGTCCACAATCAATGGGTGGCGGACAGTCTCTGGAAGCTGCGAAAACAGCATGAAACTGATCTGCGTACAAGACTTGCCGCGTCAACAAAGCAGGCGGTCGATCATTGGGCCGATTATCTTCTGGCGGCGCGCGAGCTTGTTGCGAAGGAACGTTCGGCCGGAAATTTGCAGGAAGATGCGTCATTCGTGGGCGCTGTGGCGACGGCGCACAAGCTGGACGCCGGAAATCTTAAGCGTCTGGTTGGCCATCTCAAATCTGTGAAAGAGCAGCCGTCAGATCCGCTGCATCTTTGGGCGCTGGCGGCCTGTGAAAACGGTGCGACGGACAACAATGCGGCATTGGCCGCGATCAGGCACGCTGCCGAACAGATCCGGACGGAGGATTCCGGCAGCTCTGACTTCTGGAACGAAATTCGTATTGTTGTCGACTATTCCACCCTCGCCGCAGGACAGTGGAATCAGGACGGATACGCGTTCGGCTCCGGCCCTCAGCGTCCAGGGGATATTCGTCTGATCAGTGATTCTGACGGGAACCTCGTGAGCATTGCGACCAGCGGTGCGGCCCGGCGCGATCTGCTGTGGAAAGGTCTGAACCTTGCAGAAGGAACACAAACGGAGCCGGGAGCGCTGGGCAGTCTGCAGCGCAGCGGTCAGACGCTTTGCACTCCGACGTTCAGCATAGAAAGTGGTACGTTGCAGTACCTGATCCGCGGCACAGCCAAAGTGCAGGCTGTGGTCGACTCGCATCGTCTGATAGCCGGGCCACTTCATGGCGGGCTCATTCGCACCGTGAAAGCCGGCAGCACGCTCAAGTGGGTCAGCCATCCTCTCGATCGATACGTTGGCCATCGGGCCCATCTGGAGTTCGTTCCGGAGGGCGACGAAGATTTCGAACTGTTGATGGTGGCTGATTCGAAATCACGTCTTCCACTTCCTCAGCCGATTCGAATCTGTGCGCAGGTTGCCATGGGCGAAACGACGGAAAATGTCCGGTCTCTGGCCATCGCTCTTCAAGAGCTGTTTGGCGCGACACATCGCGGTTTGGCGGACGGATCATTGATGGAACCGGGCCAGGCACAGCTTGCCGACTGGATCGTGAGAAATCGATCGTTATTTGTTTCGGACGACTCGCTCGATCAGCAACTGGCAGAACTGGCCACGCAGTATCAACAGGAGGAAGCGGCACTGGCCGGGCAGATTCAACGCGACTCGCGGACAGCGATGGCGATTGCCGATGCTGCAGGCGAAGACGAGTCGCTGTTGATTCGAGGACGCAGCAACATGCCGGGTGAGCTTGTCCCCCGCCGTTTTCTGGAGGCTGTGGTCGGGGCTCAGGCAGCACACCGGGACCACGGAAGTGGACGTCTGGAACTGGCCGAACAGATGGTTGACGTACAACGCAACCCTCTTATTGCCCGCGTCTATGTCAACCGTATCTGGCAGCACCTGCTGGGTCGCGGCATCGTGCCGACGCCCGACAATTTCGGAGTGCTGGGCCGGCCTCCGTCACATCCTGAGTTGCTGGATTACCTGGCAGAAACGTTTGTTGCTGATGGCTGGTCGACAAAGAATCTCGTGCGGAGAATCGTGAACAGCGGAACCTATCAGATGTCGAGCACACTACAGGACGATCACGCTGAAGCGACGGACCCCGACAATATCCTGCTGCATCGTATGTCAGTGCGTCGGCTGGAGGGTGAGGTTATTCGCGATGCAATACTTGCTGTTTCGGGTCGGCTTGATCGTCAACTGGAGGGCTCACCTGTGCCCGTTCATCTGACCGCCTTCATGACGGGACGCGGGCGACCCAAAGAAAGCGGGCCGCTGGACGGTGCCGGACGCCGCAGCATCTACACATCGGTGCGGCGAAATTTCCTTTCACCCATGATGCTGGCGTTTGACGTTCCAATTCCAACTCAGCCGGTGGGACGACGGAATGTCTCAAACGTACCGTCTCAGGCTCTGATTCTGTTGAACGATCCGTTTGTCCGACAGCAGGGCGAAATCTGGGCGCAGAAAGTCCTGGAGAATCAACAACGTACTCCGGAAGAACGGATCGTGAACATGTACGAATCAGCATTCGCCCGATCCCCCACAGAAGCCGAACTCGCTGACAGCCTGTCGTTTCTCAAATCCCAGGCCGACTTAACAGGGCTCGACGCCAATCAGTGGCAGCGGGATTCTGTCGTGTGGGCCGACCTGGGACACATTCTGTGGAATACTAAAGAATTCATCTTCATCGATTAATTGAGTCAGCAACGCTTTAAGGAGCTATCTTCAGTGTTTCCGTGCCAGCAAAACAAAAATGTTCCTCTGACCCGTCGTGAGATGCTTTGTCAGTATGCCAATGGTTTTGGCGCGGTCGCTGCGACGGCGCTAATGGCTGATAACGGATCGCAGGCTGCCGGCTTCGATTCTGACGAGCAGTTCAATCCTCTTGCGGCACGGCCGCCCCATTTTTCCCCCAGGGCAAAGAACGTAATTTTTCTGTATATGGATGGAGGACCGTCTCAGGTCGATACGTTTGATCCCAAGCCCAGGTTGAGCAGGGAAGACGGCAAACCGTTCAGCATGAACGTCGATCAGACCACACTTCAATTCGATAACATGGGCAAGACGCTGGCCAGCCCCTGGAAATTCCAACAACACGGCCAAAGTGGAATTGATGTCAGTGAGTTGTTTCCTCACGTGGCCGGGTGCGTGGACGATATGGCCGTGATTCGGTCAATGACTGCGAAGTTTTCTGAGCACACGTTTGCCAATTATTTCCTGCATACCGGGCATCCTATTCAGGGCCGTCCCAGCATGGGGGCATGGGTTACGTATGGTTTGGGAAGTCTCTGCAGCAACCTGCCCGGCTTCATTGTGCTTAATGGTGGGTTGACGCCGCCGGGAGGACTTGACAATTTCAACAGCGGATATCTGCCGGCAACATTTCAGGCATCTGTGTTCACTGCGGGCAACATGCCCGTGGCCAACATTAAACCTCTGGAACGAACCGTTCAACTTCAGCAGAATAAACTGGCTCTGCTGCGCAGACTCGACCGCCGCGCTGCTGATCAGCGGGACAATCCTGACAATCTGGAAGCGGCCATTGCCAGTTATGAGGTGGCGGCGCGTATGCAGACGGCCGTCCCCGAGTTGATGGACCTGACCGGTGAAACTCAGCAAACCCGAAGAATGTACGGGCTGGAGGACGACTTCAGAAACACGCAGACATACGGTCATATCTGCCTTGTCGCTCGCAGGATGATCGAACGAGGCGTGCGGTTCATTGAGCTGACCTGTCCTTCAGGTAATGGTGACCGCTGGGATCAGCACAGTAACTTGCGAGATGGGCATTCAAAGAACGCCAGGTCGGTTGATAAACCGATTGCTGCGCTGCTGCAGGATCTGAAACAGCGCGGCCTGCTGGACGAGACGCTGGTCGTGTTTGCGGGCGAATTCGGCCGCACGCCATTCGCCCAGGGTCGCGACGGGCGTGATCACAACCGTTTCGGTTTCTCGGTGTGGCTGGCTGGTGGCGGTGTCAAAGGCGGCACTGTGTATGGAGCGACCGACGAATATGGCTATAAAGCAGTGGAGGGCAGGGTTGAAATCCACGATCTGCATGCCACCATGCTGCACCTGCTGGGCGTCGACCATACCAGACAGACGTTTCGCTTCGGCGGACGTGACATGCGTCTGACTGACGTTCATGGCAGCGTTATCGATGAGGTAGTGGGTTGAGCAAAGTTGGACCAGAATACTCTGCCCACTGACGACAACCTTGTTATCTAAGTTTCATGACATCGTCTGCAAAGGTGCTAATATGCCGGATCCGCTTCCGATTGAGTCGGTGCATCACATTTCTCACGTAACTGGTCATCTGGAAGACAGCACAGCTTTCTACCGTGATGTACTGGGATTTCGTCTGATCAAAAGACCGAACTTCGGCTTTCCGGGGGCCTGGCTCTTCAACTACGGCGTGCAGATTCACTTGATCGCGACTGACCGTGGCCCGGCTTCTGACCTGGGAGATATTCAGACTCGTGCCGATCATGTTGCCTTTCATGTGGCGGATACAGATCACGTGGAACGACTGCTGCAGGAACGCAATATCGCGTTTCGGACGAACTTTGTTGCCGACACGGGTGTCAAGCAACTGTTCTTCCACGATCCCGATGGAAACCACATTGAAATCGGAACGTATCCCGCTGTTCAGGAAGCGGAATGACATCCGTTATTCGTTTGTGACCGTGGCCACATTTCGGGCTCGTTCGTACATAGTGTCGCAGCTAACCTGGATCAGGGCGAGATCGCGGAAGGCGTAGTTGTGCCTGCCGAGCGAGTATCTTCGTCGACCGCACCATCGCTGACCCATCCGGCATCGAATTCTGTCTGGACGATGGGCGAAGTATTTCAGGCCGCGTTTAAGCAGTCTTTGGTGGCTGACCTTGCACCGGTGCACATGAGAGGGCGATACATGGGAGCCTATTCGCTGTGCCATGCCATTGGCTTTTCGATCGGCGCTCCGATTGGCGGCAGAATCCTTGGTCGTTGGGGCAGTCAGGCCCTGTGGTCTTCGTGTTTTGCAGTGATGATCGTGGCGGCCGTCGTCTACGGAGTCGTATATGTGAAACAGCGGTCAACGTTCGTGGTTACGACAAAGGCCGGCAGCACCTGATGACAGCAGGCCATGGCAGTCACGCCGGAGTTCTCGCCAATTTTCGGAAGTCTGTCGTTCCCGTAAGACGGCATCGCCAGACGGGTGATTTTGTGCGCTGTGGCCGTTAATCTGTCCGCATGTCGTTTGCAGAATTGATCGGAAAAAGAATCGTTGTAACAGGTTCGTCCAGCGGAATTGGGCGAGCCATCGCGCTTGAGTGCGCGCGAGCCGGGGCGGATGTGGTCGTCAGTTATCGCGATTCCAAAGATCAGGCGGAAGCGACGGCAGTAGAAGTCCGGCAATCGGGTCGTGAAGTGCATGTACTTGCGGTCGACGTTTCTGACCCGCTGTCTCGCAGTCAGTTTGAAGAGCAGTGTTTTTCCTTCGGCCGCATTGATGGCATTGTTAACAACGCCGGTGCTGACCTGTTGACAGGTGATATGAAAGAAGCCGACTTTGCGACAAAACTGCGAACGTTGCTGGATGTTGATGTGGCCGGGACGATTGAAATGTCACGGGCTTTCGGTCGTCGTTTTCATGAACAGGGACATGGCTGCATTCTGAACATCGGCTGGGACCAGTCGGACCGGGGGATGGCAGGCGACAGCGGCGAGCTGTTTTCTGCGACCAAGAATGCTGTGATGGGGTTTACTCGCTCGTTGTCGTTGAGCCTGGCTCCTGGCGTGCGAGTGAACTGCATCGCGCCGGGTTGGATAAAGACGGCGTGGGGCGACGGCGCCAGCGATTACTGGCAACAGCGGGTCCTTGACGAGACACCGTTGCAGCGGTGGGGGCTGCCGCAGGATATCGCCAATATGGCTCGATTTCTGCTTAGCAAAGACGCAGCATACATCACCGGTCAGGTCATTAACGTCAATGGCGGCGCGGTGCGGTGACGGAAAACCGAACATCAGACATCGAAAATTCGACCGTCCTTTTCGTCACGGGGCGTCTTGCCGAATTCGGCTTACGCGAGACCGTTGCTGAGTTGTCGCAGCGACTCGGATTTCAGTATGAAATCCTGGTGCCAGGGATTCAGGTGGCTGCGTTGCTGCATGTCAACCTGCTGCAGAAACGGCTGCAGGTGCCGACCGGTGTTGATCGCGTTGTGTTACCGGGCTGGTGTCAGGGCAATCTGGCGCAGCTTGAAACACACTTCGGGATGACCTTCGAACGTGGCCCCAGGGATTACCGTGATCTGCCTGAACACTTCGGTCTTGGCGCAAGGAAGGAAGTCCGCCTGGACGATTACTCGGTCGACATTATTGCTGAGATCAATCATGCCACACGGATGTCTGTCGCAGATGTTGTCGCAGAGGCGAAGGCCCTGTCGGATGATGGTGCGGACCTGATTGATGTGGGTTGTGTGCCCGGAGAAAGTTGCCGGTCCGTTGGCGAAATCGTACTTGCACTGCGAGACGAAAATCTGCGTGTGTCGATCGATAGCTTTGACCGTCACGAAGTTGAACTGGCCGTCGCGGCGGGTGCAGAACTGATTCTCAGCTGCAATCACACGAACATCGAATGGGTGACGGAGTTTGGTGTCGAAGTCGTGGCGATTCCGGATACACCGTCCGACACCGAATCGCTGGATCGATTGATCGCACAACTTTCTTCGGCGTCTGTTCCGTACAGAATTGATCCGATCATCGAACCGATTGGAATGGGATTCACCGCGTCATTGCGGCGCTACATGGACGCCAGGCAAAAGTACCCTGACGTGCCCATGATGATGGGCATCGGGAATGTCACGGAACTGACGGAGGTGGATTCTGCCGGCGTGAACATATTGCTGGCCGCTGTATGCGAAGAGCTTGGCATTAGAAGTGTGCTGACGACTCAGGTGATCAACTGGTGTCGGACGGCCGTCGCCGAATTTAGCGCCGCACGTCGACTGGTCGCTTATTCCATCCATAACCATGTGATTCCGAAACACCTCGATTCGTCGCTGGTGATGCTGCGGGACGCGAAACTCAGACGGGAATCCGAAGACTCACTGAACGCTCTTGCGGCCGCCTTGACGGATCCGAACTTCCGGATCTACGCCACGTCATCGACATTGCATTTAATGAATAACACAGGCCACTGGCATGGCGACGGGCCGTTTGAGGTCTTCTCATCGGCCCTGAAAGCAAACAGGGACGTCGATGCCGGTCACGCATTTTATCTGGGTTACGAGTTAGCTCGTGCAGAAGTCGCTCGGTTCCTGGGCAAGCAGTATACTCAGGATGAGCCGCTGCAATGGGGAGTCCTCGGAGAGATTCCTGGGTCTTCTGCGGTGCGGCATGGAAGCACCGATGAAGACAACGACGGGGCGTGATGGTCACGTGGTTCGTGTCACTTTGGTTGGTTCGTTTATTCTGTTTCGTTTTAGCTGTGTCAAACCGTCTCCTTATTCGAAATCTGGATGATCACCTCGATGTCGTCGAGACGGTGAGACGTTTCGCTGATCAGTCGTTCCTTGTCGTTTTTGACAGTGCGATTCCCGGTCGACACCCCGATGCCCGGTACACGATTCTGACGGCTGATCCCGTCGAAGTCTGTCGACTGGATCGCTGCGATCACGGGGATGATTCATTCGAAAAAATGCGTGATTGGGCCAGCCAGCTGCCGACGGTCGAGTCAGAAGATTCGTTACCGTTCTGTGGTGGCATTGCGGGGCTGATGTCCTATGAGCTCGGCCATGCCTTCGAAGTACTTCCGCGAGTCGACGTCGACGAATTCTCAACACCGGCTCTGACCGCCGGGTTGTTTGACTGGGCCATTGTCTGGGATCATGCCGTAGATTCCGTTCGCCTGTGTGTCCTGCAGCTTGAATCGCCGGGCGATCCGGAAGAAAGTCAGCGACGACGCACGGAATGGGTGCTGGGAAGACTTGGCGGCGAAGCGGAGCGGCCCGCCAGGGATTATGCGGGGCAAGCTCGTTGCAACCTGTCGGGAAAATATCCGCTGGAAGGTCACCCGGGTGTCAATTCCAGTTTCTCTGCAACGCAATTCGTGGCTGCTGTCGAACGAGTGATTGAGTACATCGGGGCCGGCGACATTTTTCAGGCCAACCTGTCTCAGCAGTTGACGACGCCATGGACGAAGTCCGCGTTCGATCTCTACTGTCGAGTGAAACAGCACAATCCCGCACCATTTTGCGGCCTGTTTCAGCATGACGACTTTGCAGTGGTCAGTGCATCACCAGAACGTTTTCTGAAAGTCAGCGATGGTCGCAGTGTGGAATCGCGGCCGATCAAGGGGACGCGCCGTCGACACCGTTCACCCATCGCCGACTTGTTTACCGGCAACGCACTATTTGCCAGCGAAAAAGACCGAGCGGAAAACGTAATGATTGTTGATCTGTTACGCAACGATCTGTCACGCGTGTGTCGGCCGGGCTCCGTTAAGGTGACGGGGCTGTGTGAGATTGAAGTGTTCGAAACCGTACAGCACCTTGTGTCCACAATTATTGGCGAACTGCAACCTGATCAAGACGTTTGGCATCTGTGTGCGGCGGCAATTCCCGGCGGGTCGATTACGGGGGCTCCCAAAATCCGAGCGATGGAAATTATTGCGGAACTGGAACCTACAGCACGTGGCGCCTACTGCGGAAATATGTTTTATCTGGGACCGAACGGTGGCTTTGACAGCAGTATTCTGATCCGCACTTTCACGCTGAAAGGCGGTGTCGTTCAGTTTCCTGTGGGCGGCGGAATTGTGGCGGATTCTGATCCGGAAGACGAATACCGGGAGACACTTCACAAGGCTGCTGGCATGCTGCAGTCCGTGGGACGGGGCAGTTCTGCCAGCTGAGTCGACGCTGTCAGCGTCTGTTTCCTAATCGTTACAATTGGCAGCGACGCTCCCATTTACACATTCCGGTGATGTTTCGTGTTTCTGTGCAGAAAGCCCGATTCCGGTCGTCTTGTGCAACGACTCGATTCCTTGATTTGTCCGATACAAACAAATGCAGGCCTCCTTCAATGCCTCGGCGGAAAATCGCCCTGCGTTGTTTGTCGCCGGCACACTCCGTCGGACAATACACGGAAGTCATTATGCCGAACCGAATCGCCGTTTCACTTGTCGCATTCCTGCTGACCACAGCCTCATCGTTTTCCATGGCAGGCGAGGGCTGGCATGAAACATACGAGGCCGCCCGCGATGCAGCCGAGCAGCAGCAGCTTCCCCTGCTGATCCACTTTCATGCATCGTATTGTGGTCCCTGCCGGCAAATGAGTCAGCAGGTGTTTTCCAGGCGTGAAGTGCAGCAACAGCTGAGTGATGGACTTGCCTCCGTCGAAGTTGATGTGGCTCAACATCCGGCAATTGCGGCGGAGTTCGGCGCGTCAACAATACCACGTGACGTCGTGGTTTATCGCGACGGAACGACTGAGACACTGAACGTCGGGTTCAAGTCAACGCTGGCATACATGTCGCTGTTGAGGGACATCGCGGCCAAAGGCGCGAAGTCTCCCGGACCACGCACTGTCAAGAGCACACGGATCATCGGCCTTGAAGGATTCTGTCCTGTGCGCTTGTTAAGGGACCGAGAGTGGGTTTCGGGTCACGAAGACCTGACAACGACCTATCGAGGAATTACCTACTTCTTCAGCACTGAAGAACTGAAGAAACTGTTTCTGAAAGCCCCGTCGGATTATGCCCCGCAGAACATGGGGTGCGATCCCATCGTCCTGTTGACGGAAGACCGGGCGGTGACTGGAAAAATCAGGTTTGGTGCGTTTTTTGATGATCGATTATATCTGTTCAGTTCAGAGGGCAACCGCGTCAGCTTCAAGAAGAGTCCGTTGAAATACACACGGATTCGTCAGGCCATCAGGGTTGATGATCTGGCAGGCCAGCGTTTCAACTAGTGCTTTGTCACAGGCAAAAGTCAGGGTGGAAGCATTCCCCGGAAAAGGGGGTCAGGTACCAAAAATGCGAAGCACCCTTCGGGCCGTTCCGGTTTTTGGT
>JAAERP010000209.1 GCA_024230215.1 Fuerstiella sp. | reverse complement strand
TGTGGCGTTTAAAACCTTGCTGCAATTCAACGCTAACCCCAACATCCCGGACCGAGTGCATGGACTTACCCCACTGCACCTCGCGGCAACCTTCAACGCGGACGAAATGATGCTGGAGTTGACCAAAGCTGGAGCTGACCCAGCACAAACTCGACGAAACGGCGAAAGTGCGATTGATATTCTGAAACGCTTTCACAAGCGTGAGTGGAATTCCCTGACCGTTGACAAGAGCGAGTAGCTTTCACGCTCCACGGCAAGCAGACGCTCGACAAACAGACAACTTCTCTTCCGTCTGCGCCCATCGCCGTGCGCGCAGGCAGGAACTTCACACGCTGATACAGTACTCGGCATCCGTCGTTTCGCATTTCGCTGACTCTGTGTAGTCTTTGTGGGGGGCGGTGGTCGGGGCCGGGCAGCGGTCGGGGCCGTTGTGAACATGCACCCGCTGTTTCCGACACCACGTAAGCCGCCTGCGTAGGGCACCTCTCATTCTTCAAACCCTCTACCTCTCGGAATCCTTTCACCGGTTGCATGCGGATCAAAATTCAGACCACCGAGGTTCTTCGATGAGTGGGAG
>JAAERP010000208.1 GCA_024230215.1 Fuerstiella sp. | reverse complement strand
GTTCCTGAAAGGTCTGCGTTCGCTGCATCGTCGTGACAAACTGAAGCTGACGGGCGAATGGGAATTCCTTCGTCAGACGGCGGCATTCGACGTCTGGCTGCAACCACTGGAACAGAAAACGTGGGTCACGTTCATCCAGGCACCGCCGGAGCATTCCTCTCCGGAACATGTGCTGCGTTATCTGGCCCGTTATCTGACAGGCGGTCCGATTTCGGACCGTCGTCTGCTGCGTCACGAAGACGGCAGAGTAACGTTCCTGGCGCGCACCGGGACGACTCACGGAGGCAGTGACGAAACCGAAGAAGTGGAAGTTTCGGGCGCTGAGTTCGTACGTCGCTGGAGTCTGTTCATTTTTCCGAAAGGCTACACGACGACCCGTCGCTATGGCGGTTACAGCAATTATCACCGCAAACGTTATCTGCTGGATTGTTCTGAACTACTGTCGGTTGTCGCCGACAAGCCAGTGGCTCCCGACGTGACTGAGTCGGCGGAGTACGATGGTGAACGTCGTTGTCCCCATTGCGAAACGCTCCTGCTGTGTGTGTCGGCAACGGAGAAATCGAGCTGGTGCGACGTGATGCGAAGTTCTTTTCGTCCGGAATGGTACGACGATGGATGAGCCGCACCAAACAATTCGATGTTTATATGACTCACGATATCTGCAACGACCGAGTCCCATTCGACTGCGCGCTGTATGCGGCAACGTCGGGGTGACGCCGTTCGGTGCGACCGTCTTTTTGTCAGGATTCGCACGAAGCAAACGACTGTCTCGGCCGTCAGATTCGGCCGTCGCCCCAATACACGTGACGCCTATGTCCCCTGGGCGTATCATCTCTTCTGAGCCGCTTCGAACAGTGAACTGATTCCGCAGGACGACCTCGGAATAACTCACGAAGCGGAAAAGTTCAACGCACGATCTATGAGTCGGCATCCCTGCCGCCGCATAGATCGCAATTCGTTATCGCGACATTGGACCGGGAAACACTTCGGGCCGATGATCGCAATGGTCCACGACCGTAGATAAAACGAAAAGACCTGCCACAGATGAACTCTGTGGCAGGTCTTTTTTTTTGCGTACGGAACACGGGGCTTGACGCATCATCTCGCCGTGACGCCGAGTCTCATTCCGGCAACTCAGCATTCACGTTTCGTCCGGTAGTGCTGGGAGCCGACTTCTCGTAGTCTGCAGCCTTGTCGAACCTCACGCGGGCCAGGATTCGAACGAGGCTTGTGCCGCAGGCCATGCGAGCTAATGCTCAGAACCGACTTTTCGCGTTTGCCGGGTCTGGCGTGTCTGCGATTTGTGTTTGTCAATAACAGTAGCCAATTCAACCGAGGGCCGCCGCCGTGACTCAGTCGAGAATATTTCCGCAGCTCGTTTTCGTTGTCATAGCGTTGTGCGTGTCTGCGGTCTCCGCGGCCAGCGACACCAATCTGGACATTGTGATCAAGGGCGGACGTGTCGTCGATGGTAGCGGCGCGCCATGGTATGTGGCGGATGTCGGCATTGACAACGGCCACATTGTGCAGATCGGCCGCATCGATGACGACGCAGCGGAAACAGTAATTGACGCAAGTGGCCTGGTTGTGGCTCCGGGGTTTGTCGACATGATGGGGCAAACTGCGTCACCGATGGTGGATGATCCGAAGACTGCGATCAACCTGCTGACTCAGGGGATCACTACCATCAACGCAGGAGAAGGAAGTTCTGCGGCTCCGCTGAGCGACGAGGAGGGTCGCCGCAAGGGGTGGACGACAATGGCCGAGTACTTCGCTCTGGTCGAATCAAAAGGGCTTCCCGTCAACATCGTGCAGACGATCGGGCATACTCAGGTGCGACGAATTGTTCTTGGTGACGTGGAACGCAGGCCCACCGCAGAAGAACTTCAACGGATGCAGAGCCTGGTGCGCGAGGCGATGCAGGCAGGTGCCATCGGCGTATCCACGGCGCTGATCTATCCTCCGGCCGTATACGCGGAAACGGAAGAAATCGCTGCCCTGGCGGCAGTCGCCGGTCAGTATGGCGGTCGCTACTACACGCACATGAGAAACGAAGGTGACAAGCTGCTGGAGGCGATCGATGAGGCACTTGAAATTGGTCGCGAAGGTAAAACGCCTGTTCACATCTTTCATCTGAAAGCAGCCGGGCGACAGAACTGGGGCAAGATGCAACTGGCGATCGCAAAGATCAGGGCCGCTCGATCCGCCGGAGAACAGATAACGGCTGACATTTATCCGTATGTCAACAACGGGCTGGGCATCGCGGCTTTGATTCATCCACGCCACTTCACGGAAGGATACGAGAAGCTCCGTGCCCGACTGGACGACGTTAAGTTGCGTGCCGAAATCAGGCAGGAAATGGAAACGACTGAAGGCTGGGAGAACTGGTTTCGTCATGCGAGCAAGGATTGGAACCGCATCATTGTCGGCCGCAGCAACAACCAGCAGTACACGGATCTTGACGGGCAATCGGTGGCTGCGATCGCCACTGCGAAGGGCGAAGATCCATGGGACACATTCTTCAATCTCGTCCGGTCCTCGGCATTCGCTCTGCCCGAAACGATGACCGACGCGAACAAGATTCTGGCGATGCAGCAGGGCTTTGTTTCATTTTGTACAGATGTGGGGCCGGCCGGCGGAAGTCGTTCGGCGTCTCATCCTCGAGCGTTCGGTTCGTTTCCCCGGATGCTTTCGCGCTATGTGCGAGATCTGGGGGCGATCTCACTGGAACGAGCGGTTGCTCAGGCCAGCGCCGCGGCGGCAAACGATGTGTTGGCATACGATCGTGGCCGTATTGCAGTCGGCATGGCCGCGGACGTAATCGTCTTTGACTATGAAAACCTGACGGACCATGCGGGCTTCGCCAATCCTCACGCACTGTCCGAGGGAATGAAGCATGTTATTGTCAACGGGCAACACGTCCTGAAAGACAGCAAGTTCACAGGAGCGAGGCCTGGTCGTGTTCTGCGTGGACCCGGATATCAGCAGGAGACCGCCTCGTACAACGTGTCTTCCGGTGAGAAGGACGATCGTTTTGCCAGCTACGACCGACTGATGCACGAGTTCATGAAGGAACACAGGATTCCCGGCGCGTCGGTCACAGTCACACATAATGGGCAGACTGTGTTTGCTCGTGGCTATGGATACGCAGACGTGGCTGCGCGTCAACAGGTGCAGCCAACGAGCCTGTTCCGCATCGCGAGTCTGTCGAAGCCAATTACGGCCGTGGCCATTTTGCAGTTAATAGAAAAAGAAAAGCTGAGCCTTGGTGCAAATGTCTTTGACGTGCTGGACTACGAAGACGACATCAAAGCCGCGGGCGATGAGTTCGACGAGCGTCTGCGCGGCATCACGATTCGGCATCTGTTGGAACATCGCGGTGGCTGGGATCGTGACAAATCATTTGATGCGATGTTTCAGTCCGTACGATTTGCAAAGCAGGTCGGAGTTTCCCCTCCGGCCGACCAGGCTGCAATCATCAAGGCAATGTCTTCGCAGAAGCTCGACTTCGATCCTGGCGAGCGTTACGCCTATTCCAACTTTGGCTATTGTATGCTGGGACGTGTCATCGAAGAATTGACAGGTCAAAGTTACGATGCCTACGTGAAAGAGAAAGTGCTCGCCCCGATCGGTATTACGACGATGAAGATCGGGGCCAGTCGACTTGAAGACCGTTCAGAAAATGAAGTGCGGTACTATCACCCGGGCACGGGAAACTCCGTATTTCAGGACGATCTGGATCAAGATGTGCCCTCGCAGTATGGTGGTTGGAATCTGGAGGCGATGGATTCGCACGGTGCATGGATTGCATCCGCCGTTGATCTTGCCAGGTTTGCCGCCGCCTTCGACAACCCCGATGATTGTCCGCTGTTAAGTCGTGAGAGCATCGAACTGATGCATCGACGACCGCCAGGACTGGCAGGTCACGAAGAAGATGGCTCAGAAAAGGATGTCTTCTATTCTCTCGGCTGGCTCAATCGACCTGGCGGAGACGGGAAAGTCAATCACTGGCACACCGGCTCATTGCCTGGAACGGCTGCGATCCTGATTCGTCGACACGATGGCAGGAATTTTGTGGCCCTGCTGAACTCACGTGTCAGTCCTTCAGCCAGTCATCTCGGCCGCGCCATCGATAGCTTGCTGCATCAGGCGGCGAACGAGGTGACGGATTGGCCGTAGGCCGCCACAGGCATCAACAGTCCCGACGATCCGTGGGCATTGATCCTGATGGTCTGCTCGGCCGATGCCGGACGGCATGCTGACATATTCGATAATTCGCCGCATTTGCGCGCGTCAGTCGGACAGATCTTCGTTTATTTTGCAGTGACCGGTGATATCATGTTCTTCTTCCCGGTCAGGCAGGTCTGGATTCTCACAGCCAGACGCGATGTCGAAAATCAACTGTTGTCCAGCGCCGTCTGGCTTCTGCCCGCCGATTGTCCACACCATATTGGTCCCACTTTACGGAGTACTCCATGTTTCGCTACGCCACCTGTGCGTTTCTTCCTGTCCTGACCCTCGCATCCGCCGTTGCCGACGGGCCACAAAGCGCCCCACGTGAATCCGGCATGACCAGCATCTTTAACGGCAAGGACCTGTCGGGCTGGGACGGTGACACCAGTCTTTGGAGCGTCAAGGATGGCGTCATTCACGGTGAAACGACCAGGGAAGTTCCGGCCAAAGGCAATACGTTCCTGATCTGGGAGGGTGGAACGACCAAAGATTTTGAACTGCGTTTGTCGTTCCGCTGTTCCGCGACCAACAATTCAGGAATTCAGTACCGTTCAAAACATATCACCGGCGACAAAGTCAGGAACAAATGGATTGTGCGTGGGTATCAGCATGAGATTCGCAACGAAGTCACGCTGCCGAGTGTTTCCGGATTCATCTACGACGAAGGCGGCACAACCGGCAATCGAGGGCGCATCATTCTGGTCGGCCAGAAGGGCGTATGGGAGGGCAAGGCACTGAAGAAGTCAGACGAGCCACTGATCACGGCTGACGAGTTCAGGAAGCTGTTCAGGCTGGACGACTGGAATGATGTTGTCATCGTCGCCAAAGGTAATCATATCCAGCACTACATGAATGGCCGATTGACGATGGACTTTACGGACAGCGATGATCGTGTTTTGAGGGAAGGTATCCTGGCTCTGCAGTTGCATGCGGGGCGCCCGATGTTTGCGGAGTACAAGGACATTCGAATCAAGCATATTGAGTAGTGCCTCTTCGAGGTCTGATCACGGGATTTCACAGATCGACACGGATATCAAATCCTGTTTTGAAGCCTTCTGTGACAATCCATGTTCATTCGTGGCATTTTCTTACGTGTCCCGGTACGGGACGTGCCGCAGGCACAGGAGGTGGCGCTGAAGCGCGCCTGAATCCGGCATGGGCCTCCTGTTGCTGCGCAACACTCGTTATGAAAACCGTGCGACCGCGTCGAATGCAGGCCGTTGTTTCAGGAGGAAACGCGTCTTCCACGACCACGAATCAGCGTCATTCGCTGCAGGATCAACGGCGTCGCCGAGGCGATGATCCGATTAACACTGATCCGATGAACACATAACTGTTTGGCGTGCGTCACGGCTGTCAGGTGGTCGGTAGTCGGAGGATCACGGCAACGCCGGTGGAAGCGAGCAGAATCACTGTCAGTCTGAGTGCGAGAGACGACGGAGAAAAATAGACTGCTGCGGCAACTGCCAGGACGACGCAGGCGATGGCCTGAATCTTGACGTCTTTGCGGACACCGCGGTGTTCCTGCCAGTCGGTCAAAATGGGACCAAAGAATCGCGAACGCAGCAGTGCTGCGTTCACTCGTGGTGAAGACCGTGCCAGGAAAAAACTGGTGAGTAACAGAAATGGTGTCGTCGGCAGGCCCGGCAGGATGGCCCCCAGTACACCCAACACGAAGGATAATCCCGCCAGGACCAGAAGTATTAACTTCTTCCAGCCGGTGAGAACGGGGCGATCGGGCGACGGCGAGTGCATGCAGGGCAACTGTACTGGATCTGCGGTGGAAAATTCTACACAAGGCCGGCATCAGCGAGCGGAGGCTGTCTCCGGATTCACAACACAACGAAACCCGGTGTGAAAGGCTCCCGTGTCTTCTTCACCCTTCATGCGAGCGCTGACACGGTGGCCGATACAGTATTGGTCGCCGCACATAGATCTTCCGCCCTGCTGAACTCGTTTGATAATACCCGGTTCCTGAGGATCAAAGCTGCTGTCCGGTCCGGCAGGATTGTGGACCGTGCCGGCGATGCCCGGAACGATCAGCGCAGGGGAGAAATTCTTGATGTCGACACACATATTTCGAAGGCGTAAGGATACGCTCGCTGCAACGGTTCGTGCGAAGAAGTCGGATTTGCTGCAGTGGGTGATGCCTGACTACACTCATCCTCCGCAGAATGGCCCGAATTATCAATCGCTGGTCCGGGGAATCAACTTTTTCAGATGAGAAACGCCTCGGCGGACGTCGTCGGCACGGGCATCTCCGCCTGTTCGTTCCACACAGACCCATCCCTTGTAGTCGGCTTCCACCAGAGTTGGCAGCAGTTCCACCCAGTCGACCACGCCATCTCCCACGCTGACCTCGACACCTGCTCCGTCAATATCCCGTACGGCATCTCGAGCTCGGACGTACCCGACGTGCTGGTACAGGTCACGGTAGGTGTCCGTGACGATGGCTCCGGTCATGACGGCCGTCGCAGGATCAAGAACGATGTTAAGCGGCCCGGTGCGTACTTCAGAGAGCAGGCGTTTGATGAGCCGCTGGTCGTAGCTGGCCAGTTGCAGGTTCAGCACACAGCCAACATGATTGCCATGCTGGGCGAGGTCATTCAGAATCTCGCATAACACCGAGAATTCGGCGGCTGGTGACGTTGCGGCAGAGGTCGACGGCGTTGCAAAGGAAAACGGATTCGGCTGCTCGTCGACGCTTACGGAAGCCGTTTTCACAGGTTCGGATTCCACATCGGGATCAGGAATACGCCCGCAGCGGATTAGCAATTCACTGGTTTCCAGCTTGCGAGCCAGTGACATCGACTTACGGATCATGTCGATTCGGGGCTCCAGATATTCCGGATCGTGCAGAGCGTGCCGAGTGGGGCAGGACAGGCCTGCAACTTTCAGCTGACGTTCTCTGACGTACAAAAGAACCTGGCGAAGAGAGCTCTTCGTAGCTTGGTCGGGAGGAACTTCTGATCGAGTATTCAGCCGTACGCCAGCAACTTCGCACGTGGCAGCCAGCCCAATGGATTTCTTTAATGATGATGCGAAGTCTTCGGTTGCAACTGCCAGACGAAGTGACATGATCCGTTTGGTTCTGGTGAAAGTTTGTGAACTGGATAGCCACATGATAACGCGGATCTGCTGATGTCGACAGTTTCAGACGTGATTGCCTTCCTTGAGAAGTTTGCACCGCCAGCGTTGGCGGAAGACTGGGATAATGTCGGCCTGCTGGTGGGCAGGGAGGCTGTGGTGGTTCAGCAGGTAATGACCTGTCTCACTCTTACTCCGGACGTTGGGGCGGAAGCCGTGCGGCGGGGCGTCCAACTGGTGGTGTCACATCATCCCGTGCTTTTTCGGGGTACAAAGAAGATTACGGATGCCACCAGCGAAGGCCGCATGTTGCTGCAGCTGATCGAAAACGGGGTGGCGGTCTATAGTCCGCACACATCTTTTGACAGCGCAGAACTGGGAATCAACCAGCAGTTGGCGGAATCCTTTGGTCTTTCTGAAATCCAAACGATACGGCCCAGCGAAGATGTCGAAGGTCTGGGCAGTGGACGTGTGGGCAGACTGGCTGACCGTGTTCCGCTAGCCAGATTCCTGGGGACGGTCCGCTCCGCTGTGCGCAGCGAATACGTGGAATTCAGTGGTTCCCCGGATGCATCAGTTTCACAAGTCGCTGTTGCCTGCGGCGCTGCCGCTGAGTTTCTCACAGATGCGATTCGGTTGGGTTGCGATACTTTTGTGACCGGCGAAGCACGGTTCCACTCAGTGCTGGAGGCGCGAACAGAGGGAATCAATATGGTCTTGTTGGGGCACTATCCCAGCGAGCGACCAGCAGTTGAGCAGCTCGCGAAGACACTTGCCGCTGAGTTTAATGACACAGAAGTTTTTGCCAGTTGTGCCGAAACTGATCCTCTGTCGGTGTTTGTGCAATGAGTGATGATTCCGTTGATATTCCCGATGACATTGGCGACCTTACTTTTTCGCAGGCCGTTTGCCGAGGTATTACGCTGCGATGTCCTGCTTGTGGTCGCGGAAAGCTGTTTCGCCGCCTGTTAAGCATGCATAAAAAGTGTTCAAGCTGTGAATTAAGCTTTGAGCGTCCTTCCGGGTATTTTCTGGGGGCAACCTACATTAACTACGGTTTGACCGCGGCGTCCACGACGGTCAGTTATGTAACGCTGCATTTTGGTCTCGGATGCACGAATGGGCAGTTGTTGCCTGGATTGGTGGCATTTATCCTGATTTTCCCTCTCGTTTTCTTTCGGTTCGCCCGATCATTGTGGCTGTCACTCGATTGTTGTCTCGATCGGGTGGGTGCATCTGAGGCGATGTCGGAATCTCGTCAGGCTGCGACCAGCAGTCGGACCGCTACCAAACAGCGTTGAGATCACCGAGTCCTACGTCGTGAATGACAATGACCTGGAAGTCGCAGATAACTGTGATTGAGGGCTTGACATCGAAAACGACCCCGATACACTTCTCCGCTCGCTCAATTTTGAGGGCGACGCTTCGTTTAATGACGCCTAACGGCTGCAGGCGACGAAGCCCGGATCTTTGACAACTTGATTGAGATTGTGAGTCTGTGAGTTTTGGCTAACGCAAGCTGGTTCGCCGCTCTTTGACCGGGGCGGCAAACAGGTATCACACTTTTCATTGTTTATAGCTGTCATTTCCTTTTCGGAGGGGATGG
>JAAERP010000207.1 GCA_024230215.1 Fuerstiella sp. | reverse complement strand
AGCTGTATGAAGTTGAGGTGTTTGAACGTGGCACTGGCACGGCCCTTGACGACAGTGGCACAGCCAGTCAATCGAGTACGTACAACAGGAACACGCGAGCAGAACAGGCGATCGATGGCGACACGACGTCCGGTTATCCGTCGTCGCTGGCTTTGACCCGCAAAGAATTTGGTGCGTGGTGGGAAGTTGATCTGGACGGTATTTTCGATGTCGAGACGATCGTGATTTACAACCACAATATCGCCGGTAGTCGTCTGGAAGACGCGGTAGTGGAAGCTTTGGATATTGGCGGTGACGTGTTGTGGTCGAATACGATCACGCGTGCGACCAGCGGAAGTGTGCATACGTTTACGGTGGGTTCCGGTTCGGATAACGAAGTGCCGACGATTGCCGCTCTCGTCGATCTGACGATCGATGAAGATGCTGCGGAACAGACAGTGAACCTGACAGGGATAACGGATGGAGATTCGGGAACTCAGCCACTGCGTGTGACGGCGAGCAGCAGTACCCCGTCATTGATTCCTGAGCCGACGGTGAGTTACACGTCGCCTAACGCGACAGGCAGCCTGCAGTTCACACCGGTGACTGACCAGTACGGTACCGCGACGATCACGGTAACGGTAGAAGACGGTGGTCTGGACAATGACCTGAATACGGCGGATGACAACGCCACGTTCAGCCGCACGTTTGATGTGATAGTGACACCAGTGGGTGTGACTGCGGTGCGAGTGCGTCTGACGGATAATGACTATCTTCAGCTGTTGGAAGTCGAGGTGTTTGAGCGGGGTACCGGCACAGCCCTTGACGACAGCGGCACGGCCCGTCAATCGAGTACCTACAACAAGAACACAGGTGCAGAAAAAGCGATCGACGGCGATACGACGTCCGGTTATCCGTCGTCGCTGGCTTTGACCCGCAAAGAATTTGGTGCGTGGTGGGAAGTTGATCTGGGCGGTGGTTTCGATGTCGAGACGATCGTGATTTACAACTACAGTATCGCCGGTAGTCGTCTGGAAGACGCGGTAGTGGAAGCTTTGGATATTGGCGGTGACGTGTTGTGGTCGAATACGATCACGCGTGCGACCAGCGGAAGTGTGCATACGTTT
>JAAERP010000206.1 GCA_024230215.1 Fuerstiella sp. | reverse complement strand
GGGAATCTGGCTCTTTTCATATTACGCCTGTCTCTGGAAGACCAATCTTTCTCCTACTCAAAGTCCTTCACGGCGTGGCCGAACAGGGCAAGGACTTCAACCAGCGAAAACTGGCGCCGGTGAGTATGGAAACGCTGGACCTTCTGGCATCGAAGGGATGGGCGATTGATCGTGTGCTGCGTCTGACAGTTCGCAATCTCAATGACATCGACAATGCCACCAGCGCTGGTGGCCCGACTCCCAAGAGGAAACCTGAGTACGAGGAGTTCCTGTATCTGACGAAACTCTTCCGACAGCTGCAGCTTGACCAGCACTCGGTGGAAGTTGGAGTGGAAGACAGAGTCACGACCGATGCGTCGAAGGTCAGTGATGCCATCTCACTGGCACACCTATCGCTTGATGGTGATGACATGGTCACGGCCGCTCAACAGGGATACGAATTCCGCATGTCCGGCGATAATCAGACGGCGGAACTCTGGAAACGTTCGGTGACCACAAGCGTCCCTGTGCTTCGGTTTGCCGGCACGTCGGAGACGTCTCCTGAAGTGGCTGAGATCTGCCACACGCTGGAGTTGCAGCCGAATCTTTCGAGCTACCGCATCAGAATTGACAGTGCGGGACAACTGAAAAACCCACACAGCCGCAGACGCGTTCAACACGGTATGGAGACGGGGACGCCTATACCGCTGAAAGACGAGCTGCTCATGAGTACTCGTTCTCTTAAAGAGATGATGTTCTATCTGTCTCATGCCGTAAACGCACCGCCGGAACACTACAGATGTGGTTATGTGCGTTCCACCTTTGACGACTACGGGAATGCATTCAACTGGAATAACATGACCGCCGGTCTGTTTCACGTCCACTACAGCAGAAAGCGGCCAGTCGACGCAGACGTCGCCGTCAAGCATCGCGGATACTGGTTCTACATTTCCAACTGTGACCTGGATTCCAAATCCACGTTCAACCTGCTGCTGGAGCTGATCAACCTTGAGATCAGAGCCGGCGGCGGCGCTCAGATTCCCCTGCTGACGATTTGAAGCGGCAGCGTTGTCACGGACGACCGCTTTTGAATCCGGAGAGCCTTTCGCCGAGCGCCGCGCGCATTTTCTGCCGCACCCTGAGGGTGAAGAAATCGGGCTGTCATCTGGCCATCTGTGCACGGCCGAATTCCCTGGGAGGCTGTCCGGTCACGTCTGTTCTTGTGAGCGGTACGGCGCTAGCCGCCGGTTGTTGGCAGTGTTTTCACCCGCGGCTAGCGCCTTGCGGCTCACTGTTTCAGGTATCCGGACTGGCTGCTAGCGCAGCGTCTGGCAGACAATGTCTTTCTGTTAAGTTCAATCGGCCGGTCGATCCGCAGATCCAATGCCGTGGCACATCACCGTGTTCTGCGGAGTCGTTGCATCGACGGTGATCAGGCTTTTCTCAGAGCGGAAACCGGTTATCGTTAAGACGGTTTACCGCCACTGGCGGATAATCGGTCCCCTCCGACAACTCGAATTCAGGTCGAGACTCACGCTCTCATCAAGGAAAACAATGAGAATCCCTTCACTGCCCCGTCCGACGTTCTTCGTTCTTTTCATTGCAGCAATTTGTTGTCCTGACGTGAGTGCTCAATACGACGGCGCCACCGAGGTTCCCCAGCGTTTTCGCGAAGGCTTCCGGAGCATTACTGAGAAGGATTCCGAGAGCCTGCTGACGGTGCTCGCCAGCTCTGATTTTTCCGGTCGCGGCACAGGCCAGGAAGGATTTATGAAGGCGGCACAGTGGTTTTCCACGCAATTAGCAGACCGCGGATTCCAGCCGGCCGGTGACGACGGCAGCTGGTTTCAGATGTTGCCGTTCAATGTCACTCAGATCGATGGTGAGTTCACAAAGCTGAATATCGGCAAGACAACAATCCTGCCCGGAAATGACTTCGGCGTCGAAAACTACTTTGGCACGTTTGAAGGCAAGCTGCCGGTGACATTCGCACGAGTCACGAAGAAACGTCCTGAGTTCGAAGACGGTGCGTTCGCAGGGCGGCTGTTGGTCGTTCAATCCGCGAATCGCATCGCTGCCAACGACGTGCTGATTGTGAAGGGACGCCCCGCCTGTATAATCGTCGTCGAGCGAGATTCCCGAGTTCGTTCTCAATCAGTTTCACAGCTGACCAGGACACCCAGTGCGGTGCCGCTGGCGAAACTTGGCATCACCATCGCCAACAAGCTGGCTGCAGGCTGCGAAATCAGTGCTGACTTCTTTGCCGAGAAGAATCCGGAAAACAACCAGTTGATGACGTCTTCATCTGAACTGGACGTGCACCTGAAAGTGGAACATGAATCGATCGATGTGCCGAACGTTGTGGGCTGGTATCCCGGGTCTGACGAGTCTCTTCGCGACGAGCACGTATGCATTGGTGCTCACCTGGACCACCTTGGCATTCAGCAGGGCAGCGTCTATCCGGGTGCAGACGACAACGGATCCGGTTCGACATCGATTCTGCAGATTGCCGGGGCGATTCACACGAATTCTGAAAAGCCGAAACGCAGTGTGCTGTTGATGGCATTCTGTGCAGAAGAACGCGGGCTGCTGGGTTCAAAACACTACGCTGCGAACCCGCTGCGACCGCTTAAGGATATGGTTTGCATGCTGAACATTGACATGATTGGCCGCAACGAAGAATCTGACAAGGAATCGGCCAGCGAAAACGAAAACACGATTCATCTGGTGGGCAGCAGGAAGATCTCCAACCAGCTGCATGAACTGACGCTGGCCGCGAATCAACACGTGAACTTCGTCTTTGAGTACGATCAGGAAGGCGTCTACAATCGCAGCGACCACGCCTCGTTCGCGAAGAAGGGTGTGCCTATCACCTTTCTGTTCGGCGGCTTTACGCCTCACTATCACAAACCGACGGACACACTGGCCGGGATCAATTTCAGCAAGATTGCCAATTGTGCAAGACTGGACTATCTAACGCTGATGATGGCCGCCGAGCACGGGCACTTCGAAAAGAACCCAGAAGAGAACCCCAAAGAGAACCCCAAAGAGGACACGAAAAAGAGTCAGTAATTGACGAAAAAGGGGGCAGGTACGAATAGTGCGAAGCACCCACCGGGCCGTTCCGGCTATTCGTTCCTGCCCCCTTTTTGATCTGCTGGGGAGACTCACTTGCTGGCGCTGGGTGCTTGCACCTAACCCCGTTTAGTTGTTCAGCTTCTCGATAGCCGCCGGCAGACTCCTGTCAACGATT
This sequence comes from Fuerstiella sp., assembly GCA_024230215.1. Taxonomy (GTDB): domain Bacteria; phylum Planctomycetota; class Planctomycetia; order Planctomycetales; family Planctomycetaceae; genus Fuerstiella. Next base: position 42,597 of record JAAERP010000206.1, on the reverse strand, counting down.
CCCTGAGCGCCACGGCCTTCGGCGAGTCGATCTTCAACATCATACTTTGTGTCTTCGTTGTCGAATTCCCAGAACTCTTTCATGGCCTCACGCGACACCTCTTTGAGAGGACGGATCAGCCGGAAGCCAACTCCGCGGCTCGGGTCGTCGGTGTACCACCACGGGCTCTTGGGCAGATTCGGGTCGGACTCTCTCCATAATTCTGAGTCCGACGGAAACCTGGAAGCAGACCGGCATTCGGTAGCAGCAAACTGCCAACTGCCACCTCGAACGACACGCGGATCCAGTTTCGTCGTACGGACCCAGTCGGTGGAAGCGTTAAGGGTTCCGTCGCCGGCGGCGTACGGTTCAAACTGATCAAGAACCAATTCGGCGGCGTTGCCGTGCATGTCATGCAGTCCCCACGCGTTGGGTCTCTTCTGGCCCACTTTCTTTGCGCCGTTGTCGTCTGAATTCCCCTCGAACCATGCGTAATCACCCAGCTTCGCGACGTCGTCCCCGAAATAAAATGCGGTTTCCGACCCGGCCCGGCAGGCGTATTCCCATTCGGCTTCTGCAGGCAATCGAAACTGCATCCCCGTGATAGCCGACAGCCACTTGCTGTACTGCTTCGCCGAATACACTGTCACCGTGACGGCTGGCTGCTGGTCATCTTCGCCATATTCGAACGTGAAGTCAGGTTCGTACAGCGGTGTTGGTGCCGTAATGGCATCCACTCGGTTTTCGTCCGTAACTTTACGAATGCCCTGCTCTTCGAATTCCTTGAAGGCATCGTACACTCGCATGTACTTCTTATATTCTGCCCATGTCACTTCGCAGCGGGCCATCCAGAATGGTTCTACCGTGATTTTCCGTTGAGGCCCTTCACACTCTTCGCGCCCGCTCTCGGCAGCCGCACTTCCCATGACAAACTCCCCGCCGGGAATTGGTTCCATCCGGAAAGTAACATCCGTTCCGGGGATCGTGACGGTATAGGGGATCATGAATCCGCCAGCGACTTTGACGCTGCGGCCGTCCGCCGGCTTTACCTCAACAATGCCCGGAACATCCTCTGCAGACCGAAGCGGCGTGTGCAGAATCACGACAAGGGAACATGCGAGAAGGATTCTCATCAGCCAGGTATACCTTTGACAAAATCGTGTATTTGAGGCGGTGCTGACCGTCAACGGACGCGGGCAACCGCTCAGAAGTGAAACATGCGAGCAAGGAAAAAACGAGTTGCACAGTCGCATCACTGGAAAGTCGGTGCTGCGTGTGAGACGTCACTACACATTGTGGCGGCAATTTTCTGTCAAAACAACATAGATCGTCGTTGGAATACGAATCGGCAATCAACTTCCGACTATTGCTCCACCAATGTCGCGACGGCTTCCACCACCTGAGCGATAGACATGTCGCTGGTATCAAGGATTACGGCGTCATCGGCGGGTTTCATCGGTGCGTGCACCCTGTTTTCGTCGCGAGCATCACGTTGCTGTAACTGGGTTCGAACTGTCGACAGCGTAAGATTTGAGCCGCTTCCGATCAGTTCGCGGTGACGCCGTCGTGCTCTGGCATCCACCGAAGCGGTGACAAAGAATTTGAATCTGGCGTCCGGAAACACAACCGAACCCTGATCACGTCCTTCGGTGACCAGACTGCCTTGACGCCCGACACCACGCTGCAATTCCACCAGCCGAGTGCGTACTGCAGGGTTAGCTGCCACTACTGACGAAATCGCAGTCACCTCCGGTGAACGTATTTCCACATCGACTGCCACACCATTCAACAGGACTGTCTCTTTTTCGAAACCGATTTCGACTTCGGCGGCAATTCTCGCCACGGCCTGTGCGTCTGATTCCTCAGCACCACCCTGCAGCACCGCCAGCGCGACGGCGCGGTACATCGCACCAGTGTCGAGAAAACGAACGTTCAGACGTTGCGCCAGCAGTTTGGCGACGGTGCTTTTCCCGGAACCAGCCGGACCGTCGATGGTGATGATCATGATCGTGCAAGACTACAGCATTTCACGCTGACTTGTGGCCGCGAAGAACGCGCTTCGGTAGCAGTTTCGATACTCCTACGAGCCAGAATGGTCTACGACAATAAGTAAACTGTTCTAAAGGGCAATAATGATTCCGGCAGCCACTGCCTCAGAGTTTTACACGTCTCGGTCCCGGTCAGAAAGTCAGTTCGACTTCCTTGATCTGAAACCGGGAGAATTCCACGTGAACTCCTTTTTCCGAGACCCGCAGTTCCTGAATCGTAGTCCCGTCCGGGCGACGCTGTCGCGCACTGGCGGGAGGTCTGGCAGTTCGGATAAGACAGTTGGCAGATCGGCCTTCCGTTTCCTGCAGCAGCAGAGTCAGACTTGCGGACGATGACGCTGCAGGATCGTCTGTCATCTCCGGCACGGCAGACTGGTCATTCAGACATTCACATCGCGTTCTCGCGACAATCACGTTCTTTGACGAGAGGCCCAGAATCCATGCAGAGGCCGTTCCTTTTGGAATGCGCGATTCCGTGACCAACGGCACAGGAGGCAGCAGAATTTCCTGGGCCGTTCGCATCGGATACGCCTGATCGAATTCCAGTGTAACCTCGAATCGCCGGGCGGATTCTCCTTCCACCAGCAACAGACTGTCCAGCATGCGTGGTCCGCTGCGGCGGTGATACGGGCGCCCATGAGGCACGATCAGCAAGCGTTGATCGGCGTCCGCGATCTCCACGTAATCCGGGGCTTCGAAACGTTCCATACGGAAGCCGGATGCCTGTCCCAGCATGCTGCGAGTAATCGACGCAGCTGAGTTATCCCAGGCAAACCGACAGGCGTAATACGTCATCCACGGATTACCGTGGGGCAGAGTCTGCACGTCGTCGAAATCGATCTGCATGTGTACCCGCGGCGCATTCCGTTCGACGGTCACCGTCTGACGAAACCTGGCCATCACTTCCTGAGTCACGACGTCGATGTTCTCGCACGTGTTTTCAATAGCACCGCGGAATGGGCCGCTCATCAGGATTCGCGATGACACCAACCGAACGGCGGCATACGCCGTGGTCACCTCATCGTCGTCAATGGTATAGGTTTTGGAACTGTCATAGCGGAAGGCCACCTGCTGACTGACACGATTCGATCGCTGGTTGTGGAAATGCACGGCAGAAATACCACCGGTTGCTTCGCTCAGTTCCACCTCGAAATACTCGTTTCTCAACAGCAGATCCTCGGCCAGCGGTTTGCCCTTCACCTTTGACGGCGTGATGGCCTGCTTCGGCTCCGAGGATTCGTGAATCCAGGCAAACCCTCCGGCAGGCAGTTCCAGGTTCAGGATGCGTTCCTGGTCCTGATGCCAGAATGCGGTCAGGCATTCATTTGCAGCGGGGGGCTGGTTATCGCCTGGCCACGGAATAGAAGTCCTGCGTTTCCACGGCAGTGGGTTGATCAGCAGTATGCCCTTTGCCGCCACGTCCATCGTGGGAACCAGACTGGCCAGTTGGCAGGCAGCCTCCGTCTGCAGACGCGAAATGTTGTCCCGAATGTCACCAAGTCGCTCGGACTGTTCAGCCCGGGTGTCAGGCTCCGACGACGCCAGATCAATTCGCCGCGACTCCTCATCGCCAAGCCTGGCCTCCAATTCACCCATTGATTCCAGAGCCACGCTTTTCGGCTTCAGAATCCCGGTCAACGCCCGTACAAATGCGGCCGTCTCAAGCCCGGTGCGTTGCTGGTGTAGCTCCGCCGGCGAAGTAATCGGTGCTTCCGTCTTCAGGACGGAAGCCTGAATCAGATAGGGGCTAAGGTACTCACCTTCGTCGAATTCTGTGGCACACGCCTGGTTGCCGGTCTGGTCGATGAAGTCCGTCATTGTGACGAAGCGGCCCAGAACCGGTGCGTAGCCGGCAGCAATCTGCAGGTCTGTCAGCCATGGAGACTGCAGCGTGGGAAGTCGCGCCAGCAACATAACCGCAGTGGTGTCTTCCTGCATACTTTCGGTGAAGCGATCGGCGAAACGCAGAAAGGATGAAGCACCGTCGATGGCCAGCGGAATCCGTGACACCGAGTCGATACTGCTGCCGTCCGGTGCCTGCCAGTTTAGCTGCCCGAATTCACGGTCCGGATACAGACCGTCGTCCAGCACGACATGCAGCGCCCCGCCAAAATTGAACAGCGACAGCAGTGACGGAAGACTGCTGGTCATACCGAAACGCCGCCTGGCCCAGTGTACGGCCTTATCGGTCAACTGATCCTGCACCCAGTTCTGTGCGGCGTGGATGTCGGAATAGACCGCATTGAGCCCGCCCAGGGAAACGCGGAGTTCGTTCTGGTGTCCCGTCATCAGGGACAGCCGGTCAGATTCCAGAGCGGACTTCAGCGTCGCCGCGAAATCCGGTTCAGCTTCACAATATTTCCTGAGTTCCTGACCGCTGCAGACCAGGGACAGTGATGGACTTCCCGCAATCAGCCCCTGCAGATCAGCGGCCGTGGTCTGATCTGACGGCAGACACATGTCCAGCAGAAAACAGTCCACGGGATAAAACTGTTCTCGACAGTCCAGCAGGCATTCAAAACAACGCCTCAGATGGTCCCGTGCCAGCGCTTCGTTACCCGCGATGGCCGCTTCTGCCGCAGCAAACGCTTCCGATTCCAGCAGGTATCCATCAGGATCAACGAAGTGATGCATACGCCGGCTCAGCAGCAGTACCTGCAGATGAGTCGTACCCAGGGCAAAGAAATCAGCCAGCAGTGATTCCGGAATTGCTTCCGCATCCACGCCAAACTCCGCATCAATCGACCTGATCCACTCGTCGCGATCACCGCAGCCGTGCAGAACGACGCTGAGCGTGTGCGAGAGTTTTTCCTGCCAGTCATGCCCCAGCCAGTCTTCGCTGCATTCCGGCACAAAGACGATGTGCTGCCCGGTTGGCAGTTCGGTGGATTCCGCCTGGCGGAATTCGGGAATACGAGCGGACCTGCGCAACAGCCACGGATGCCATGCCACGGAAAACGCGTTCAGCAGTGACGCAGCATTTCTCTCGTTCAGATCGGACGGAAGGTCTTCGATCGAGTATCCAGGGATGAGAATAGTGATTTCCTGGAAGTCCGCACTGTGGGTCATGCTACCTGTTCGCAGTGGATTTTACGGGTGACGGCGAAATTGAAGTCAAGGACTGAGCTATGTTTTCTGCAGACGGTTCCTGTATATCGACGCCTTGAAAGCGGGTCCAGGTACGGCTGATTCCTGGCACGTTTGAAAAAAAACCGAGTTCACGGGAACACGGAACCGGGAACCACCGTCAAAACGCCATCGCCGTGACAAAAAACACGCGATATAGACGATACAACTGATAGCACGTCTACTGGCTTGGTCACGACGAAGGGTTTGTAGGCCAATCGGTGTGATTCAATGGTCCAAACTTGCATAAAGTCGTAATTTCGTTGACGATACGGCAATTCTTCTGGTATTTTTGGGGCGTGAGTCTTTCGGTTGCCAGGAAGTGAACAATTGTGCTGTTGGTAACGATTGGACAGAGGTTTCGTTGATTTTTCCTGTTAGAACCATTTAGTTTTGGCCGACGAGGCCGTGAGTCCACGCCGATTCAAGGGCGTTCACAGTCACCAATCATCCTTTCCGGAATCAGCAACACCAGCCGGAATCGGTTTGTTTTAGGTTTTGAGGAGCCGTTATGGCAGAATCTCGCAGCGCATGGGGCGTCGATATTGGGCAGGCTGGGCTGAAGGCCATCAAGCTGCGTCTTGAAGACGATGGGCAAAAAGTAAGAGCTGTCGCCTTTGACTATATCCCCCACCCTAAGATTCTGAGTCAGCCGGATGCTATACCGGAAGAACTGATCAAGCAGTCAGTTGAGACATTCCTGTCTCGCAACAAGGTAGGCAACGATTTGATCGGGGTCAGCGTGCCCGGTCAGACCTCATTGGCCAAGTTTATCAAGCTACCTCCGGTCGAACCAAGCAAGGTTGCCGAGATTGTTCGCTATGAAGCTCGACAGCAGATTCCATTTGACCTGAATGAGGTCATCTGGGACTACCAGCCAATTGGTGGAGGCGTGGAAGAGAGCGGTTTCATGCTGGAGGCGGAGGTTGGATTATTCGCGATGAAACGCGAACTGGTCTACAACGCGATGGAGCCGCTGACGGAACAGAAGGCGGAAATTGAAGTTGTCCAGGTGTCTCCCCTGGCGTTGTACAATTACCTGTCATTCGATGTGCTTGGATTTCGATTGGACGGCGACAACACGGAGCCGCCGGATGCAGAAGACTACTACATCGTACTGGACATGGGGGCCGACAACACGACGCTGCTGGTTTCGAATGGTAAGAGCATCTGGATCCGCAACGTGCCGATCGGGGGCAACCATTTTACTCGAGCGTTGACTCGTGAAATGAAGCTCACGTTCGCCAAAGCCGAACATCTCAAACGCAACGCGACAAAAGCTCCGGATCCGAAAGCTGTCTTTCAGGCCATGCGGCCCGTCTTCAATGACTACGTGACCGAGATTCAACGCTCGATCGGTTACTTTGGGAGCGTCAATCGATCTGCCAAGATCACCAAAGTGGTCGGCGTTGGAAACGGCTTTAAGATGGCCGGGCTGCAGAAATTCCTTCAGCAAAACCTGAAGTATCCAGTGCAGCGCCTGAATGAGCTTAAAGGTGTGACCGGCGACGGTGTACTCAGCGACCCACTGTTTATTGACAACATCATGACTTTTGCGGTCCCTTATGGACTCGCCCTGCAGACTTTAAAACAGACTCGAATTCACACGACATTGCTGCCGCCGGAGATTGTGGTTGAGCGGACAATCAAGCGAAAGAAACCATGGGCGGCCGGTATCGCAGCCGGACTGCTGCTGGCGATGGGGATTTCCACGTTCGCCAGCGCTCGTGTGTTGAATTCTGTGAGCGAAGATAAGTTCAAAGAAGGTCACGCTGCCGTTGAAGAACTGCAGTCCCTGGTGTCCGGAAACACGACTGCCTACGACGGTCAGGTGGCCGAACATGAGGCCAATAAGAAAGCCATCGAAGATCTCACGGCCCCGTTGCAGAAGCGGGAGCTGTGGATGGAACTCATGAAAGCCATCAATGATTGTCTGCCCCGCGATGAGGGGAACGACATGGATATCACTGATCCTCAGCTACAGAGACAATTGCGAATCCAGAGTTTTGTGCAGAAGAAGGTGGAGAACGTGTCGGAGTGGCATACAGCACTGCTGGGTGCCAATCTCAGTGAGGAATTTCATGCCGACGATGCGGAAACCGCACCCGAGGGTCTCGGCTATATCATCACGTTAACCGGTCATCACTTCTTCAATCACGAGGACCAGCTATACGAAACCAGAAACCGAGGCTTCGTCGAAAACACGTTAATCGCCAATCTCCGACAGTGGGTTCTGGACAGAGACGGTGCCGGAGATGGGGCCGCGCCCACACCGATTGGACAATTGGGAATCTCGCATCCCATCGTCGTATGGGCATTAGACAATGAAGTCCCTTATGACCCAAATGCCCGAATCGGCAGTGGGAACAGCATGGGCGGCGGCATGAGTATGGGCGGCGGCATGGGCATGGGCAGCAGCATGGGCATGGGAAGAGGCATGAGCATGGGTGGCCCCGGAGGGGGCGACTATGATGACGACGAACAGAACTATGAATCTTCTGGTGATGGCGAGATGGAACGCAGTGGACCAGGCGGCGCTTCGATGTCCGGCACGCAGCAGGCGGGAGGCCTGACGCCGCTGGAAAAGATCGAGGAAGGTGAGTCGGCAGTTCGAATGATCACAAGAACGGACTTCGTCGTGCAGTTCGCCTGGGTTCCGATTCCATTGACAGAACGCACCGACACCCCAATGGCTGCGGAGCCGACTGTGGACGATGGGGACGATGAAGAGTCGTCCGACGAGTAACGGGTGTCTCACGGTTCCGATTGAATTTGTTAAATACGTATTTGCAGGTAGTGACTCATGGAAAAACTTCAGCCCGTTATTAAGCAGATTTTCTGGATCCTTTTCGGACTTGCGTTGCTGCTGGTATTGATTGGCTGGTGGACTGCCAAAGGAGCGCTTTCCACTCAGATTGCAGCTAGAAAAGTCGAGGTCGACAAGGCCTTTTCTGACGCAGAGCAAAACGTCAGCACTGTCCCGAACAAAAACTGGACGGATGGGGCGATGGCAGAGAACGACAAACACAAGAGACAGTTCAGCCAGTCCGCCAAGGGACTTCGGAAAGACCAGCTTGGGGCTCGAACTTACCCGGCGGGCATTCGCGATGAATTGACTAAGTTGAAGTACGGCAGCAAGATTGAGAAGAAGACGTTGCGAGAACAGTTTGCGAGACTGTATCTGAAGTATTTCCACGAGCAGATAATGGTGATCAAGCCGTTCATCAACGGTGAAGGCCTGGTGGATGTGAGCAACGCTCAGATTACACAGGAAAACCCGTCTCGCTGGAGAACGGTTCGCCCAACGTCTCCGGAGATCTGGCACGCCCAGGAAGACATTTGGTTGCTTCGTTCACTTCTTGATTCAATAGCCGCTGTAAACGCTGGAGCCGAACGGATCGACAAGGCACCAATACGATCACTGCTGATGCTTCAGCTTCGCGGGGGGGATCGAGAGGCTCCCGTCGGTGGTTCGAGCGGTGGTGGATTTGCCGGCGGCGGATTTGGCGGCGACTCAGATTATGAATCGAGTATGAGCTCAGATATGGGCGGCGGGTTTGGCGGGCGCAGCGACGGTGGCGGTGGCGGCGGTGGATCTGAAGCCTGGAAGTCTTTTGAGGGCAGCCTGGCCGGTGATTTGTTGTCCGAGGAGTTTGGCTCTGCAGGCGGCTCCGGCGGTGGAAGCGGAGAATCGGGCTTTTCCACCAGCTCCGACTACGACCAGGGCGACTACGACGACGGCGACTACGACGAGGGCGATTCCAGTGGAAGTGGATCGACCGGAGCGGCCGGAGCGACGAAACGCTATGTGGACGACGGTGACTTATACCGCAGCAGGGCCTTTCAGCTTGAGGTGAAGATTCTCCAACAGGAGATTCCTTCTCTCCTGGCTGAATTGACCAACTCCAGCTTTCCAGTCGAAATCGTTCGAGTTGATGCATCCTTCGGATCAGCATCAGCCGGAATACTTTCAGGTATGGGAGGCGGCGGAGGAGGAGGCTACGAGTCCGAAGACGGGGACTACGACGATGGCGGCGGCGAAATGTCCAGTGGCTTCGGTGGCGGATTTGGTGGCGGAATCGCCGGGGGCGGACGTGGCGGAGGAATGGGAAGTACCGGAATGGGAAGCGGTGGAATGGGAAGCGGTGGAATGGGAAGTGCCGGAATGGGAGGCGGTGGTCTGGGAGGCGGTGGCTTTGGCGGTGGCATCGCAGGATTGGGAGCTGGTTTAAACCGCACCGGCAACGCGCCCGGAAGCCGTGCACTGGCAAAGAAGAATGCGATCGGGGCGCGCCTACTGGCAGCCGCGATGGCGGACCCGAACATTGCAAATGTCCGCGTGGCGGGACTGATGACCATGTATATCTCACAGGAAGAAAACGAGGCACAGGAAGGTGCTGAGGCCGCGGCAGAAACGGAGTCCCAGGAAGAGGGTGGAGTTGATCTGCCACTCGACGAAACTCTGATCGACGCCGTTGAGCAGGACACCGAGACTGACGGCGGTGATTCGGCCGTGCCCGACGAAAATCCGGAAAACGGAAGTGAGGCGACCGAGGCCTCGTCTGCCCCACTTGATGAACCGAATTCAACCGACTCTTCTGCCGGTGGCCCCCCGGCCCCGAATGACACATCGCAGCCTCCCGCTGCGGCTGTACCTCCAACGGGCTAGTGAACGGAACAACGCGTAGGCCGCAGACGTTACAGCATTATTGACCCGAACAGATCTCTATCTCCTTTTCGGAGCCGACCATGAGTAAATTTGATTTCAAAACCGCGTTTATGAACCACGGCGAAAAAGTCGTTGCTGGTGTCTTCGGCATGCTGGGGTTTCTGGCTCTTGGTTCGGCCAGTTGGGAGACAGATCATCGTAGTCCGGATCAGATCAAGGACTCCGTGGACCAGGCAAAAACGGCCATTGACCAAAACCTCTGGCCGGATGAGGACAAAGTTGTGTTCGCTGAAATCTCGAACCCCGAGGTTCCGGAATACGATGTTGTGGCATTGGCAAAGCTGATCAACACGAGCAACATCGACCGCAGCAAGTTTGTCGTTGAACAACAATTTAATCAGGACATCAGGCCGCTCAGAGAAAAACGGTCCGCCGTGGCCGTTCTGGCCCCCGAAGACCCACGAGCGGTTGCCATCGTCTTTCCATTAGCGAAACCGCCCGAAGAACTGGACGAGGAATACACGGACGGTGAAGACTCGACCAATCCAGGTTCGGCCGAAGGCGACGAAGGAGAAATGTCGGAAGAAGATACTGCCGCTGAAATGCTGGCACAGAAATTTGGTATTCGTTCTCCCTCGGGTACTTCCGGCCTGGGAGGTTCGGAAGGAATGCTTGGCGGGATTGGTGGGCTCGGTAGTGGGTCGGGGGGGCTCGGCGGACTCAGCGGGCCCGGAGGAGCTGGTGGCCCTGGCGGTATAATGTCGAGCAGGATGTCGGGCGGTGGCAGCTATGAAGATGATGAAGATGGTGACTATGAAGGAGGCTCCGACCTGGAAGGAATGTACGGCAGTGAGATGATGACGGATAAGAAGAACATACGTGTGACTGCCGGAGTTGCCACCACGATGATCGTGGACCTGCAGAAACAGCGTCGTGTCATTCGTGATGCTCTGCATCTTCCAGGAAATAATTTCCAGGAAATTCAGCAGTACATTCAGTATATCGACCTGATTGTTGAAAGACGTCAACAGCAGAACGGACCTGCCCCCTGGGCAGCAGAGTGGGAGAAGGTGTCTTCAGAAGATCTGGGAGAAATCCTGAAGGAATCATTGGGGATTGATCGTGACATTGTCAGCCCCGCTGTCACTCGTAACACAATTACGATGCCGTTGCCTCGACGTGCAGCCGGGTTTTGGTTGCCGGAAGAAGCGTCGCATCCCAGAGTCGAGGACTTTGAACTGAGCGCCGAAGAGAAAATACTAATCGACAAATGGAATGAGATGGCCACGAAAAGGATCGAAGAAGAACAGGCGGATCAACCCGTTGTTGTTCAGCAAAAGGGGTTCAGCAAATACACCCAGAGTGCCACAGACCTGGGGTCGATGTCCATGAATTACAGCAGCGAATCCAACTACGAGGATGACGAGGATTCGTATGAAGATCAGATGGACTCGTTCGAAGGTTCGATGGATGACGGACAATCGTTAACCGCTGAGCAACGAAGCTTGCTGGATGCGACACGGGCAACAGCTGACAATCGGCTGTTGCTTGTGCGGTTTATGGATTTCACCGTCGAACGTGGACATGTTTATCAATATCGAGTTCGGCTGGAAATGATGAACCCGAACTATGACCACCCTCTGGACGAACTGGAAGATCCGGCTTTGGGCGTTGAGCCGACGTTGTTTTCGGGGTGGAGTGTTCCGACGCCGCCAGTGTTCGTCCCGTTGGGGCACCACACCTATCTTACGGACGTCAGCGGCCGCGCAGGTGAACATGAGTCGGTCGGAATGACGGTTTATACAGACACAACGGAAACCGGGCTGCCTGTGATGGGTGGTATCAAAGTACTGATGGGGCTTCCGGTATCGGGAAGGGAAAGACTTGAAGTAGTCGACCTGACCACAAATCAGTTGGAATCTCGTGAAATCACACTTGCCACGGATGAGTTGCTTTCGGCGGCCGAAGAGGTCGGTCGACTTTCCACGACTGATCACCCGGATCTTAGATCTCTGATTGGGGCCAAAGGCACCGAACCAATTCCTGACCAGATCTGCGTTCTGGACAGCAATGGCTTGTTGAAACTGCGTTCTGTGGGCGATGCCGGACAACAAAGAAAAATGGACCAGTTGGAAGCGGAATTCATTCTGAAACAATACGACGATTGGCGCGTAACTGACACCTCTGGCGCAGAGGGCTTCTTCGGAGGCGACGGTGATGAAGGAGGTGACGAAGAAAGCGGCAGCTACGGGCTGGGCATGTCTTCCGGCAGCTCTTCGTCGGGTGGATTCTACGGCGGTTCCAGTGACGGCGGGAAGCGACAATCATCTCGTTCAAAACGACGCGACCAACGGTCTGGCAAGGCCCCCAGACCCGGGGCTTCTGGGGGAGGCAGCGGGGGCTCATACGACGACGGGAACTAACCAAAGGCTTGATACGCCTGACGGAAAGCAACCGCAGTTGACACTAGGCTTACGCGCCACTACAAGCTGGGGCTGACTGGAAATATTCCCCGGTGTTTGAGCGTGTTTGACGCTGTTCGAAGGAGCGAACAACGATGCGAAGCTATGTTGGGTTTTGTCTTGTCGCGTTAACTGTTGGTTGCGGTAGCAGCGCGGACACAGCAGCACCGGTCGTTGGCGTGCCGCTTGCAATTAACGGCCCGTCGCCGGTCGATACTGCAAAACCGGTTTCCACTCCTGTTCCGGCCGAAAGTATCACAAATGCGGCCGTTGAGCGGATGTTTAAGAAAGCTCAACAGGCGGCAAGTGCCGGTCAGACTGCGGCCGCTGTAGAAGCGGTCAGTCAGGCGATTGGACTTGAACCAGGTGATTCTCGATTGTTCCGTCTTCGAGCAGACGTCTATTCCGTGATGGGAGAGTACGCCAACGCTCGCGCCGACTACGCCCTTGCGGTCCGGACCGAGCCACAAAATGCAGAACTTCGCAACATCCGTGGCTACTTTCTGATGTCTCGCGGCCTGACGAAGGAAGCTCTGGCGGACTTCGACCAGGCACTGCAACTGAATCCGGAATTTGCCGCAGCGTGGAACAACCGAGGCCTCGTGCACCTTGCCAATCAGGACTACAAATCGGCCGTAACTGATTTCGACAAGGCCGCAACCATCGATGGCAAATACGCCGACGCTCTGAACAACAGAGGCTTCGCAAAATTCAAAATGGGGCAGTTGCCTGATGCCCTGTCAGATCTGAAACTGACCGTAAAACTGAAACCCAACTACACAACGGCATGGAACAACTGTGGCCTGGTCTACATGCAGCAGAATGAGTACGCCCTGGCAGCTGACGCTTTCAGCCACGCGGTCCGTCTTGCCCCTACTGACATGCGGTGGCTGGAACATCGACGGGAAGCGCTGAAGAAACTGGGGCGATATGCAGAGGCTGGAGCCGATGCCGAGAAGATCCAGTGGCTCAATACGCTGAATCAAATGACTCAGCAGGCATTGAACCAACCCAATGTATCCAGTGCATGGATAACGCGGGCGGGGCACCTGGTGGACGGTTCCGAATTCACTGCCGCAGTTGAGGATTATTCACGGGCATTGACATTGAATCCTGCCAACCACGAAGCCTTGAGCGGCAGAGCACTGGCCTGGCTGAATCTGGGACAGGTGGGCAAGGCGATCGCTGACTGTGATGAGTCGCTGGTGGCGGAACCAACGTCTTCCGCATTCTCCATACGGGGCGATGCCTGGTTCGCCAGAGCAAATTACGATCAGGCGATTGAAGACTTTGAAGCGGCGCACCGGTTCGATGAAACGGTTGCCGAAGCATACCGAAAACGAGCAACTGCGCGACGCGCGGACGGTAAGGATGGACTGGCTGATGCTGACCTGCAGAAAGCCCGGAGGATCACCGCGGCGCTTAACGGAGAAACCAAACCGCGAAAAACCGAGAATACGCAGTTGCCATTCCCGAACTAGTGCTTTGCAACAGCCAGGTTTTAGGGTTGGCGAGGAAAAAGGGGTCAGGTATCAAAAACCGGAACGGCCCGAAGGGTGCTTTGCATTTTTGGTACCTGACCCCCTCTTCCGGGGAATGCTTCCACCCTGACTTTTGCCTGTGACCAGGCACCAGAGCAGTTCACTCCTCCTTTAGTGGTCGCTGCATCAGTTCTTCTGTGGCCTGACCGGGCGATTTACCATCAAATAACACATCGTGGACAGCATGCGCGATCGGCATGTCAACGTCCCGCTGGGACGCGATTGCACAAATGCTCTTTGCGGTATTGACTCCTTCCGCCACGGCCTGCATGGACTTCTGTATTTCTGCCAGCGTCTGGCCTCGGCCGAGCAGTTCACCAACGCGGCGGTTGCGACTGTGGCGACTTCCACACGTCGCGATCAGATCTCCAATACCGGCCAGTCCATAAAACGTCTGGGCGTCCACCCCCATGGCTGTTCCAAAACGAACCATTTCTGCCAGGCCACGTGTGATCAGGGCAGACTTTGCATTGTCACCAAATTCAAGGCCATCTCCAATTCCGGCGGCAATGGCGATCACGTTCTTCAAGGCACCAGCCAGCTCCACACCGCGTAGATCGGCGCTGGAATACACGCGGAAATGCCTGTTTGAAAACGTGCGTTGCACGGTCTCGGTGGCAGCCGAATCATCAGAGGCCGCAACTACTGTTGCCGGTTTTCCGACGGCAGCTTCTTCTGCGTGGCACGGCCCGCCCAGAGCAACCACAGAGCGACTGCCCAGTAACTCCTGAATGATCTCGCTGGGGCGAACCAACGTCTCAACCTCGATCCCTTTCACCGCACTGACCATCAATGCAGACGTCGGAATATGCTCAAGCAGACTGCCAACGGAGTCACGAATCGCCCGCGTCGGGACGCACACCAGTACGATGTCCGCCCCTCCCAGCGCCCGCTCGGGGTCCGATGTCACGGCCACGCCAGCCGGGATCCTGACCCCCGGTAACAACCGCGTATTTTCACGTGTCTCCGCAATATGACTGGCGAACACCGGATTCCGAACCCAGAGCCGAACGGAGTTCGTGGGCTTCTCTGAGAGGACAATGCAGCAGGCCGTCCCCATAGCGCCACCGCCAAGAACACAGATCGACTTCGTTGGTGGCTGCGTTGTTTCCTCTTCCATTGAAACTAGCCTTGTTATTCCACTGACGTTTTGAGCTCAGGCACGGTCGCAGCTGCAGGTGGGACCTTCTCAGGGGCAGTCGGGTCGTCCGATTTTTCAGTCGAAGGATTCTCAGCCGGCGGTTCTGTAGTTGAAGCCCCGGCTGCTGCGTCAGCGTCTTTCGTGGCAGGTTGCTGATTATCCGTGGTGCTGTCGGACGGTACTGCTTCCGGAAACAAGTAGTCTTCCCACAGGTCCGCCCCCGAATCGGCAATCAGACTGGCGGCGTCTTCACTAACCAGGCGAAGATAGATTTCAGCAAGAGGCAGGAATGCGTTTTCTCCGCCGTCGGTGATCAGTCCTTTCAGCAGAAACCTCGCGTTCGCGATGTTGCCGGATTCAATGCCGGCCATCGCCATCATGAATCGCGGCTCAACCTGTTCACGTGGCAGAGTGGTCATGGGAATCTGGCTGCCGATGAGATGTGACACTGGCCAGTTTGGTAGCGGAGCTCCTATTCCGTTTTCAACGGCGGGGACTAATGGCAGTGTCTGCAGGAGTGACCTGCTGATCTGCGGGTTGCCAGCGAACTTCACCATAACGTCCAGCTTTTCTCTCCATGCATCAACGGCAGATGGGTATGCCCCTTTTGCCAGCTGACTTAGTGCAACAGGTGCGTGCCACTGCAGTCCTGCGAAACCCTCCTGCTGTTGATTCTCCTGGATAATGGCAACCATTCGATTCAACACCTCAAAACCATCTTCCAGCTCCCCTGTTTCCAGAAGCATCTGCCCCCGCAGCAACTCAGCGTCTGGAAGGGTTTGAAGAAGATCGGTGTTGTCATTTGCCAGTGTCAACGCCAAACGCACATGGCCAGCCTCGTGCAGCTGTCTAATGATCGTCAGCTTCTGCTGAGCGTGTTCCTGAATATCTTCAGGAGGCTGCTGTTCCAGCGTCTCGTCTATCGCCTGTTGAACTGTCTCCTTCTGCTCCTGCCACGTTCTTCGTGCCTCATACAGCTGCCGCAATTGCTCCTCAGAATTCGGATCCTGCAGTAGACGGTCCTCCTCCAGCGTCAGGTATTTCTCCAGACATTCCAACGCCAGACCGTTTCGAGAGCCTTCCCCATAAAGCCCCATCAAAGAGTTCCACAGGTCTGCTGATTCCGGTTTCAGCACCAGGGCCTGCCGCAGGGCCATGACAGCCTGCATGTAACGAGTGGAATGAGCACTTGCTCCACCCAGAGCACCGGCGATCGCCTGCTCAAAGGCATCGAGCCTCATATAGGCAAGTCCCAGCAGTCCGTAGGCAACTGCATTCTGCGGGTCCGCATTCAGTGAGGTGTTACAATTTCGAATGGTCAGCAGCGGTCCCGCGAGTGATTCCCCCAGCGCCTTTGTGTACGAAGAATTGTCTGGTGCGTTCGCATGGGCCACCGCAAAGTTGTACACCACTTGCGCCGAAGTCTGACTGTCCATCACAAAAGCATGTTGCGCATCCCGCAGCGGGCCGCTGAGAGTTCGACGGCTCGCGTAAATGTACTTGCTGTAAAAGTCACTCTCTCGAGCGAAGTCAAACCGTTCCACATCGGTAATTTCTGCACTGTTGAAGACTAGTTTCTGTATATCCATCGGAACAACATCCGCTGCGGCCTTCTGGAAGAAAGCGGCGGATGGTCCGCGTTGGGTCAGAGTCCAGATTGGACTCTGCACAAACGCAAATGTCGTTTGGTACGCCGGCTCACCCGGCGGAGACAGGCGTACCATGACGTGTGTCAAACCAAGTGCGTCGTACTCTTCATTCCACTGGGGATTGACAAGATCATCTTCAGGTGCCGGATCCCCTTCCTCGGCAGCTACAACCTCAGCCCCCTGGGCAGTTGGCGGTTCCGGGTCCGATGTCTTCAGAAGACTCCGCCGCAGACTGTCAAACCTGTGAATCCATGATCCACGGTCACTGTATCTGCCAAACGGAAGCACTCGACTGTCGATGAAACTCTGGCGCCCGTGCCAGATCAGTAGATCACCCTGATTCATTCGAGTGTGGAACACGCGGGCGTGTGCCGGCAGTTCGGCAAGTTGCTGTCCCAGTGTGTCTATCGTCGTCTTCAGATCTGTCTCAAATCCCAGGCCAACCGGGCTTCGCGTCGGCAGGCGATCTGCAACCGTAAAGAATGCCAGAAACGCCATTGCAAAGACTGTCACTGCGCGGCCGCCACGCGAAAACAGAACTTCTTTCGCATCAACGGTGTATTCCTGGCGGAACGTGCGACCGTACCATCGCTGTGCTGACGTGCCCGCCGCCACTGCCGCCACCAGCGCCGCAGCCGGAAGTTCGTGAACGGCGAACAACGCGGCGAGGGAAAATCCAATCAGTGTCACGACCCACGGAACGTCTTCCCGACTTCTGGCGATGACGAGCACTACAACGGCAATAATCAACATCGCGAGTCCGGTCACGTAGGCGAATTCAAAGCCTTCCAGAACTTCAGGAACCCACAGCGGAAAGTACTCTGTTCGACCGTCCAGCAGAACTGACGGGGCCAGAGGGCGACCGCCGGAATTTGTGAGCGGCTTCAACTCAGCCATCGACGGATACTCAACTGCGTATGTCGTAATGACAGACGTCAAACCGGCAATGGGGGCAGGCGTCAGCAGCAACGCCAACACGGACAGGCCAGCCGCTTTCCACAGCGGTGAAGGTGACGCACCGGGTGCCTCCCCGGCGCGTTCAGACAGAACCTTTCGAACCTGCAGCCCTGCGGCGAACAGCACAACGGCAAGAATTCCGACGTACGCATGAGAATCCAGGTTGGCCCAGACAGCGAAGAGCAACGGCAGTTTCCAATGAAGTCCCGTCGCACTACCTTCGTGGTAACGGTGCAACTGCAGCAGAATCACAACCATACCGAACAGCGTCACAAGATCGGTTATAGGCTGAAAGTCTATCGAGCACGCAGCAACAGCCAGCACGCAGCAGATCGAACTCCACCATGTTGGCATGCCGCTCACGGAAATCAGCGACAGCAGGTATGCAATCACGCCTGCCAGCAGCGCTTTGAAAACAGTGAGTCCGTGTGCACCGCCAACGGAATAAATGTAGCTGACAAGATGGTCGAAGGCCCAGGCCGAAGTCGCCACAGTTTGACCGTCCATCGCATAGGACATTGTGTCCTGCGACGAGGGCAGAAATCCGTTCTGTCTCATCTGCTCGCCGGATCGAATATGGACCAGCGTTCGAGTGTCGGCCATCTGGCTGAAGCCAAACAACACAGCCAGAAAGATGGCCGCCCAACGCAGCATGAAGTCGCCACGAATTGCCTCGTCTTCCACCAGTTCCGGCGTCAACTCTTCCTCTTCGGGCAGTTCATCGTCGAAATCCGGTGTCTGCACCGGCAGTTCTGCTGCCCCGGAATCCGTCGATACGTCGTGGCCCATCGACCCGCCGTCCGCACGGTCGGATTCCTGAGCGTCTTCCGGCGTCCCCGCATGGGTCTCGCCGTCTTGAGGCTCATCGGGCTTTGTTTCGCCGTCTTCGTCCTGAGAATTGCTCACGCTTTGTTCCTTGACACCGCAGATTCTGGCTGCCCATTTGGCACAAACGGCCAGCAATGGCGTAACTTGCTTTCTGGAAGGCACTTAGGAGCCGCCGAGTATTCGGCGCGTACTTCCCCACTGAGTTGCGTACGAGGATCAGATGAGCAACGTTGGCGAAACGTCACAAAGCGACTGGATCGCGGCGATTCGCGAAAGGCATCCCAGTAACTTTCATCAGGATGCCATACGGCGTATGGAGGGCGGCACAAGCGGACTACAGCTCGAAGTATTCGTCTTCTTCGACTTCTTCGACTTCGTCCAGTTCTCCAACGTCAGAAGTCTCTCTTGCGGACAGAGGCGCCGCTTCCAGCAATTCCGGCGAAATCACCTGCTCAGGCAAGGCATCCTGAGACGCGTCCATTTCACCACGCGGCGCGAGACTGTCTGCAGTCCGCTTCACTCTGCCATTCACAGAACAGATTTTGGCCAACAGCTCAATGCCCGACACAGTCACTGCCGCAACGGACAGCCAGACAACCACACCGAGAGGAATTACCTTTGTCAGCACAGCCGATATCATAAAGACACAGATTACGGCCAGCACCAGAAACACCGTCGATCGCGCTGTGATACCACTTCGTTCTTTTCGTTTTGCATGCACGGCAAGCGCATTCTCAATGGATTGAGTCGACAAAGCCCGAAACGAGTTCATGTCGTCACGCAGTGCAGCAAGATCGATCTTCGGTCTGTCAGCATCAGCATCTTTTGTGCCTGCCGTCGGTTCGCCAGCGGCCTCCGGATCCACCGCTGCCTGAGGCTCTGACGTCTGACTGTCGTATTCGCCCGCCATGTATGAATCAATAAAGGACCGTGTCTGGGGAATCTGACGATCCTTGTCCGCTGCTTCGCCCTGCGATGCGGATGAGCTTGATTCCGGAGCCAGTTCGTCGGGCAAAGTCCCCCCGGCCTTCTGGCGGTTCCGAGCCAGTAATTGTTCCATATAATCTGCCACGAAATCGTCTGACGCCGCGGTTTCATCGCATGTTTCTTCCGACACTTCCTGGGTGGCTTCCAGCAGCACGCTTTCAACACCACTAAAGCTCAGGGAAACTTCGTCGGATGCTTCCACGTGGCAGTCGTCGACCGCAGGCGGTGTCAATTCCTCAACACTCGATAAGGTCTCGACTTCGTGACCGCCCAGGCCAAACATATCTGCCAGCTCAGACCGGATCGATGCGCGGTCCGCGTCCTTCTCTGTGGCGATCGATTCTGTGCTCGCTGCTTCGGTTGATTCATCAGGTGGTATCGCTGTGAAAGCATCGGGCAACGACTGAGGCTCGGCGTCTGCTGAAATCTGCAACTCGGCCCGGGCAAGTTCCAGCTGTTGGCGTGCCTCCAGAAGCTGCCGCCGCTGCGACTCCAGTTCCTCTTCCGTGTTTTCGATTCTGCGTTGCTGTTCGCGGCTCTCTTCCTCGCGCTGATCCAGGACAGCAATGCGGTCATCCAACTCTGCATGTTGCAGCCGGATTTGTTCCGCATCTACGTGTAATTCGGCTGATCCCCCCAAATGTGCCTGCATTTCAAGCAGCAACTCATCCTTCTCCGCCAGCTCCTGTTGGAGTCCAATGAAGGCAGACGAATCGGTATTGTCGCCGGACGGCTCGTCAGAATTCGTCGCGGCAGACGCAGCCAGAGCGTCCTGCAGCTGGTCGCGAAGCTGACCAATGATCTCTTCGTACTCTGCCTGCACGGACTGATTTGTATCGTCCACGTTCGACACAACCGTCATTGAACCGGCGCTGGCCAGCCATTCCGTGCGTTCATCTTCAAAATCGCTGACAGCCTCTCGCAGCTTCTGCTGAAGCTCTGCCACGTCACTGTCACGAACAGACAACATTGTCTGCGTCTGTTGCAGTTCGGCGATACGTTCCGCCAGTGACTGCTGCAACTGCTGTTGCTGGTCTTCACCTTGTTCCTCGATCTTCGCCTGCAATTCCTGACGGACTGTCAATTCGTCGCGAGCAGACTCAAATGCCTCACGAAGCGAGGCCAGCTCCGTGTTCAATTCGTCGCGTTCAGCCGCCAGTACTTTCGATCGTCGATCTGCATCTTCAAGCTCTGTAGCCAGTTCCACACTTGTCACCGCCGAAACCGTTGCCGGCGTCTGTGAAATCGCCTCTGCTCTGGCAAGTTGCTTCAGGTGAACCACTCGAGCGGCGGTTTCATCATGGCGAGCTGCGAGTTCCACTTCCCATGAGTCCAGTTCCTCAGCCCGCGTCCGCAACGCTGTCTCAGCGGCGTTCATAGAGTCAGCGGCCTGCACCCGAGACTCTTCCTGTATTCTGTCCAATTCCTCAGTGCGTACTTTGTCCCGTTCACTCCGCTCCTTCTCCTGAGCGACGATCTGGAGCTGTTGCTCTGCGAGAGCGGATTCACTCTCCGTCAGCACACCTTCCCGTTTGTTCAGTTGCTGCTCGTGTTCCGCAGTGCTCCGTTCTCTGGACAGACAGTCAGCTTCGACCTCCGCTTCACGTTCACGCAGACGCTGGGCCTGTCCCAGCAGGGCATGGGCTTCCTTCTCAACAGCATCAGATCGTTCTGCAACTTCAGCCATGCGTAGCTCAAGCTCTTCTGTCCGTACGTGACGATCTTTCTCAATTGCGGCGGCAATCTCGTTTTCGTGGGCCGCCATTTGAGCTTCACGTTCGGCCAGGCTACTCTCCAGCGTTGTAACCTGTTCCAGCAACGAATCCAGTTCCGCCTGTCGTTGTGTCACTCCCAGACCGACGGAAGCAATTTCGCTTTCCTGCGCCGCCACCTTCACATCTCGTTCTGTCAGTCTGCTTTCCAGCGACGCGATCTGATCATGCGACGATTCGAGTTCTGACTGTCGTTCAGATACTCCCAGCCGGACGGAGGCAATTTCGCTCTCCAACGCCGCCACCTGCGCGTCCCGACGTGTCAGTCTGCTTTCCAGCGACTCAATCTGACCGTGCGTCGATTCGAGTTCTGACTGTCGCTGAGAGACGCCTAGCCGGGCGGCGGCAATCTCTCCGTCCAGGGCCGCCACTTGAGCGTTCCGCTCTGTCATGTGGCTTTCCAGCGTCGTCACCTGTTCGACCGCCGATTCGAGTTCTGACTGTCGTTGAGACGCCCCCAACCGGACTGCGGCAACCTCGCTCTCCAGCGCCGCTACTTCATCGCCTCGCTCTGTGAGGCGGCTTTCCAGCGTTACAATCTGTTCCAGCGTCGATTCGAGTTCTGCCGTCTGGCGGTGCCCCATGTTCCGCCGAGCCTCAGAGACCTCGGATTTACCCGCTTCCAGTTGAGCCTCACGTTCTGCGAGACTGCGCTCCAGAGCGGTGAGACGTTCATTCGTCGATTCAACTTCCTCACGGTGTGTGTGTTCTGATTCCAGCAGTTGTCGGCGGTCGTCCTGCAGTGCTTCCGCTTGTGCCGCCACGTCATTGGCTGCTGTTGCCAACTGCTGCGCGCGGTGTGTCTGTTCTTCCTGACGAGCATCGACTTCCGACGCTTGCTGCTCAAGCTGCTGCTGATGGACGGCCAGTTCCTGCTGCAACCGCTGAAGCTCGCCATCCTGCGCCGAGATGGCCGCATCGGATGCTTCAGTGACACATTGTTCAAATTCAGCGACGCGTCGCTCGAAATCCGCCTGCTCGTGTTGCAGACGCAGCTCCTGTTCTTCTAAACGACGGGTGCAGGCCTCCAGATTCTGACTTTGCCTGTGCATCTTCAGATCAAGGTTGTGTAGACGTTTTGAATCGTCACCCGCCTGTTCACGAACGCTTTCGCTGCCGGAGAACTCTGTAATGTCTTTCAAATCACCGGTATCAGCATCCGAGACGAGTTCCGCGGCAGTGCTAATTGACTGCGGCCGTTTTGTCAGAGCACCCATCAACGGAAGTACGGCTTCCAGCTGGCTGGCCTCGGCTGCCTCCAGACGACGTTCAAGTCGCGCAATATGGGCGGCAATGTCGGAATCGGAGCTGTTGGACTGTTGTTGGGGCAACGGCAATGTGTGCTGAAGCGGCCGAGCCCGCCGTAGCGGCTTCAAAGCGAAAAATGGCAGGGCCAATCGCGAATACGTCACCTGAATAAACACGTTCAGCCGCTGTAACGGGAACGTCGTTCACCCAGATGCTTGCGCCTGGCGCCGGGCTGACGGTGATGAAATCATTGTTCGAATCAATCACGCAGTGAATGTCAGCAACGCCATTCAGCAAGACACGAATGTGACAGGTTTCACCGCTGCCGCACACAAAGCGTCCGGTTCGCGGCACAGATTGAATCTCTGCACCGGAACTCCAGACCGGAATCAGGCTGTGGCAACCGATTGCGGGGGCTGTATTCGCCATTTGTGAGGAGTGAAGGGACATCAGTTTCTCAGTGAGTCAGTCTGGGATTGCCCCAGCGCCAAATCAAAGCCTGAGGGGAAAACGAATCGGCTCAGCCGACAACCGTACGTCTGCACGTTTAGGACGCATTTCCTGTCTGTAGTGATTATTCGGAGAGGGATCGTACGTCGATATTCCTCAACCTATAGCATCACATACACCACAAACACCGTGCCGTCAAAATGCAGATCCGTCGTCTTTCAGTAATCAGCATTTCCAGCAGACTTGCATGTAAGCGGTAGCAACTATGCAGATTCCCCAACGTCTGCAATAGGTAGCAGCCCGGGTTGGAAGACGCGACTGATACCAATTCTGAAGATCGTGCTGTTCGTGCGGATCCTGAGTGCTAAGAATGGCAACGCTGGCAGTTCGTGTCCTGCGTTGCCCGCATAAAACGATTTTACGGGCACCAGCAATTGTCGTCCGTCGATCCTTCAGAAGTCACCCGTTTGAATTTGGGACCGTAGGGGATTCGACGTAGCGTTGCTGAAAGTCCACGTCCTGTTCTATTCGGCGCAGTTCGCCGCCCCGAAAGACCTGACCTTTGCACAACAGGATGCTGTGCAGAATCTGCCACCGCGTGATCAGAAATACGCAAGACACCACGCCCCAGGCATGCTGAACCATGATGAAACACACTCAAAAGCGACTGTTACTTCGTCGATTCCACTTCGCGTTATGCGTGGGACTGCTGTCGTTCATTTCGTGGGCATTGCTGACGCCAAACCCGTTTACCACCGTGCGTTACACTCCACTTTCTCCACTATCGGCATTACGAACGGTGAGTGACGTCCTGCTGCACTGCGGAGCCTATAGCCTATTGAGTTTCGTCTGCTACTTCTTAGTATCAAACAGGCAAAGCGTCGGAGCCAGACGAATCATGCTGGGGCTGCTGCTTGCCCACGGCATCAGCAGTGAGTTACTGCAGGAACTCGTCCCCAATCGAAACTGCGACCCGCTCGACGGCATGGCCAACATGCTGGGAATTGCCGTTGGCACAATCGCCGCAACGTGGTTTCATCCTGCACTCCGCCACGCAAGGATTGTGATCCATCCGACTCAAACCACCGACCCACTGTCGATGGAAATCTGACTCAAGCGGCTGGCTGCAACGCAGTCAGCTCAGGAGTCATTTCTCCACCGACGTTCGGTAGACCGGAACAGTCACCAACGATGCGTCGACACGCATCGGAAGCAAACGAGTGACGATTCAATTCCGCGAAGATGACTCGTCGGCTCCGGATTCAGGAGGCCTGATCATGGTAACATTGTGCCGGACGTATGTATCCTCGGTCGGTCCCGGCTGCGTAACGCAGAGTTTCGATTCGATGAAATCGAACTTGGTGATGATGCGGCCGATTGATGGCAACAGGCTCAACACGTCCTTAACGGGTTCCAGATCCGGAGCATTATTCCCCCCACCTGCCATACCGATAATCATTGGCAACATCGCACCAACCTGCTGCATGGTCTGGCCGACCTGCCGAATCGATTCGCCTGTGTTGCTGTAACTAATCGCGTGCACGTCACCTGTGACCTCAAGCCCGAATTGAGTAAACGTGTCGCTTGCGGCAAACGACTCGCTTTCTCCGCCCTTTGTCAACATCACTGATTCAATTGCGTCTGCGTGGGACCCCATTGCCATCCAGCCGTCCTGAAATCCCACGGTTGGTGTCAGGCCGCCTAACATCATGAACATCCCGGCAGATAACTCCTCATACCCTTCCAGCCGAGCGGACTCTTTGATGGTCAGCCCCTGGGCCTTAACCTGGGGAATCTGCTGCAGTACTGCGATGCCTCGATGGACCAAATCACGGATGCGGTCAGGTTTTTCACATCGCAGAAATGTTGCGGACTGCTGCGATGGACCAAACGGAGTCGGCGGTCCGGGGAATGTTACGGAAACACACTCGCCACCAAATCCCTGCAACAGATCCTCGTCCAGGTGAATGTCGTACATATCCTGCACTTCTGCAAATTGATCGAATGCCTGCTGTGATTCAGGGAACAATTCCGGAATCTTCTGGGTCACCCATTCGTACACGGGATGCAACGTAGCTCCGCTGGTCAATGAGAAACTGCTGGCATTTGCAGGGACCCACTTTGACCAGTCCTTAAACGGTTTCTGGTTGGCAAACATCTTGCCAAACGCTTTCTCGCGATAGCCGGTCGCTGCTTTGCCATACGACGCAGAGCGATTTGTAAATCCGTCCGTATATTCCACAGTAATCTCGTGGTCTATGACTGCCACTTCACTGAGAAACGCCTGCAGCAGCTGCGAAACCCGGAGAACTTCATCGTTGCCGGCCCCAACTCCCTGAATAAAGGCAACCAGTCCGTTCAACTGCCTGAACAACGTCTCTCCATCAAAGAACACCACTGCGTCTTCGGCTTCGGGAAGATGTGTCAGAGCTTCTTTGAAACGCGAATCATCAAACTTTGATTCGTGGTCCGGATTGTCGAGCAGTGTCAGGCCCTGCTCGACAAGCTCGGGGTTCGTGCTGAACACAAACAGATCGCCGCGCACCCCGACCACAGGAGTAAGAGTAAAAGGGACTCCTGGTGGCAGTGGCAGCCGCAGAGAGGTCAGTTGGGCTTCGTTCCGCGTCTCTTCCACGACGGTCAGATTACCATTCGCATTCTCTTCAGCCAGCCGAAACAGATTTACGACGCCTTCGACCAATGAGCTGGCACCGTCCTCCGGGAAACGCATCATCAGAAGATGCTGCGTCGTGACGCCTTCAAATTTCTGGCCGTAGGCAGCTTCGCTGCAGTTTGCCAGGTGTTCCCATTGAATTGGCTCAACGGCGGCTTTCAACGTATCCTGCACTGCAAGAATCTGTTCGACGTCATCCTCGGAAACTCGAGACTGCATCATCCGCACGGCGCGTTCGAGGATGTTGGACTTTTCCACAGCGTTCCAGATATCCTTGTAGTATTCCTTTTGATAGTCATGTTCTGGATTGTGCTTGCCGTAGACAGCCAGAAACATGTCCGGCGGAATGGCGTCGCTGAGATCCCCGGCCAATGCGGGACCGACCGCGGCCACCAGCAAAGTGGCCAATGAGGCTGACTGAATCCAGGTTTTCATATCGTTCTTTTCTTGGGTGAGGAATTGAATTCTCTGACGCCGCGGCGAAACCGGAGCGGCCAGGCCGCCACCGATTCCGATGCCAAGTTGATGCATCGAAGCCGTGAAACAGATACCGTAACGCACGGTATTCGTCCGTTGTACCCGCTTCCTGGTGGATATTCTGAAAGATTACTCCGAAAACATCGGGTGATTCTTGTCGCCCCGTGACAGCAAGTAGGCCATCAAATCCAGAAGTTCGTCCTTCTGCAACGTATTCAGCAGTCCATTGGGCTTCATCGAGACTCTTAAGACGAGCATTTGTTCAATCTGGTTGCGGCCAACGGAGGTCAATGTCATCACACGCAACAGTTCAATCGTGTGTGCGAGGCAGCGGAACCCAGCTGGAGACCTTTGAAAGGTAGTGCCGAATCGTGTTTGGGGCGGGGATTGTCACGAAGCCGGTGTATGTCCGCAAGGGAAGGAGCGAAGTGCGGGGAGGCCACGGTTCAACCCTCATTTTCGAAGAATGCCGGGTGCAGTTCACGCCGAAAAGCACTCCCTGCCCTCTCGTCAACAACTCCGGACCGTCGCAATTAGCCACGAGCCTTACTTTTTTCCCTTCATCCTGGTTCTCAGTCTTTCCGGGCATGCAATCGCCTGGGCATCGGTTAATAATGACGCCCCTGTCGGCAACTGATGCCGACAGGGCAAGAAGACACTCATTCCTCTGCCACGATGGCGAGTCCGCAGGAAGACCGAAAGCATGCCGATCAAGGTACGTTGCAAAGAATGCAGCACCGTTCTGAACGTTTCTGACAAAGCGGCGGGACGAGCCGTAAAGTGCAAACAGTGTGGTGCCCGAGTCTCCGTACCGGCTGCAGGAGGCAAGGCCGCAGGTTCCGGTGGGGCTGGAAAGAAACGCAGGAAGAAGCGGGCACCGGCGGCGGCTCCGACACCGTCCGTGGACGAACCGTCGGACGGCGACGATATGTTTGGCGGGCTTAATCTGAGGGACGCACACGACGAGGACCAGCAGGTCTGTCCCAGCTGTACCGCCCTGGTCGATGAAGAGGATATCGAATGCCCGAAGTGCGGTGTCAACATCCAAACGGGGGTCCTGAGCGAGACGGAGCGAAAGAAGAGATCTCGCAAAGGACCTCCCCCCGAGGAATTCTATAAGGCGATCTGGTCGAACGGATGGACGTTTGTAAAAGGCCACTGGGGATTCGTGTTCAAAACGGGGCTGCTGTGGGGCATCTCGTTGTCAATGGTCATTCTGGCAGCCTTCACCTTGAAATGGATCATCGAGACGCGTACCGAGGAACTGATTGCCTCGGCCAGTGACAATGTCCAGATTACGCCAAACGGAGTCCTGATCGACCTTAGTGCTGAAGCCGCCGCCGATGCCGAATACGACGGCGTAAAGTATGGCCAGGGTTCCACCCGCCTAAGAGATAAGAAGCTATTGCTGCCGCCGCCGCGAGTCGCCGCCATGCTTTCCCCTCCGTCCTTCTTCTGGTCATTTATTTTTCTAATCTTCACCCTTGGCTTTGGCGGATGGGCATGGACGTTGTCCGACAAGATTGTCGCACTGACAATGGCCAAGGAGAAGAAGATCAAACGTTTCCAGAGTGACATGTATGGCAACATGACAAAGGGCTTTACGTCCCTCTTCTGGCCAATTGTCCTGATGTATCCTTTCCTGTGGATTCCGGGTGCGATGTATTTCGCGGGCGTCGCAGATATCGCCTGCATCATTACGTTCATCGTCCTGTTTCTGGTCCCCTATTTTGTGTTCCTGCCGATCGCCGTCGTGCATATGTCTCAGCCGTACAGCTACAGAGCGTGGCTAATGAGCTGGGTGAGTAAAGACCTGTTGAGCACATTCGCGCCCGCACTTTACGTCTCCACGATCCTCGTCTTCACGGTTCTGCTTGTTCCGTTAGGAATCGCAATCGGGGTTGCCGTCGGCTGGGACCAGGTTGCCAATTTCTACATGAACACTGTGGAAGCCAAGGCACTGGGTGCGATCTCCAGCTACACTGTCAAAGATGCGATGAGCAGCGGCACTTTCGTGTTTCTGCGCATGCCGCTTCTGCTGATGGTCTCGTTTCTTTCGTGCACCACAGTCTGCATGCTATTGGCCATACCGGCTGTGTTCATGATGAGAGTGTTTGGCCTGTTTGGACTCTACTTCCGACCGGACCTGGACCTGTGTGCCGAACAGGTTCCATTATCTCCCGCCGGATTTGGGCCACGTTTCCTGGCAATTCAGGTGGATATTCTTATCGGCGCTCTTATCGCCGGAGGCGCTTCAATCGTTGGCACCCTCGCCAGTGGATTGTTCGGTTCCCTCTACCAGAGCGCTGCCACCGAACAAATCGTCTTCTGGGCCGTACTCGGTGGTGGCACCCTCGCCGCTCTGGGATTCTATTTCTCTCGCTGGGAATCGGGATCCGGACGGGCCACGCTGGGCAAATGGACATTCGGGTTGCTTGTACTGCAGGATGACAACGAACCCATGCCTTTCAATGTTGGCGTAAAACGATTTGCGATGTCTTTGCTTTCGGTCGTCAGTTTGTCCGGTACGTTTGTGATGTGTTTCTTTCGCCCCGATCATCGAGCATTGCACGATCTGGCGACGAAGACGAAAGTCGTCTGGCGTGGTGACGAAAACCTGTAACGAATTGGCTTACGACCACTTGCTGAATGCGTAGTCACTCAGGCGTTTGAACGCGGCTTCGCGTTCACTCCTGTTCGAGACCGTATCCCAGTTCGGCTGTTCCGCGAGGAGCGTCGCACGACTGTCGCCCAGCTTTCTGTTTTCTGCCCACTCCCGCCGAAGCTGGTCGAACCGTCGCCACAACGTTTCCTGAATTACCGAGCGAACCCGTTCGTTATGGGCGCTGCACAGGGGCAATAGATTTGCCAGCACTCAACAGCAGGTCGACAGCGTGAGATTTGTCTATGCAAAGAAACGGGTTGGCGATCTTTCGCTGAACATCGTAGAAACCGAAAGTGAAGAACCAACGTTAGAGCAATTTTCAGAAAGATGTGGTCGTTGGGCTCGTGGGAAAGCAACTCTCGCAAGGGGAATGACGTTCGCCGCGGCCACAAGTCAGCGTAATACGCTGTAGTCATGCTGCACGGTGTCACGCGGCGGTAGCAGACATTTCTACCTGTTGTCAATGCATTTGCGCTTCGACATAAGGTTTTGCTGGTCGACTTTCGTGGACACGGCAACTCCGACCGCGGTCACGGATATGCAGTGACCGACTACGTCGACGACATTTGCAATCTTATTCACGATCGCGTTCCAGGCCCCGTCGCGCTGTATGGCCATTCGCCGGGAGCCATGACGGTTGCTGGTGTGGCCGCCAGACTCGGACACCAGGTTTCAGCAATTGTGATGGAAGATCCGCCGCTGCAGTCGATGGGAACACGCATCAGTTCCTGGCAAAGCGTACGGTGTCACACCACTGAATGCCGTTTCAGCCCCCGGGTTTTATCACTTTCCCCACTGGCAGCCCCTCAATCGTCTCTCTCACCGAGTTCACATCACTTGCCGCTTGGCTCCATTTCCGGAGTTTGCGCCCCCACGACGGTCGACGCCCGCGTATCCAATTGACGGGGACGGTGCGCAAACGCTGTTCCAACAATGATTAACGCTGACTTTGGCTTTTCCGCGTGCAGCAGCCGCCCTGGTTTCTCTTCCTCTTCTGTCTTCCTCTTCTGACATGTCATCCGTGATTTTATCAGATTCACCTTCATGTTCCGCCCGGCAGTGTCTTCGGTGGTCGGTGACTGCAGTTTTGCTTTGCATGGCCGCTGGAGTCTGTTCTGCAGCAGAGCTGGAGTCGCTTCGTCTGGGTTATGACGGCGTCGGCAAGGCGGGCAAATGGCTGCCCATTACTGCGAAAGCGGTTGATCTGCCCGCCGGTGAACGTGTTCAACTGCGCGCCGCCTTTTCCGATCCGCGCGGCGACACCTGCATTCAGATTGTGGACGAAGCTGAAGTTGGCCTTGACGGCTCGGCAACTCTCACGGGCTGCTTTCGATGCGGCAGAATGGATGGCCTCGGGACTGTTTCACTGAACATCAAGGGAGCTCGTCAGACAGCGGTTTTTCGGACGACCATAGTTCACGCAGAGGACATTGCACAACCCTCCTCGGACGCCCCGGTCCAACGAACACTGAAACTCAACAAGGCCGGCATATTGACCCTTATGACGATTGGCGAAGTCGCCGGCATCGAGGAACTTCTGAGGAATGCAGAACACTATTCGACAACTCAGCCCCTGCTACAGGGTGTACACGTGGCGTCGCTTCGGCAGCTTCCCGATACCGCTGTCGCCTACGAATCCATTGATTGTCTATTGCTGACAGACCAGTTCACGATGTCCCCGGCGCAAACCGCGGCAATTCAACAGTGGGTCAGAGTTGGCGGCAATCTGCTGGTCAGCGCTGGAGACTCGGTCACTGATTTCTCCGACACTGACCTTGGAGACTGGTTGAGCCCCATCTTCGGCATTCGTCCGGAACCAATCCTGACCAGAGACCTGACCAGTCTCCAGGGCTATGTGCAGGGCGCAAGTCGTCTGGAAGACAATCACAGGTCGGTACCGATGGCCGTCCTTCAGCGCGGCCAGACGAATCCGGAAGTTGACTCACTGAGCGGCCTGATTATCGGTCGACAAAGTGTGGGGACAGGAGTCGTGACATTCATTGCGGTGGACCTTAATCAGCGTCCCGTGAATCGGTGGCCGTCGCTTCCGCAGTTCTACGAGACTCTTGTTTTTGGCGAAATTCTGACTGCGCGTTCCGGAAAGGCTTCCCGAAATCTGCGTATTTCTCAGTCCGGCGTCTCCGACCTGGCAACTCAGTTGATGGTCGCTGTCGACGCGACACCCAATGCCGGACGCTGGTCGACGTGGGGCGTCATGGGCATCATTGTTGCGTGGCTACTGCTGATTGGACCGTTTGACTACCTGTTGGTGACTCGACTTCTAAAGCGGCCTCATTTCACGTGGATCACCTTCCCATTGCTGATCATTGGCGGTGCAGCCGTCATTTATGCGTTTGCTGCGGACAGTCAGTTGCTGCAGTTGAACCAGTGGCATGTCGTGGACGTGATCGCGGAAGATGGCCAAAGCCATCTCACGTCCAGGTCGTGGATGAGCCTGTCTTCGCCACACACAATGCGGACTGTGCTGAACGCCGTCCCGTCGATGCTTGCTGACACATCAATGCATCCTTCAGCACGATTGACGTGGGGCGGCCGCCCCGAGGACGTTTTTGGAGGAATGTACCGCACAGGTGGAATCGCACTGGGGCGCCAGTCGTATACTCACGAAGGATTTGACGATGGACGTCTGACGGGCGTGCCGTTTCTGACAAATGGTTCACGATCGCTGTTTGCAGAATGGAACAGTGAGTCCGAGAGTCTGGTTGATACACAGCTGTCCGTATCGGGATTCGGACTGCTGACAGGGACGTTTTCACACAACCTGCCGTTCACAATTTCCGACTGGATCATGGTCTACGGCAATCGTGTCTACCGCACACGCAATAATGACGGCGAAAAAAGCCGACTGTCCGCAGGTGACATCTGGGATTCCAGTTCGCCTGACTTTTTTGCATTTGATCTGAAAACGTGGCTCAAGGGCTCCAGAATTGTGCGGGCGGGTACAGGCGATCGACCTTCAGACCGTAGTTCGTCGCAGGTGAATACGCCCTATGACAAGTCGTCTACGGACCCCCATTACATATTGACCATGACCAGTCTGTTTGATGCGGCTGGTGGCTCCGACTACACCGGACTCGCTCAGTCCCTGTACAGACAAATGGAATTAAGCGACACCGTTCGACTGAATCACGCCGTCCTGATTGGTCTCACAGAGACGCCGGCAACGTCTCTTTCCGTCGGCAACGAAACGATTGATCCAACCACCAGTCGAACAGTTATCCGACTCATCCTTCCCGTCAACCGAAGACCGTCCAGCGGGCTTGCCCCGACCAGGGAAGAGTTGGAAAAAACGCAGACCGAAGAGCAAAAGGAACTTTGACTCGTGATTGAAACTCGCAACCTGACAAAGCGATACGGAAACCTCGTTGCTGTCAACAACATCAACCTGAAGCTTGGTGCGGGTGATGTGTTTGGCTTTATCGGTCCAAATGGATCCGGTAAAACAACGACCATGCGTATGATTGCCACGCTGTTGAATCCGGACCACGGCGAAGCGTACGTATGCGGTCAGTCGATCTATACAAACCAGGAAGATATTCGTCGCCTGGTTGGATTCATGCCGGACTTCTTCGGCGTGTACGACGACATGACCGTCATCGAGTACCTTGAGTTCTTTTGCGCGGCCTACCGAATTCCGTCGTCAGCACGACGCAGGATCTGTGAAGAGAAACTGGAACTCGTGGACATGGCGTTCAAACGAGACGCCATGGTAAACGAACTGTCCCGCGGACAGACTCAACGAATTGGCCTGGCTCGCACACTGCTGCACGACCCTCAGGTACTGCTGCTGGACGAACCTGCCAGCGGTCTGGACCCACGGGCCCGAATTGAAATCCGAACGTTACTGAGACGACTTGGCGAGATGAAGAAGACGGTCATTGTGTCCAGTCACATCCTGCCTGAACTGGCCGACGTGTGCACTCGGGTGGGCATGATTGAAAAGGGAAACCTGATCATTGACGGCAACGTTGCCGAGGTGATGAAGCAGGCTCGACAGCGAATCGTGCTGAACATTCGCGTCAAAGCTCGAACGGAGGATGCGGCCAAACTGCTGGAGCAGTGTGACTCTGTCGAACGAATCAACGTCACTGAAGATCAAATGATCGAAGTAACTCTGAAGCACGCCATCGAAGATTACAGCGATATACCGTCGCAACTGGTCAACACTGGTTTCGCCCTGCACCTGTTTCGGGAAGAAGAAGTGAACCTGGAAACCGCGTTCATGGAACTCACGAAAGGCCTTGTGCAATAGACGCGGAAGAGCAGAGAGACTGCCTTCTACGTCACACACATAGAATCTCCGTCCCAACCGTTCAGCTCCAGAAACGTGTCTCTCCAGTAGTAGTGGTCAAGCATTCCGTCGATCGGACGTTTCATGATTCGCAAAGCCGCATAGACCGCCTCGACGGTGGCAAGACCGCCAATCGGATCCTGAAACATCTTGGAAGTGCGTGGGTACGCTGTCTTGATGTCGGGCAACGTCCGGATCGGAACGTCCTCGTAAAACTGTTCCATTTTTCCGGCCAGCTTCCAGGTCCCATCCAGGACCAGCAATCCCGCCGCGGCGTCGCCTTCATCTAATTCTTCGCCGCCCATCCCCAGACGCACGTAGTTGTCCAACGGCAACGCCACCCGGTCCGGGAAGGTGAAAAAGGAAAAATCTTCGCGTCCGCGCAATGCTTCGACGGAACATTTGCTGCGTTTTTCTCGCGGGTGGACAACGATAATGGTTGGCGGAAATCGTGACGATGCCGGACAGACCTTCGAAGAACGTCTCTCCGGCCCCGCATTCTGTGCGGCTGAATCTGGCATTTGTCAGGCGTTCTTGATTTTTTCAATTTCCGCCTGCATGTCTGCGATCTTCTTTTCCAGACGAGGCACTTCGGCGGGATCGTCAGGTTGGTCTTTTGCGGCCGACAACAGCTGCTGATCCTTGAGAATCTTGTTCTTCAATGCCTCAATCTGTTTCTTTTGTTTCTTATTCAGGGCCATTCGTGTGCAATCCGCTCCGTGAAAGGACATGTTGTGAGCAATCGACGCGCTTCGTCATTCGGAAGTGTAGTGATTGCGTCCGGGAATGCGAAACATGAGTTCTGCTAAAGAGAAACTGTATCTGCTTATGAGCGAAAGTGTGCTCGATGGCACATTTCGTAAGGCGGTATTCAGCAAACCTGTGAACAAAGCTGCCGAAGGCCCGATCCGAATCGACGTTCGCCCCGTCACAGTGAAAGGTCTGCGGAAGCTGCAGCTGACTCGCCGAATCGGTACCCAGGAACGTCACGAAAACGTAGATGCGGCTGACGGCGTCGCGCAGATGCAACGATTTGCCGAATTCAAGTTTCGAGATGTACATCTCACAACATCCGACGCTGAATGGTCGGCTCGTCACGGCAAAAAGGGTACTTGTAAGCTAACAAAACGGGAAATGACGGCCGATTACTCTGTGCCGAACACCAGCCATAACAGGGATCGAAAATACCTGATACCGGATGGTGAACCTTGTCCATTCCTGATGGCTACCGGAATTATGTCATCAAACGGTCGCGTCCGGGCGCAGCAATACGCGAAGTTCCGACAAATAAATCGCTATGTCGAATTCATCCGTGATGTCGTGGACCACCTTCCCGGCGACGGCACAGTCAACGTGGTTGATTTTGGGTGCGGGAAAAGTTACTTAACCTTCGCCACCCAGTATTTCTTCCGGCATGTGTCGGGACGTGATGTTCACATTACGGGGCTTGATCGCCGACAGGACGTCGTGGATACGTGCAGCAACATCGTGCAGCAGCTGAAACTCGATGACATTCAATTCAGGGTTGGCGACATCGCTGATTTTCAACCGGCCGAACACATTCATCTGGCGATCTCACTGCACGCCTGCGACACAGCAACCGACGACGCACTGGCCGCCGCTGTCAGCTGGGGTACAGATGTGATTCTGGCAGTGCCCTGCTGCCAGCACGAACTCGCCGCTCAGCTGCAGAAAGACCGGCAGCCATTATTCTCGGATCACGGCATTCTGCACGAGAAATTTTCGTCGCTGGCAACAGACGCAATGCGGGCCAATCTACTTGACTGTGCCGGATACAACACCCGGGTCATGGAATTCATCGACATGGAACACACCGCCAAGAACCTGCTGATACGGGCCCTCAAGCGTACCAACAGCGACATCGCTACGACCGGCCGCAGCCGTGAGCAGATGCAGGCCTTTTGCCAGCAGTTGGCCATACCGCCGTTGCGGCTACAGCAGAAACTGGAAGAATACGAACTCCTGTAGAGGTTGTCGTCGCGCAATGTCCCGGCTTCTTTCTGCCAGTTCCTCTACCTGACCTGATGTCTTTCGCTACGCTCAATGAAACGCCTTCTGATCACCGTCTGCACGTATAACGAAGTGCAGAACATCCGCCTGCTGATTCCAGAACTGCGTTCCGTCGCGCCGCATGCCGACATCCTTGTGATCGACGACAATTCACCAGACGGCACGGGTAAGGCTGTTGCGTTGATGGCAGAATCGGATCCGCACGTCAGCCTGCTGCACCGTCCGGCAAAAATGGGACTGGGAGGGGCCTCACTTGCCGGCTTTCGGCATGCCATCGAAAACGACTACGAACAACTCCTGAATCTGGATGCCGACTTCAGTCACAACCCCAGGTATATCCCGGATCTGCTGAAAACAGCCGAAACGTGCGACGTGGCCATTGGCTCTCGCTACGTTGATGGAGGCGGCGTGGTTGGCTTGACCCTGAAACGTCAAATCATGAGCAAGTCACTTAACACCTACGCGCGCCTGTGTCTTGGCCTGAAGACTCGTGACAACAGTGGCAGCTACCGTTGTTACAGCGTCAGCAAGCTGAGCGAAATTGACTGGAACCGCACGATGGCTTCCGGCTATGCGTTTCTGGAGGAGGTCCTGTTCCGTTGCCGGCAGGTTGGCTGCACTTTTGGCGAAACGCCGATCGTATTTGAAGACCGTCGATATGGGGCTACCAAGATCAACTGGAAAGAAGTCGCCTCGGCCCTGTGGGTCATTTTTCGACTTGGGTTGCAGCGTCCTGGACGCGCGCCAGTGAAAACCTCAGTTTCCACGGCACCGCCTGATGGATCCTGAGATTCCGTCAGGCGAATAGTTCGATCAGATTGTCAAAACGGTCCCGGCTTGCCGATGCGACGGCCTGATAGGTTGCGTCTTCCACAGCCAGCGCCAGCATGGCGTCGGCCACAATTTCGGAATCGCCAAACGTATATTCAGTGTGACCGGTGTTCTCAAGAGCAATCTGATTGGCCAGGACAACTCCATTCCACAGATGGTTCTCCCATTGTGACGGACTGTGGTGGTTTCTGATGGCCCCCACGATGTCTTCCGGCAGTTTCCAATTGCTCGCCACAACAGCACCGGCTTCGGCGTGATCCACTCCAAGAACTGCACGCTCGGCATCGATCACCCGGTGACCGGGGTGGTTGGCGCGGAATTCCGCCATCTGTTCCACGCGTTCCGGTGTCATGTGCTGGACCAGAATCAGTTTGCCAATGTCGTGCAACAACGCCGCAGCACTGAACCCCGGTCCAAACCGGGCCAATCGTCGCGAATTGAGCTCTTCCGCAGCGGCCACGCTGGCCACGCAATGCCGCCAGAATTCCTCAGTGGTCAATCCAATCGGTGACAAGTCGACATCAGGGTCAGGCTTGGCACTCACGCTCAATGCCATCGCCATGATTGTGCCTGTCCCCAGACGCACGATGGCATCGCCGACACAGGCGGCGGGCCGAGCGGTGGTATAACTGGCAGAGTTGGCAACTCGCAGCAATCGAGCTGTCAGTGTGGGATCGAGAGCAATAACCTTGATCAGGTCACTTATCTCAAATAGCGGATCACCCAGAACTGCAATAATCTGTGAGGTCGTTTGCGGAAGTGGCTTAAGGGATTGGGCTGATTCTGCTAATTCTGCAACATCGATCTGATGTCGTTGAGCGTTCATTTCGCCAAGTGTCTCAATTCTGTCAAGCATCTGTAATTATCGTCCTCTCTCGCGAACTCACGCCTTAATGCTGCGCATGCGGCCAGGAACGGTGTGTTCCAGAACTCAGAATCGACGCTGCATAAACGAATTTGCGTCTGAGATCCCGGGATGATCGAGGCTGGAGGGACATCCCTCCGGAACATTCGAATCTCTCGATACAGAAGGAATCCAAAAGCTTCGGCGACAGGGCCAGGGTAGGGTCATCCGGAACACGCCCGGCACAACACCCAGGCACCACCTACGCCAAATGCAGCGTTACATTGCCGGGCACAGAACGACCTTCATCGCTCCCGCTTCCCCTTCGTAAAGACGACTGAACCAGTCGTGTCCCTGCTCCAGCGGCGCTTTGGCTGTGATCATGTCTTCAACCTTGATCATGCCTGCTGCCAGCAGGTCAACACAGGCGGGGTATTCACCGGCTGACGCGCAGGTGCCAAAAATATTCAGTTCTCGGGTCACGACCGACTGCAATGGCAGTTCGATTGTGGGTGCAAGGTTGCCCACAATAGTGACCGATCCGCCTTTGCGAGTGCAGTCAATGGCCGAATTGATCGTCGCGGTCGCGCCAACAACTTCCAACGCAACGTCGGCACCTCGACCGTTGGTCAATTCAGCAACTCGCGGAGCCGCGTCTTCCTCAGATACGTTAATAGTCACGTCCGCGCCCAGCTTA
The DNA here is from genome assembly GCA_024230215.1 of Fuerstiella sp. Lineage (GTDB taxonomy): Bacteria > Planctomycetota > Planctomycetia > Planctomycetales > Planctomycetaceae > Fuerstiella. The sequence goes on along the minus strand of JAAERP010000206.1, from coordinate 5,209 downwards.
CGCGCGACCTCCAGTCGCTGTGGATTCAGGTCAGTCGCAATCACCTGGCTGCAGCCCTTCTGCCTGATCGCCTGAATCACCAGCAAGCCAATCATTCCGGTGCCAACCACAACGGCAGTGTCACCCAAAGAAACGGGAGTACGATTGGCCGCATGTACGGCCACTGACACCGCTTCAATCAGTGCGGCATGTTCGAACGGCAGACAATCCGGCAGCTGGCAGCAGATCCGAGCTGGCACGCTGACGTATTCTGCAAAGCAACCGTAACGACGATAGTCGTCGCAGCTGACCCCCAGCACCATTCGATTGTCGCACAGGTTCGGTCGACCACTCAGACAGAAGTGGCACTTTCCACACCAGACAGTCGAATCAAAGGTAATCCGGTTTCCTTCGACAAGACCCTGCACATTCTTTCCGACGGCAGCCACAACTCCGGCGGCTTCATGCCCCATCACCAGTGGCGGCACTCGGCGTCCACTGCTGCCGTCCCAGCCATGGATATCACTACCGCAGATCCCGCAGGATTTTACCTGAACCAGAACATCCTCAGGGCCAATCTCCGGTGTGGGAATGTCGGTAATTTCAAGTCTTTTGTATTCAGAAAGAAGAAGAGCTTTCACGTGGCGGACCTGACAAACGAGCTTCAAGAGATGTGTGGCTGGCGAAACATAACTTCAGCGCTGAACTCGTAATTCTATCGCCAAACGCGTCCGCCACAATGAACGACACGGCCAACACGTGCAATGTCTGCATTGTGACCACACGCTTTGCCGCGACTGATGAAGCCCGAACTGCATGTGTCCACGTTGGAACGGTGATCTGTTACAATGAAGATAACATTGCTATGCCAATACGGCTCGTGTATGGATTACGGAAACGCCTTGCTTCCGAGCAGATGGCCTGGCCACAGCCGCCGAGTCCGCTGCCATGGCGGACGCTGCTTCCGAAGCCGCCAACGCCGTTGTTCTGAGCGCCTCGCGTCTGGGCATGCGCGGGCCGTCGAGTGGAGAAGTGACCGTCAGCGGCCTATAACTGGCGGTTGCGAATCTCTTCTTTTAGTTTCCTGAGCCCCTCGTCCATCGACACGATCGGCTGGAATCCGAAATCCCGCCGTGCGGCGGCGATACTATAACTATGTGAACCGGCCAGCTGCGCTGCGACGAATGGCGTCATCGGTGGCTCTCCTGGCAGCGGCAGCCACTTCCACATTTTCTCCATCACGCCGCCAACGCGATGGGCGGTGGAATAAGAAATCGTTTTCTGCACGCCGGGCAGTCCGGCCAGGTCAAGCAATTCGTCAATCCACTGCCATAAGTTCACTGCCTCTGGCTCGTTAATAAAATATGCGTTGCCGGCTGCCGTCAGTGAATCGCGTAACGACAACTCCGCCTGCAGGTGTGCCGCCGCCGCATTTTCAACATTAACCACCGACACGACATTGGTGCCGTCGCCGACACGCCGCAGACGGCCCGACATTGCCTTTTTGATGAGCCGAGGAATCAGATGATTGTCGCGGCATCCCCAGATCAGATGGGGCCGCAACGAAACTGTTCTCAACCCATTATCATCGTTGGCGGCCAGCACAGCCTGCTCACCCAGTGCCTTGGAATGAGGATAGTGAGAAAGCCACTCGGTGGGATATGGCAACGACTCATCGGCATCAACATGATCACGGCCGTCAAACACAACGCTCGGGGAACTGGTATAGACCAGCCGCTTAACCCCCTGACTGTGACAGGCAGCAATGATATTCTGTGTACCAACAGTGTTGATGCTGTGATACTTCTTCCAGGCACCACTGATCCCGGGAATGGCAGCCACGTGGAATACCGCGTCGACATCCCGACAGGCTTTCTCGACCTTCGGTGCGTATCGCACATCCCCGGTTACAACGTCAACGGGAAGCTCACTCAATACCTTGTACCGGCCCCGGCAAAGAACTCGCACGCCGTGCCCAGCTGCCAGCAACTGTTCCACGATGTACAGCCCGAGAAATCCACCTCCACCTGTAACCAAAGCACGCATCTAATCAACGAACTCCAAAGCAGCAGGTTGGCTGTTTGCGGTCGCGGCTGAGAACGAAACTCCAGCCAACTTACAAACTATGCTCCACCTGCGGGCAGTACGACCAGCGACACAATTCCTTCACGACGTTGCAACCAGCAATCGATGTCAGTTGTGTTTTTCCGTTCCCCCCAACGAGACGACGTCCGGTTCTTCGCAACTGACACCACCTCCACAACTGCCTTCGGGCACCGACGAATTGCATCCGTCAGCTGCATCGTTCACGATGAATGGAGCGGCTGTGTCCGTATGGTCGTGTCCGTCGTAAACACCAAAGTCGTTGAACAGGAACTTCTTGGCGATGCGGTAATACAGATTTCGTTCAGGTATCTCATGTCCCGGATGGTACTGCGATGTTCGTGGCACCATCGACTTCAGCTCCTGGAGCGCTGTGCCGCGAGCCGTCGCGTCCTTCGCGCCGTGTCTTTCAACGACCTGTTGCAGTAGTTCGGGTCGCTCCAGCACGATGCAGCCCCGAGTCGTCTCCTGTGCCAGCGTGCGGAAGTCCGCCAGGTATTCTGACTGAGTGAACTTATCGAACAGAGTACGGTCGTCGTCTTCGCTGGAATGAATGGAATCCTTCGAAAACTGAACGATGGGGCACGGTTCGATATCGCCCCACGGATTGATATGGTGGCTGATGCCATTGGCGGCCGGACACAGTGCTTGCCCATTGCCGTCGTAATACGCATCAACGATGACGATGGGTTTCTTCGCTCGCATTTCGACCACAAATTCACGAGCACGACGTTGCTGTTCGGGCGTCAGGCACAACTCCGGCATCGCCTCCGGTCCCATCGGATGGTAGATGTGGAACCAGGTGTACAGGACTCCCATTTCAATCAGGCGGTCCACCCACCGTTCGTTCAGGAGATCATCGATATTGGTCCTGCACAGACTGGTGCAGACGCCCGTCATCAGGTTCGCTTTAAGACAGTTATCGATTCCGGCCAGCGTCTTGCTGTAGACGTCGCTGCGGCCTCGACGTTCGTCACTGATGATCTCGTTGCCTTCGACACTGATCAGCGGCGTGACGTTACCAAGGTCAAACAGTCGCTTCGCCTTCTCTTCTGTTACGAACTGACCGTTGGTGAACACTTGAAAATAGCAATCCGGATGCGCCTCCAGAATTTCGAACAGCTGCGGATGCATGAACGGTTCACCACCGACAATTCCGAAAAACGTGTTGCCGGCCTGTTTGGCTTCCGTGATCAGTTTGTTCATCGCTGTCAGGTCAATAGTCTGCTGCTTGTGACCTACGTCAACCCAGCACCCCTGGCACCTCAGATTGCAGCTGTTGGTAATGGACACGTACAGAAACGGTGGAAAAAACAGCCCCTTCCGCATCCGCCGGCGGTGAGCCAGCACCGACCGCGTGCCCTTAACACCAAGATTCCAGACCAGTTTCCAGAGCAGCCGTTTGTTGGTCTCAAACAGCATCCGACGGGCCATTTTAAGTGTGTACATCATTGCTTCCTGTGATTTTCCTATCCGACGCCGCAGGAGTCATCGGACCGAATCAGCATTATTCCTCGCAGGCCAGCCGATGACCACCGGGTGATCCGGATTTGCCAGGAGGATTCCGATTCCTCAGCCGACAGTGGCAGTTGGCGCGGCTGCAAAGTCCACATGGCGGTTCTCCACGCGAACCACATGGGGAAAGCGGGCTGCCAGTTCGTCACTATGAGTCACGCACAACAGCGCCGCGTCGTGTTCGGCCGCCATCGCCAGCAACAACTGGCCAACAGTATCCGCGGTGGCAGGGTCCAGGTTACCAGTGGGCTCGTCCGCCAACAGCAGCGACGGCTGGTAAATCAAAGCTCGACAGACGGCAACTCGCTGACGTTCTCCACCGGACAAAGCGGCGGGGCGATGAGTCATTCGATCCTGCAACCCAACCTGATGCAGCAGTTCTTCTGCTCGCGATTTCAGCTCCCGACGACGGCCCCCGAAACCCGTCAATGTCGGGAGTAAAACGTTTTCCAGAACACTGCACTGAGGTAACAGTTGATGCTCCTGAAAGATGAAGCCGATATGCTGATTGCGGAAGGCGGCCAGGCGTCGCGCCGACAGGGCCCATGGGTTTTCGCTGAGAATCTCGACCATTCCTGACGTAGGCTGATCCAAAGTGCCTGCAAGGTGCAACACCGTACTCTTCCCGCAACCGGATGGCCCCTGCAGAGCAACGGCAGTGCCGGACGGTATCCGCATATTCACTTCTTCAAGAATCGTCAGTGCCCCGGTACTGGTTGGAAATGCGCGGCTGACGTTCGTCATTTGTAGAACAATGGGCATATGAGTTGCCTTGCAATGAGCGTTGAGGGCGATCTACCCCTCGGGCCGGTACTCCTGAAGTTTCGAAGTGTACTCATTGGGGATCTGGATGGAACGCAGCGGCTGATCTCGCTCAATGCTGCAACAAACTGTCTTCATCGTTCCTCTTGCTACAACACGGTCACCGATTGCGAAGTGGACATCATACGTCAGTGATTTTACGCCGATCCGTTGCAACATCAGCTTAACGTCCAGCACGTCCTCATAGCGAGCGGGCGATTCAAATCGGCAGGTGGCGGCAACGCGGGGCCACCCCAGAGAACTGCCGTTCGTCTGATGATTCACAATGCTCAACCCCAGCGACCGAAAGAACTCATGCTCGGCCTGCTCCATCCAGCGATAGAAATTGGAAAAATGAACAATGCCCGCCATGTCCGTCTCACAGAACTCGACACGGCGGGTAGTCACAAAAGAAGAAGGCATGGGCAGTTGTCGCTGGATGCAAGTCGAAAAGCGGAGCGATGAACGGCGGACATCGTCGGCGCCGAATCCTCATCGGTCATGGTCGATGTCGCCTCGTCGAGGATTCTAGACTTTGCGACGCGGAAGGGTACCACCAGAACCTGAAGTCCCGAATACGGTGAAAAGCGATACTCCGCCGAACACTCGCGGGCATTCAAGTCACGACCACTTCCGCGAAGGTAATGGCGTGTGTCGGCACGATCCGAACGGGGTGCGCTCATAGTCGATTGCGCGAATAGGGAAGATAGACTATTGTGGCAACTTCAATAGTTTTTCCCATGGAGGTTGCACGATGAACTTTGCTGAACTGAGTCCCGCCGAACGTCTGATTGCGGAGCAGGCGGTTCTG
>JAAERP010000205.1 GCA_024230215.1 Fuerstiella sp. | reverse complement strand
GGTGCAGTTTTTTGACCCTACGGGCGGCAGTCATAAGGTGATTGCACCGTGGGACTGGCGGAAGTTGAGCAAGGATGAGAGGGATGAGTTTCGGTAAGTCCCGTATTTCACGGCGTTTTGAGTTCGGCGGAGTATTTTTACCCTACGGAGAATCCCTCTGAAAACGACAGGATGTCACGAGCATCACCAGGGCTCTTCTTCGCGGACAAAATCGAGCACACAGGTACTGGGCGCTGTTTCCCCAAGGGTTGTCATGAGGTTGTCGAGCAACTCATGTGAATGATCAGGATCCTCACCCGCCTGTGAACCTAAGACGACGTCATGGTCTACGGACGAAATGCTGATCAAACTCTGCTCTGCTGCCTCGCTGTCATTAACTTCAACGTTTTGAACAACGGTATCTTTCGTCACGTCCTCGTCATGTCGATTTTCGTTTAACAGGCCTCGCATTACCGTCGGCAAGAAACTCGCCTTGTCGATCAGCATGACATCCAGTATCGATTTTTCCTGCTGCAGCCTGTCATCGACCCGGGCGACAGAAAATTCGACCGGACGTGACCAAAAGCCACTGAAATTATCGGCCGCACTAATTGCCTTGACCCAGATGCGATACTCGCCAGGCGAAACATCTAACGTGTGTTCGGTAGCGGTTAGATTGTTGTCGCGGAAGACGGAGACACCGGCCAGCGTTTCCAGCAGCAGGATATACCGTCCGGCACCATCAACAGGTGTCCAGCGAATTGTGACAGCCGCTGTGTTGATGCTGCCCATGGGCGCCAGCACAGTGGGGCGTCCTCCCACGTGCACGGAGGCTTCCGCGGACCATTCGCCTTTGTCAGAATTTCCGTCGACCGCGCGAACCCACCATTTCCAGTCACCGATTGCCAAATTGGTCTGTGGCACAAAGCTGGTCGATGAACCTGTGAATTCCACAATGTCCGTGCCATCCGTGAGGTACAGGTCATAG
>JAAERP010000204.1 GCA_024230215.1 Fuerstiella sp. | reverse complement strand
CTTCATGAGAACCGGCAGAAAGCTCTGTGTGGCGGGTTCACGTTTTGAATTCGGGTCGCCCCGATCAAGAATGTAAGTGCGATCGTAGAACTCCGGCCCCTGCACGCTATAGACATCTGGTCGAAAGCCCTTCCTGCCCTCAGTTGAGGCGAACACTGTCTTCTGCGGATACTTCGGCTTCTGGGTGAGATGACTTGCGATTTCAGCTGAAAGCCGCTGCCACTGCGGATCGAATTGACGGAACCAATTGAGTAGCTTCTCTGCTTGCTGGGGACTCCGATCAGCAACTGGTGTCTTGGCAATACCTCGAATCTCCGCGGTGAGACCTTGCTGCTTCACGTTGAAATAGAAACCACCGATACCAGGACCGTTGACAACTTTGACCAGCAAGTGATGCTCGCCTTTTCGCAACTTTACGTGAGCCAGCGTCTGATCAGGATTCACAGCACCCGCAACGATCCGTTCCGCGATCAGTTCCCCGTCCAACCAGGCTTTCACGGTATCATCGGCACCGAAGGAAAGGATCGTTGGCGTTGGCGATTCTGCGGTAATCGTACGGTGGAAAAAGAAAACGCTGTTGCTTTCGGAAATGCGATGGCTCGTTCCATCGACAATGTCCGGCCTGGGACGCCATGTCGCTTCGGGT
>JAAERP010000203.1 GCA_024230215.1 Fuerstiella sp. | reverse complement strand
GCTGTAGAAGTAGGGCTTGTGTGATTGTTAGTGGATCGAGCTCGTCAGCCCGGAAGCGAGCAGATGCGTAAACGCGAGTGTATGTGCGTTTCGGCAATGGGCTTCGCCAGTCGAGTAGCAGCAAATTGAGTCGGATAACGGCTAAAATCACCGGGCGGTGGCGATCGGCTTACGAAATCAGAGAGCGGGCCGCCCACCGCTCCGGTGCATTTTTTTGTTATGCCACAGGTTCACCGCTGATGTCAGGAACGCCGCCCCATTTGAGTCTTGGCTTTTCCGGAACAGAGCGGAAATGAATGTTGATTGCCTGATTGTCACCTAGGATGCCGCTTTTCGGGCGATTAGTAAATACGGTGAGTTCATAGAATCCGTTAGGCACAGGTGTCGTCTGGTTAACGGGGCATTCGGCCTGCCAGTCCATCAAGTCGTATAGATCGCGAAAACAAAGTGTCCCGTCGCGAATCTCGACACCGAGGCGAATCGCGGCCATCGCGTCGTTAATCTCAGTTTCTGAGTAATGCCCGTCGAAAAGCCTGATATGATAGGTGCCGGGCGAACCAGTCCCGAATGCTGAGAGCTGGCAATCCATGACATGTTCCGCCACACGCGCCGGATCCCAGAAGTCCGACTCAAGATAGTCGGAGCCGTCTTTGATATGCGCCACGGCGAACGGCGAATAGAAGATGATGCCGAGCCCAGCGATCGTTATGTCAATTTGATGATCCATGAAGCGAGAATCGCTTTTGTGGCATAACGACCACAATCACCGGGTTGCCGCCAGCGACGAGGATTTCAGATTCGGCCCGGACGGCAACTCCGGTGCATTGTATTGTTATGCATCCGTTGCGTTAAACAGTGCTCGGCGGGATTCCCTGGTGTCGATCGCTGTTAAAGCCCGTTTAGCATACGACGTAAATCTCGCGTCCCCGCTGCACAGGACGTCAGAAAGGAACTCCACACTTTCGGGTAGAGCTGCCGTTTCCAATGCCATCAGTATATACACAGCGACATCATCCGATGTGTGGTTGCGGAAGGCGTCGATCATATCAGCGAGGTGATCGCTTGCATTTTCTGCAAGCTCAAAGTGAACGATATCCGCCCACGCTCCGGTTGCTTTGCGGTCGAGAATCAGTCTCGCGCATTCGTCGACACCCGGAAACGTGCGATAGGTGCGACCCCAGCGTTGGTACTCGGGATCTACGTGATCGCGATATCGGTCTCGTTTTCCCATCTGAGTAACTTAGGATGCATAACGTCTACCATCACCGGGTTGCCGCCAGTGACGTTGAATTCAAATTCGGCCCGGATCGGCAACTCCGGTGCATGGTTTTGTTATGTGGCCGCTCGAATGAGACTTGGCAGTTCATCGGGGAAGAATATCTCCGCCATATCGCGCACAGTCTTACCTGCGTTGTTCTTGTTTTCGAATGAAGCGCCATGAGCAACCAACAATCGTACGACGGAAAGGTCACCGCGTGCATTGAATGTCGCGGTCCATAGCGGTGTATTCCCATGGATGTCACGCAACTCAGTCTCTGCGCCAGCATCGAGAAGAACCGCCGCGACTTCAGCCAGCTTTTCCTGCCCGACATAATGAAGGGGACAGTACCCGTTGCGATCTTGATGATTGATGTTCGCCCCGCGTTCAATGGTCCATTTGAGGAGCTCTGGGCGGTTGTGGAAAGAGGCCCAAATCACTGGCGTGCATGAATAGCCATCCGGAATATCGACTTCATTTGCGGTGAGAAGAGCTCTGGCACCATCGTCGTCCGCGTTTTGAATGCAGCGACGAATGTCATCGGTTACTGGATCGTGTTTTCGAGGGCGTCCGGGGCGAGCCATTTCAGTTACAGCCAAATGTTGAAGAGGCGATGTGCCACATAACGTCACCAATCACCCGGCGGCGACGAGAGACTGTCCGTTTGCAAATATCCGACTTCGCCGCTCGGGTGCATTGGATTGTTATCCGCCGTCCTGAGCGTGCCGACGTGATATCCATATCGCGTAGAAGCCGCCAGTGTAACCGATTAGAATCGCCACTGAGAGATGAACCAGTGGAAGCGTGTCACGAACGCCGTCTAGTGTTTCAGAAAACGTGCCAATCGGCATCGTCTTTCCGCTGTACCGCGATTGCAACAGTGATTGAGCAAGCAGGGTGGTCGGCATTCGTCCGCCTTGCGTTCCGTACTCGTTGTTGCTTGCGTACAGGGTCAGCGCAAGATACGCGACCGCAGGAATTAGAACCCCGATTGCAAAAGTGCGTGTTTCGCCCCGTGTCACCGCAGAGTTGATCGCATAGATAATCAGCAGTATCGCAACAACGGCAACACCAGCCCAAGCTATGGGTGGTCCGCTAACCAAGCCAGCGATGCAAAGTGCGGACAATGCAACGTGTGAAAGCACGCTGCGAATCGAGATCTGCATAGGGGCTTTCAGGGGGCTGATGTGATTTCAGTCGGATAACGCCACGGTTAACCGGGCCGCGGCCAAACAACGTTGATTTCAGAGACCGCGCGGCCCGCGGCTCCG